>CAZRPD010000007.1:43872-56834 GCA_964601775.1 uncultured Caulobacter sp. | reverse complement strand
TGAACGCTCGTTCATCTCCTTCGGCGGCGCGACGCGCTAACGCGCTGTCGTCGTCCGCCTTGCTCGGCTCGGTCACGTCGCGTCGTTCGTCAGAGCTTCGGTGACACGACGATCGAAGGTCTTGGCCTGTTCAGGCGTCAGCACCGTACGCATTTCCAAAACGTGCTGCACAGTCTCCTTTTGCAGCTCCCCCATCGCCACGTGGAAGCGCTCGACCGCAGCAACGACCTCCGGCGAGTAGCTGTGCTTGCTCTGAATGGCGGCGGCCAGCTGAGCATTGGCCGCCCGCAACTCGGCCTCACGCGCTTTGCGCCGAACCGAGAAATCCTGTTCCAGCACCTCCAGGCGCTTTTCCTGATCGGGGCTGAGCTTTAGTTCATGGTGGACGATCTCATGCACCGAGCCGGGCGCGCGCCGATCCAGCAGGCGGGTGGTCCCAAGCCAGCCGCCCAACAGACCCGCGACCAGAGCCAAAACCACCGTCAGCGCGGCGCCGCGTGAAAAGCTCGGCATCTCAGTGCCCGCCCAGCAGGGTGGACGGGGCCAGCTTGGCGTCAACCGAGAACACCGAAATCTCCGGCGCCGGCCGCTCGGCCGCGCTGGCTGCCAGACGCCCGCCCACCAAGCCCAGTCCCAGCGCCCCGACCAGGGAGGCAGCCCGCAGAGGCATCATCATGCGTGAAGCGACACGACGGCCGCGGATCGCCTCGATGCGCTGCCAGACCTGCCCCTCCAAGCCGTGGAGACTGGGATGGGGCTGGCGCGACAGCGCCGCCAGCTTTTGATCGAGATCATTGCTCATGTGCCGAACCCTTGGCTTTCATCTGTATCTACGCAGGCGTGGGAACTTCCCCTCACGCCAAACGTGGTTTCTGCGCCAGGCCGCGCCTGAGCCGTTGGCTCAAGTATAGCCTTTCGATCCGCCCAGGTTGAGACGACTAAATTCGCCCACTCCTGGACTGACGCCAGCGCGCCGTCGCCGACCAGCCCCGGAGCGGGTCCCAGATTTCAGACGGCCCAGCGTTTGAAAACGGCGGTTTCAAACCTAGACGGTTGGGCCAGGAAGGATCCGCCCGTGCCGCCCAGAGACCCGCTCAAGATCAGCTATGTTCTCGTCCTGCCCGAAACCGACGGGGACGACACCTCTCCGTTCCAAGGCTTTTCCGCCGGCTGGACCGGCTTGATCGGATTTGTCGAACAGCTCGCAACGCTGCCGGCCGACATCGCCGAGAACAAAGCCCCGATCGATGGCTTGATCTCCCAACGCATGGGCGGCGCACGCATGCTGTCCTGGACGCCGGTGAACATCGACGCGCTCGAGCAGATTCCCGCGCGCCTGCTCGGCTACTTCGTCGTCGCTTTTACCGCAGACCCCGCGACCGCCGCCCGTGTCGAAGCCTGGCGCGCCCATCAGACGATCAAACCTCTCCATGTGAGCTCAACCAAGGTCGAAGGCGCGGTCGCGGCCGATGAGTTCGACGAGGAGCGCCTGGTGGCGCACCTGCGCCAGGTGCTCCAGACGCATGGCGATCAGCTCGACGAGCGCCGGCGTATCTTCGCCGCCGCCATGCTCGACGACTACGTCATGCGCGCGCCCGAGCCGTCGGGTCTGAAGATGGATGGCCACAACATGCTGCTCGGAGACCAGATGTCCCTGACCCGGGCCGGCCGCAGCTTCGAGGAAGGCGAGCCCTTCCAAGGACGCGCCGAGACCGACTACGACACCAAGACCCTGGAAACTCTTCGCGCGGTGTTCGCCGCTCGCGATCGCGCCGGCCTCGACAATATGCACCGGCTGATCCTGGTCCACCCGGAGCTGTGGCTGGTCGAGCCGGCGCTGTTTCGCTGGGCCTATCAGCGCATCGACTGGCGCAAGGCGCCCGACCGGGCCTCGGCCGAGGTCGTCAAAATGCTCCAGCAGCAGTCCGGCTTTCTGATGACGAGCCCTGACCTGGAACAGTTCTTCGCCTCAGCCGCAGCCCAGGAGACCCTGCGGGTTCGCCAGGGCGAGCTTCACCTCTTCATGGCGACGGTCGGCCTGGCGGCGGCATCGACGACCTCGGCGGTCATGCGGCTGCGACCAGCGGTCAATCGCGTCTACCCCCTGCTGTCGGCCTATGCCCGTAGCGTGCGATCCAACAAGGCCGAGTCCAAGCACAAGGCCCGGCGCCTGTTCGGGGAGATCCAGGAAGCGCTCAGCCAAGCCGTGGGCCCAGAGCGCATGGCGTTCCTCGACAACGAAGTCACAGGCCCGGTGAAGATCGTCGCCGATCCGCCGATCGAATGGCTGCCGATCCGCGGCCTGCCACTGATGCTGCGCCACCAGTGCTCGCGCATCAACGCCACCCCCGGCAATCTGATGATCGGCGAGCTCGCCACCAATCAGCCCACGACCGTCGCGCCCCAGACCGTCCAGGACATCCTCGTCGTCTCCTCGTTCCTGCCGCACGACCCCTTGCGCAACGTGATGGCCAAGGCCCTTGAGGCGATGGCTCCCCAGCTTGACAGGCTCAAAATCAAGCATGTCCACATCTCGACGGTCGAGGCGTTCGAAGCCGAACTCAACGCCTTCACGGGCGCGGTGATGGTGTTCGACGGTCACGGCTGGCTCGACGACGGCCATGGCGTCAGCACCCTGATGATCGGCGACACCCCGCTCGACGTCTGGAGCCTACGCGGTCGCGTGCGTCCCCCGCCGATCGTGCTCCTCAGCGCCTGCGACACCCATGGCGCCGATGCGGCCTCGCACGCCACCGTCGGCAACGGCTTCCTGGCCATGGGCTCGCTCACGGTCATGGCGACCCTGCTGCCCGTGGGCGGGCAGGAAGCGGCCCAATTCATCGCTCGCTTTCTCTATCGGCTCGCCGCGTTCATTCCCGACGCCCTGGCGGCCCGTCACCGCGTCCTCAACTGGACAGAGATCGTCACGGGCATGCAGCGGATGATCGTCACCAGCGAGATCCTCGATGGGCTAGTCAACAAGGCCGACGGTCCTTTTACGGCCAGAGGCCGCATCCAGTCCGCCGCCAACCTGAACATCAACACCGGCAAGCCCGACTGGTACGAACGCCTGCTGGCCGACATCGCCAGACATCGCGGCGAAACCGTGGAAGCCGTCACTACCCTGGCTGAGCGGGTCGTCGCCCGTAGCGAGGCGATCCGCTACATCCAGCTTGGTCACCCCGAGAACATCCTGATCGACGATGGCGGCATCCACGCCGCCGTCGTGCCCGAACCCCTCAGGGACATCGGCGCCATCGGCGTGGATCCCGCCTATCCGGCCCGGCGCGAGGAGGACGGCGCACCTGCGCAAGACGCATAAGACCGCGCCGCCGCGCCTGGCCCCGCCGCCATGAGGGGCCCAACCCATCCCTGCGTATTGAAGGGTAGTGTTCCCCCGCATGAGGTAGTCCCCATGACCTATCGCTCCACCGTCGCGGCCGCCGCCGCTCTGATCCTCGGTGCCGCGCTCGCCACCGCCGCCAGCGCCGAAATCAAGCTCGTCCAGTCCGCCCCCGCCGCCAACACCGTGGTGGCGACGACCAAGTCCGTCAGCCTGACCTTCAGCGAAAAGCTGGCGCCCGGCGCCAACCTGCAGCTCTCCATGCCCGAGCACGGCATGAAGATGGGCATGAAGACCACCGTCTCGCCCGACGGCATGACCCTGATCGGCACGCCCGAAAGCGCGCTGACCAGCGGTGGCTACAAGGTCGCCTGGACGGCCGCCGGCGCCGACGGCAAGAAGATGGCCGGCCAGGTCAGCTTCAAGGTCAACTAAGCCTCCCAGCCCCAGGCCCCAAAGCAAAGGAGCGGCGACCCGAAAGGATCGCCGCTCCTTTTTTTGTTCACGCAAGGCCCGTCCGGAGGCTGGACCGGACGGGACTCTGCGGAAACCTTAGAACCAGGCTCGCAAACCGACCACGAAGGTCGTGTCTCGCGTGGAACGACCAAGCGCCTTGGCCAGATCAGCGGTTCCACCGAACTGCCGCTCGTGCGAAACGCCGATATAGGGCGCAAACTCCCGACGGATCTCATAGCGCAGCCGCAGGCCAAACTCGCCATCGGTCAGCCCCGCCGCCACGCCCTGACGAGGCACGTCTTGCGCCGCGAACTCCAGCTCGGCGCGAGGCTGCAAGACCAGCCGCTGAGTCAGCCGCAGATCGTAGCTGCCTTCGAGCCGCGCGAAGGCGTCGCCCTTGTCGGACAGGAACGCTGCGCCCTCGATCTCGAACCAGTACGGCAACATCGTATCGAAAGCCGCAGTCAGATAGGTGCGCGAGGCGCCCTCCCCGATGTCTTGACGAACACCGACTTGAACGTCGGTGTAGCGGGCGACCGCTCGGGAATAGAGGAGCTGAACCTCGCCCTTCTCAAGCTTGCCGCCGAACAGGCCATCGGCCTCCGTCTTGACGACGACCCGGTTGATGTCGCCGCCGTACCAGCCCTCGACATCCCAACGATAGCCGTCCTTGCCCGACTGAGGCGCCCATTCCAGAATGTTGGCGCGCAGCTGAGACACTCGCGCGCCGCCGTGCTCGAGAGCCAGCACTTGGCGGCTTCGAGCCATGGCGGCCGTGCCAAAGACCTTGTCGGCAGCAAAGTCCTTGGGCGGCTCGGGGATGGCCACCGGATCATCCGATACCGGCAATGGCCCCTGCTCTTCGGACATCGCACCAGCATCCGCAGCCGTGGCGTGGCCCGCATGAGGGTCGACGGCCGGCGCCATGCCGGGCATGCCCGACATATCGTGACCTGAATGGTCCTGCGCAGGCGCCGCTGCAGCCGGCTGGGCGGCCTGGTCCGGCTTAGCCGGCTGGGCCGTGGCCGACGGCGACATTCCGGGCATGGACGACATGTCGTGACCTGAATGGCCCTGCGCCGGCGCTGCGGCCGCCGGCTTGGCGGCCTGTGCGGGTTTGGCGGGCTTGGCGGGCTTGGCCGGCTTGGCCGCCGACGACGACATTCCCGGCATGGACGACATGTCGTGACCGGAGTGGTCTTGCGCCATGGCGGGAGCGGCGATGGCGGCGGGCGCCAGGGCGAGCATCAGGAGCCGGTTCATTGGGCGCCTCCATCCAGCGGGCGAACCGCGAACACCTGAAACATGCCGGCGTGCATGTGATAGAGCATGTGGCAGTGCATGGCCCAGTCGCCGGGCTCGGCCGTGAAGTCCCAGCTCACCTTGCCGCCGGGCGCGACGATCACCGTATGCTTGCGCGGCTGATGACCACGCGGACCGAACGCCAGTTCGAAGAAGTGGCCGTGCAGGTGAATCGGGTGGGCCATCATCGTGTCGTTGATCAGGGTCACGCGGACCCGCTCGCCCTTGGTGAAGGCGTAAGGCGCCGGATGGTCCGAATAGCGCTTGCCATCGAACCCCCACATGAACCGCTCCATGTTGCCCGTGAGATGGATTTCCAGCTCCCGCCCAGGCGGCCTTGGATCAGGGTTGGGCTCGAGCGCCACCAGATCACGATAGACCAGAACCCGATGGCCGACGCTCTCCAGGCCCTGGCCGGTGTCGCCCGTGCGGTCGATCGGCATGGGCGCAAGCATCTGTACGCCCGGGCCTAGCGGTACATTGGGCGCGTTGTCGGGATTGAGCATCGACATGTTCATGCCGGACATCCCCGACATGTCGCCCATCACGTCCGAACCCCGCGCCCGGGGCGGCGCCATGCCCGGCGCGGGTTTGGCCGCCTTGGCCATCGCGCCGTGCCCCATGGCCGCATGGTCCATGCCAGCCATGGACCCATGGTCCATCCCGGCCATGTCGCCACCGCCCATGCTGCTCATGTCCATGCCCATGTCGCGCATGGTCGCCAGCGGACGCTGGCGCAACGGCGGCACATCGGCGCTCATTCCCGCGCGCGGCGCCAAGGTAGCCCGGCCCATGCCCGAACGGTCGACGCTCTCGGCGACGATGGTGAAGGCCTTGTCTTGCGTCGGCGTGACGATGACGTCGTAGGTCTCGGCGTTGCCGATCTGGAACTCATCGACCTCGACGGGCCGCACGTTCTGGCCGTCGGCGGCGACCACCGTCAGCTTCAGACCCGGGATCCGCACGTTGAAAACCATCTGGGCCGCGGCGTTGATGAACCGCAGGCGAACCCGTTCGCCCGGCGTGAACAGCGCCGTCCAGTTGTCCTTGGGCCCATGGCCGTTGACCAGGTAGGTCTGCACCGCCCCGGTGATGTCTGAAATGTCGGTGGGGTCCATCAGCATCTTGGCCCACTCCCGGCGCTCGGCCAGGGTCTGGTCCTTGCCGGCCAGAAGGCCCGCGACGGTTTGCTTTTGGTAGTTAAAGGCCCCGCCCATCTGCTTGAGCCGGGTGAACACCATGTGCGGGTGCATGTCGCTGTGGTCCGACAGCACGATGACATGCTCGCGGTCCGCCACCACCGGATCAGCGCCCGCCGGCTCGATCACGATCGGCGCGTAGTGACCCACAGGTTCCTGCAGGCCCGAGTGGCTGTGGTACCAGTAGGTCCCCGACTGGATGACCGGGAACTCGTAGACAAAGGTCTCACCCGGCGCGATGCCTGGAAAGCTGACGCCCGGCACACCGTCCATCTCCGGCGGGACCAGCAGGCCGTGCCAGTGGATCGAGGTATCCTCGTCGAGCGTGTTGGTCACCTCGATCCGAACCCGCTGACCTTCCTTCAGACGCAGCAGAGGCCCAGGCACCGTGCCGTTGATGGTCACCGCGTGGGCCATCTTGCCGTCGATGCGGATCGGCGTGCGCCCGACCGTGAGCTTGATGGTCTCGCCCGACAGGGTCGGGAGGGTGGATGCGATGCCAGGCGTGGCGCTGCGGGCCCAGGCCGGCAAAAGCGCGGTGACGGCCGCACCGCCGCCCAGCAACGCCGCTCCACGGAGTATGGCGCGGCGGTCAAGAACAAGGGGACGCGGGGGCATCGGCGATCCTGTGGCAAAAGTCAGAACGGTGCGCCGGCGGGGATTCCGGCGCATATGGACGATTACGCAGCACCAGCGGCTGATCCCTCATCGTCGGTTCAAATGACCGGGCGGCATAGTCGCTTGAGGATGAAACCTCCTACCAAAACGCACGTCCCCTCGTGCGGCGCCCGCCGGCGCAATGCCAAGGACTTTTCCATCGGAGCACCGGACGTGCCCCAACGCCAATCTGACCGTGAGCACCTGGCTTTTGGCGGACATTCGGCCCAATCCCCTGAGCGCGCAGGCGGTCATCTCAAGTGACCACAAAGGGAACGAACCGCCCTCAAGATGCCTTACCCATACCCATGCGGGGTATGGGTAGGAGGCCAGAATGCGAGACGCCGACACGATCTCCAAAGCGCTCAAGCGTATCTCAGGCCAAGTCCAGGGCGTGGGCAAGATGGTAGAGGACGGCCGCTATTGCATCGACATTCTCTATCAGTTGCATGCGGTCAAAGCGGCCCTCTCCAAAGTCGAGACCCAGGTCCTGAAGTCCCACGCAGCCTGCTGCGTCGCGCAGGCCATCCAGTCGGGAGACCCCGACCAACAACGTCAGAAATTCGATGAACTGATCGAGGTCTTCGCCAAGGCGAAGCTCTAACCCGGAGGCAAGACCATGTCCCACCAAGACCACAACAGCTCAAGTCAAGACAACAAGACGCGCCCCTACCTGTTGTTTTGGCTAAATATGATCCTTGGCCTAGTGGTCATGTATGTCGTCATGTTCAGCATGATCGATGGGACGGGCGATTTTAAGAACAACCTGAACATGGCCTACATGGCCGTGACCATGTGGGCGCCGATGGGCGTCTTCATGCTCCTGACCATGCCAGGCATGTTTCCCAACAAGCGCGCCAATATCCTGCTTATCGCGCTCTTCACCACCCTCACAGCCGGCTCGTTCTGGGCGACACGCGCCCAGGCCGGGATCGGTGACCGCCAGTTCGTCGCCTCGATGATCCCTCACCATTCGGGCGCCATCCTGATGTGCCGCGAGGCCAAGCTTGCTGATCCGGAACTGGTGACCCTGTGCGGCGATATCGTCAAAGCCCAGCGTCAGGAAATTCGGCAGATGGAACAGATCGGCGCACGCCTGCGCTAGCGAGCCGCCCGCCTGGAACTCGCTAGCGCCTCCGCGGTCGTAATGGGCAATTGAGTTGGTCACGCCCCTGGGGTCACCCTAATCGACGCTGGACGAACCCCATCAGGCCGCACTGAGGCTGATCAGCCTCCCAGGCGATCGCCAATGAAGGATCGGCTCAACTGAATGGGCCGACAATGATCACCTTGGCCCGCAGCGCCCCGTAATCGCGCTCGATGTCGGCGATCAGGCCCTTGGGGTTGGTGATGTAACCCTCCGGATCATGGACGAAGTAGACCAACGACCGCACGTCCGGGTGCTTGGGATAGCGGCCGATATCGATCAGCGCTTCGCCGCCGGTTTTGTTGTCCTTCAGATCCGGCCGGGTCATCTTGAGCTCGAAGGCGATGCCCTCGGCTTTCAGCAGAAAATCGATCTTGGCGCTTCCGCCCGCCACGGTCGGGGTGGGCTCCTCAGGGCGAATATCCTCAAAGTACAGACCCAGGATCGCGTGCATCAAATACTGCACGTCGTGCTCGTCCTCGACCATCAGCGCCGCCCGGTCCCCGCGCCGTTTCTGCAGCCGCTTGGCAAAGGCCGCGAAAGACCGGCAGATGTGCGCAAGCTGCGCCTCGGCGTCCACCAGCGCATCGGTCTGCATCGCCGGCGCATGCGGCAGGCCAAACTCCTCCAGCTCGCGGATGATGCTGGCCAGCAGCGCCTTGGCCGACAACAGACCGTCGCGATAACGCTCGGCGCTCGGACCATCGCCCTCGTCGCTGAACGCGAAGCTGTTGCGGTAGCTGATCGCGGCGAACTCTGCGTGGTGCGAGCTGTCAGGCTGGAAAATCTGGGCCAGCACGACCCGTGTGTGCCGCTGCCAGAACTTGAAGGTCGTGCTGAACCGCGCGTCGTCGAGCAGGCGATCGACCTCGTCGCGTTGCGCCTTAAGCTTGGCGATGGCGTCTTCGAGGGTCATGGCTTGGCCTTGCTACGGTAATCGGTCCGCTCAACGGCGGGGCGCGGACCCTGGCCCAAGTTCACGCCTCGAACAACGCCATTGCAGCGCTTGTCAGACGCCCCGATGCGTCAGTTGATGGGGTAGCCGGCGAAATCTTCAAACGGGCGGACCGGCCAGAGCAGGCGCTCCAGTTCGGCCGCGTCACGCGCCACCCTGGCCGCGTCGACAAACCGCCCCTGACTGGTGAAGCGACAACAGCGCAGGCCCGAGTCGTCGTAGACGCCCAGACGCCAGAGCCCAGCCTCGCCAAAGTCGATGAACACCGGCGCGCCCGCCGTCAGCCAGCCGCCCCGCGGCTGCTTCCAGACGAACTGATGGTGACCACGATAAGCCGCCTCAATGTCGCGCTTGATCCTGCCAAGCCCGCGTATCGTGCCGTACCGGACCTCCGATCGCGCCGCGGCGCGCCCCACCTGCGCCTCGAACTCCGAGCGTAGGTGGTAAAGCCCGCCGTGCGTGCCGTAGAGGCCAACCTTGGCCGGGACCCAGACCATGTCCTGGGCGATCGGCGCGTCCGGATCGGGCAGGATGTGATGGATCTCGAAGTTGGCCGCGAACGGCCGGCCGTCCAGCACCCATACCAGATTGTCGTAGAAAGCCTCGCGCGCGGCCAGCTCGTCGTCTCGCAGGGACGAATGCTGGAACTCCAGAATAAGGCCAGGCCCCGTCCGCACGTCGGCGCGGTGAATCTCCCCGCCCTGGGCCTCGTGCCTGATCTCCCGCCAGTCCTCGGGAAACTTCGCCTTCCACTCACGATGCCAGGCCGTCTCGTTTTCCCACCAGGGATCCCAGTCCCGGGGCGCGGCATGCGCCCAATGGGACGTCACCCGCCCGGTCTTGGCCACCATGGCCGCGCCGCACCCCAGGCAGCTCCCCCGGGCGTGGGGCGTCGGCGCCGCCGGCTGACCATCGACGATCGCCGTCGTCGCCATCCAGCCCCGGGTCGGGGCGTGCAGACGCCGGCAGGCGTTGCTGTCCAGCGCGATCACACCCATCCCCTCCCCGTATCGTTTCCCCCTGATCATCGCCTCCGGACGGCGCGCCTCGCAACCATCCCAACACTCAAGCTGGCGATTGACGGGGCTGAGCGCCAAGGCGTCCACTGATAAGGGAATCAGTAAGCGCCGGAGCCTCACGACCATGACCTCCACGTCCGCCGACGCGCTGGCGGTGATCATCTCGCCGGCCGCCGACAAACTCGCGAGGGTCCTGATCAAGGCTTCGCAAACAGCCCTCACCGGCGACCCGGAATTTGAGTACGACGCCCTGCTGACCGCCACGGGCCTGAGCCCGCGCGATCTGGCCGACGCCGCCGACGACCTGGAGGCGCGCGGCCTGATCGAGACCGAAGGCTTCGCCAACGGCCGTGAAACCCCGTTCGACGTCCTGGCCCCCACCAGCGCGCTGTTCGCTGCCCTCGACGGTGTTTTTGGGTCCAACAATCCGGAAATGGACGCCCGCCAGATCGCCGCCGACCTCCTGGCCGAGACCATTTCCGACAGCGTCCAGGCCGCGGCCAAGCACTACGGCTGGCCGCCCCGGCGGATGAATCCGGCCGTGACCTACCTGCTCCTGCACGACCTCCTCGTCGTGGATGAGCTTCTGGGCAGCGCCCCTTGGTGTCAGCACGGCATGCTCGCCACCCGCAAACTGCGCCGGTTCGTCGAAGGCGCCCTGTAAGATCCTGGCCATGAACCGCCCCGATCCGCCCTCGGACAACGCCGGCGACGCCCCCTCGGCCGAAGAGCTGCAGGATCTCGTCGACCAGCGCCTGGTCGCCCTGACCGAGACCCTGCCGCCGCCCCTGCGCGAAGACCCCCTCGACCTCGTTACCGGCCTTGGCAAGCTCGTCGCCAGCCTGGTTGGCGGGCCTGGCGGCACCTTTGGCGATCACTTCGCCGGCAAGCTCTTTCCACGCACCCTCAATGAACGCATGCGCGATTGTCTGGCCGCCACCATGCGGCGCGTCGAAGGGCACAATCACCGCCTGCGCCGCGTCGAACGCAAGATGTCGGACCTGGGCGCCCAACACCTCTCCCTGCTGCAGGAAGGCCTGGACGGCGCGGCCCGCGCGACCTCGAGTGAACGGATCGCCATTCTGGGCGCCATCATCGGCGACGGACTCTCCAGCGACGAACTTCAGGCCGAGTTCGAGCGAACCCATATCCGCCTGCTCAATAGTCTTACCGACCGCGATGTCGAAACCCTGCACGGCATCGCCGATCCGCGCCTGCGTCTCCGCGCCCGGGACTTCGGCCCGGACTTCGAGCGGCAGACGACCTACGCACGCGCGATCACGGCGATGAGCGACGCCCATCTGCGCAGTCTTGGCCTGATCAACGAGCCGACGAGCCTCGAACAGCGCCCCGCCCTCGGACGGGCCGCGCCCACGACGCGCATGCGCCAACACCCCACCGCTCTGACACCCCTCGGCCACAGCCTGATCCTGCGCCTACAAGAAGCGGCCGCGCCGGTGGACGGCGCTGCCGATCGGCCAGGCCTTGCCCCCCACCGGTCAGCGGACGAGGCCCCCGCCCCAGAGCAAGAGGAAAGCACCCGCGGGCGACGGGTCTAAGGGTCGAGAGAGAGGCTCTCGGCGGGCTCGTCAAGGAGCCCCGCCATGAACCGCCACCCCGCCGATCCGCGACAAGCTTCCGATGCGCCCGTCGCTGGCGCCTACGCCGTCGACATCACCCGAGGCCAACGTCTGGGCCGGGTGTCTTCGGAGTGGTTCAACCGCCCGGACGACGAACGTTTCCTCTCGCTGAGCGATCTCTACAAGTCACTGCGGGGCCGCGCCGAGCAGGCCCGCACCCGCGTCGTGCAGACCGCATCCCTGCGCGTGGAGGCCGGCCGTGACGATCCCGAGCGTCTCAGCCTGATCCTGCCGGACGGCGGCGATCGCATCGCCCCGACCCACTGGTCGTTCACCCAGCTCTGCGGTCTGGTCGGCGCCCCCGCCGGCTATCTGCGCGGCCTGCCCGCGCCCCTGGCCGGGGTCAATCTGCAGCATGGGCTGATCGATCACCGCCCCGAGCTGATCAAGACCCTGGAGACCGGCGACGGGCGTGTGGAACTGCGCGCGGTCACCGGTCCCGACTACGGCCGGATCTGGGACCACGAGCTGGTCGAGGCGGTCATGCGCATCGCCGGCGACGGCACGGGCGACACCCGTTGGAAGGTCCCAGGCCTGCTCGACTGGTCGACCATGACCCACAATCCCCACGTGGAGGTTACCAGGGACACCACCACCCTCTACGCCAGCGATCGCGACGTCTTCCTGTTCCTGGTCGACGACGCCCATCCGATCGAGGCTGGACGTCTGCCGAGCGGTGAACCCGACCTCTACTTCCGGGGCTTCTACTGCTGGAACAGCGAGGTCGGCTCCAAGACCCTGGGGATCGCCACCTTCTACCTGCGGGCGGTGTGCATGAACCGTAACATCTGGGGGGCGGAAGGCTTCCAGGAGCTGTCGATCCGCCACAGCAAATTCGCCGCCCGTCGGTTCGCCGGCCAGGCCGCGCCTGCCCTCGAGCGCTTTGCCACCTCCTCCTCGCGTGACTTCGTGGCCGGGATCGCGGCCGCGCGCGACGCCGTCGTCGCCCGCAAGGATGAGGATCGCGAGGTGGTCTTGCGCAAACGCGGGTTCTCCAAGACCGACACTGGCAAGATCATCGCCACGGTCCTGGCCGAAGAGGGCCGCCCGCCAGAGTCGATCTTCGATTTCGTCCAGGGCATCACCGCAGTGGCCCGTCAAAAGCCCCACCAGGACGCACGCCTGGAGCTTGAGGCCAAGGCCGGACGGCTGCTGGCGCTTGCCGGCTAGACGCCGACGCGACGATCCGGACCAGCGCGGCCGCGACGATCCCGGTCGTCGCCCCGCCGCAGGCCCCCAGCCCC
>CAZRPD010000007.1:0-43862 GCA_964601775.1 uncultured Caulobacter sp. | reverse complement strand
CGCCCGGCACGGGGGCGGCCGGAGCGACGGGGCCCTCCCCCCAGCCGTAGACCCGCAGCCCCGGTGAGGCGAGCCGCCGTCGTTCCGCCGATACGGATTTACGAATAATCGCGCTTGCTGCGGCGCGGGGCTGTGGGCTCGCGGAGCCCCGGGTTTGCAGGGATGCGGGTCGGCGTACTTGCTTCAACACGTCCCCGCGACCAGCCGACTGTGCGTGAACCCGACAGTCCGCCAAGCCGCGCAGGCGCGGACGCGACGTTCAGACCTGCCGGCGGACGAACCGGACGCGCTCGGCCCCAGCCTCAGGGAAGGCGTCGTAGCCGGCCTCGCGCCAGGCCCGGGTCTGCACGTGGCGCCCCTGCGGATCGATCTGATTGGCCCACCATTGCGGACGCTGGGCGCTCTTGGGCAGCATCGCACCCAGGATCCGCTCGATCTCGGCAAAGCCCAGGTCAACGCTGTCGGTCTTCAGCCGACGCAGATAGCCGCCCAGCGGATCGTACTTGCCCATGGACGCCTCCTTGCGCCACGCGAGCGCCCGCGCAAAGCGGCCAAAACGCCGCGCCCGGTCCGGCCGCCCTCGAGCAAGAGGGCGGCCAAAGGCTCGTGACGGGTGAACCAGTCGAGAAGAGGTCTCGAACCGCCCGTCATGGAGCAAGTCCATGTCCAAGTCCAAGACCCCCACCCTCGTCCTCAGCCGCTCGCGCGACCGCGAAGGCCGTGACCTGTTCGAGGGTCAGGGTCTCTTCGCGGTAAAGGTCGAGCAAGGCGGGGGCGACCGCCCCCAGGCGCAGCCGCTGGCGCACGACGTCGGGCTTGATCCCGTGGCGCGCGGCGATCTCCTCGGCGCCGTAGCCCTTGCGCTCGGCCATATCCTTGAAGGCTTCGAACTCGTCGGCGGGATGCAGCCGTTCACGGCTGAAATTCTCGTCCAGCGACACCTCCGCCGGGTCGTTGGTGGTGTCGACCACGCAGCGGACCGGCGCGCCATTGGCCAGCGCCTTGCGCTTGGCCAGCAGGCGCAAGGCTTGGCGGCGGCCTTCGCCCGCGCTGACGAGATAGTAGCCGGTCTCCTGGCCGTCCTTGACCTCCGGCTCGACGACGAGCGGCTGCAGGACGCCCTTGTAGGTGATCGAGGCCGCGCGGGATTCGATCACCTCGGCGCTGTGGCCGACCCGGCGGACATTCTTGGGCGAGGCCTTCAGACGATTGAGGGGGATGTCGCGAACTTCGCCGTATTGCACGACGACCTGCGCGGGTCGCGAGGCCTTGAGGCTCGCAAATGCTGCTGAGGTGGACATGATGTGCCTCCTTGGGGCTGGGTTGCAGGCGCAAGGCGCGCCTGAAACCCTGCCAAGCGGCGAGCGCGGGTGTGCAAGCGGAGGGGCGCCTTCGCGGGGACCCGGCTGCAGGGCGCGCCCTGTCGCGGTGTCGACCTGTCGTCACGCCCGAAGCTGGGCGGAAGGCGATCCGAAGCGCGCCGAGGGCGGAGCCCTAAGCCCGGCCGCGAAAAGCGGCTTGAAGAAAGAAAAGGCGTCCGCCGCCCAGCGCGCGGTGATGGCTTTTGCAGCACCCAAAACGCCGGATTGGAACAGCACGGGGCGCGGCCCATCCGAATCCGGCCGTCGCAGAGATGGTCCCTCGCGCGGCCCCCGGGGGGCGATGGCTCGCCGTGAAAGGACCGACCCCAGAGGGGCCGCAGGCCTAGACGCCGTCAGGCGGCGGCGGCCGGCCTGACGATGGGCGCGGCGGTCGTCCTGGCGCGCTTGGCCTCCACGCGTTGGGCGAACGACCAAGCGTCAGCCAGGATCTCGGCGGCGACGGCCTCGTTGATCGCCGCCAGACGCAGCAGGACGATGCCCGACTTGCGCCGCCGCCCCGGCTCGCAGGCTATGCCGTCACTCAGCGACAGCGCCCAGGCCTGGCGCGCGGGGGAGATCTTGGCCACCGCCCAGCCGGGCACCGGCCAGCCCAGGGTCGCCAAGGCCTTGCCGCCCGCCCGGAACTGCACGGTCTCGAGGATGGCCTTGGCCTGGATATTCGGTCCCAGGGCCAGGGCCAGGGCGGTGAAATCGTCAGGGGTCATCGGATCCTCGCTGCGGCGCGGATCAAAATCCGAGTCGTCGCCGCGATGCAAAAGTCATCGGGCGGCACGACAGATCCGGTCGTCCCCAGCCGGTGGGGTGGTGGCCCAAGCCTCAGCCCCGAGGTTACGATCTGGCCGCGGCCATCGCCACCACGCCGGCAACCTCAAGGTGGGTCCGGCGATCTCGACCGGTACGCGACAGGCCTGCTATGGCCACGCTTAGATTGTGGAGCGATCGTCGATGAAGTGGATCAACGCCAAGAACCTGGAGACCTGGGCTGGCACAGCCCAAGGCCCGATCAATCTGCCGGGCCTGGTGGGCGCCCTGATCCGCGCCACGGTCACCAACCTCTCCCACTACCGCTTCCCCGAAGGCGACAAGGGCAAGGTGCGCGGCTTCGACGGCGTGGTCGAAACCATCACCACCAGCGCCTTCGTACCGGACGGTCGCTCGATCTGGGAATTTGGGGTCGAGAAGACCATCTCGACCAAGGCTTGGTCCGACTTCGACAAGCGTTCGAAGGCGATTCCGGAGGACGAGCGCAAGGACCTGAGCTTTGTCTTCGTCACGCCCCAGACCTGGGACACCCCCAGGGAAAAGCTGCACGATCTCATCGACGAGATGAAGGCGGCCTATGTCTGGAAGGACGTTCGCCTGATCGACGGCTCGCAGCTGGAGACATGGCTGGACGAGCGCCCGGCCGTGGCCTCGCGCTGGGCCCGCGAGGTGATCGGCAACTACCCCAAGTCCGGCGCCCTGAGCACCGACGAGTTCTGGGAGGCCTATTCTCGCCGGTTCGACCCGCAGCTGACCGAGGACGTCCTCCTGGCCGGCCGAGACGCCGCCGCCGCCGACCTGGTGAAGGCGCTGCTGGGAGATCCCGGCCGCTATCCGCTGATGGCCGACTCCCCCACCGAGGTCATCGCCTTCGCCGTCGCGGCCATCCGGCGCGCGCCGGCCAAAGAGCGCGACCATCTCGAGGCGCGCACCTTGGTCTTGAAGCACGAGGAGGTCGCCGCGGACCTGGCGGGCTACAAAAACCTGGTGTTCTTGCCCATGGGCAGCGCCGTCGGCCTGGCCGGCCTCCTGTCCAACGACGGTCCAACGGTGGTGGCTCTGGGCCAGGACCAGAAGGGCCGCCGCGAGAGCACCCTGCCCCGCCCGAGCGCCGACGAAATGGCCAAGGCGCTGGAGACGATGGGCTTCGATAGCGCCAAGAGCCGGGCGCTGGGCAAGGCCGTGGGCCGGAGCGTGACGATCCTGGAACGCCAGATTGCCTCGGCCAATGTCGAGCGGCCGCGCTGGGCCAAGCTGGGACGCGCCCTGCTTCCGGCCATGCTGGCCGGGGCCTGGAACGCCAACCTCGAACCCGACCGCGAACGCCTGGCCGACCTCAACGCCCCGGGCAGTTACCTCGAACTGCTCAGGACCCTGCAGCCCCTGACCGCAGAGCAGGATCCGTTCATCGAGCAGGAACACCCGATCTGGCTGACGCGCGCGCCCGTCGACGCCTTCATCCAGCTTGGCAGCCTTCTGACCCTGGAAGACCTGGAACGCCTGGAGAAGATCGCCACCACCGTGTTCTCCGAGGTGGTCGCGCCCTCGGACGCGCCGTTCGCGCCTCACAACGACGGCTACGCCCACAGCGACTTCCTGAGACAAGGTCTGGCCCAGACGCTGCTGCAGATCGCGATGCTGCACGACGAGGCCCGCCTGACGGTGCCGCACAAGACGCCTCAGGCCTTCGTCAACGACCTGATCAGCAATCTGCCGGGCCTGCGGACGGACACCCGGCTGATGGCCAGCCTGCGCGACGAACTGATCGTCCTGGCGGAGGCCGCCCCCGACCCTTTCCTCTCGGCCCTCGAGCACTTGCTCGAGGGGAAACAGCCCAAGGCCCTAGCCCTTTTTGACGAAAGCCCCGACATCTTCGGCCGCTCGGGCCCCTACTCGAACGTGCTCTGGGCTCTCGAAGCCCTGGCCTGGCCCAGTGAGCTTTTCCCGCGCGTCGCCCTGGTGCTGGCGCGGCTCGCCGAGATCGACCCGGGCGGTCGATACGCCAACCGCCCCAAGAGCACCCTGCGGTCCATCTTCCTGCTCTGGAATCCTGGAACCAACGCCACCTGGGAAGAGCGCCAGGACGCCTTGTCGATCGTGGTGGAAACCTACCCCGCGGTCGGCTGGACGCTACTGCTGAGCCTTTTGCCAGGCCGCCACGAGTCCGCCCTGGCCACGGTACGCCCACGGTTCCGCGACGGAGGCGGCCGCAGTGAACACGTGACCAACGCCATGGTCGGCCAGGGTGCGCGCCACGTGGCCGATCTGCTCATCGACCATGCCGGACTCGACGCCGAGCGCTGGACGGCGCTGATCCGCCGCCTCACCGATCTTCCCCCTGAGTATCGTGCCAAGGTCTTCGAGGGCCTCGACGCGGCGCGTCCGCAGCTGCCCGCCGACGCCAAGGCCGCGATCTGGGAGGCGTTGCGCAAGGAGCTGCGCCGTCATGAAGCGTTTGCCTCGACGGCCTGGGCGATCCCCGCCGAGGAATTGCGGGCCTATCAGGAGGTTACCCAACGCTTCGGCGTCGAGGATATCCTGGTGACGACGCGCACGTTGTTCACCGAGCTGCCGCTGGCGATGAACGACTTCGACCAGGCCATGGCCGACCTTAAGATCAAGCGCCGCGACGCCTTGAGGGAGCTCCACGCCGCGTTGGGTGTCCCCGGCATCCTGGCGCTGGCGCGTATCAATGTTGAGGTCAGCTACGATGTGGCCGTAGCGGCCGTCGAAATCCTGGAAACGCCCGAGGCCGTATTCGAGCTCTTCGAAGCCGCGCGTCACGATCCGGCGCTGCGTCCGTTCGCCATCATGCTCAGCGGCATCAGCTACAATAGCTGGCGCGACAGACCCGAACGGCAGATCGCGTGGCGCGACGTCGTTCGTACGATGCATGACTTCGGCGCCCCCCCACCTGATATCGCCAGCGTGTGTTTCCATTGGCCCGACACGCCCGAGACCTGGTCGTTCCTGATCGATCTCGACGGCGAAGTGGCCCTCGCCTACTGGCGTGAAAAGCCCGCCGTATCCGTGGCTCTCGAACATCTGATCGCCGCCATCCTGTTCTATCTGGCGGTCGAACGCGGCAGCGCGGCCTTGCGGGTCGCCCACAATCACCGCGACCAGGTCCCCGCCGCCCTGATCCTGAACATGCTCGACACGCTGGTCCTGGAGATCAATGCCGGCCGCGTTCAGCCCGACACCATGACCGGCTTCTATGTCGAAGGGGCCCTGGACGCGCTCGACAAGGCCGCTGACGCCGACGCACACGACATCGCCCGGCGGGAATTTTCCCTGTTGTCGGTGATCGAGTACGGCTCGCGCCACTTGGCGCTGCAACGCCTGATGGCCACTGACCCGTTTTTCTTCTTCAGCCTCATCCAAACCGTCTTCCGCGGTGAGGGCGATCCGGTGCGCGAGGAGCCGTCGGAGCAGGAGGTCAACGTCGCGACCCTGTGCTTCCGCCTTCTGATGAAGTTCGACACCCTCCCCGGCTCTGGCGAGGACGGCGTGGACGCCGCCGCGCTCGCCGCCTGGGTCGACGGGGTGCGCCAGCTCGGTCGGGAAAATGCCCGCGGCCCGATCACCGACCAGTATGTCGGCCAGGCCCTGGCCAATTCCCACGAGGTCCAGCCATTCTGGCCCGGCGTCATCGTCGCGGCCGAGATTGAACGCGCGCAGAACCAAGATGTCGACACCGGCGTCGAGGTTGGTCGATTCAACCAGCGCGGCGTCACATCCCGGGGCATGGACGACGGCGGCGCCCAGGAATGGACGCTCGTCGAGCGCTACCAAGCCTGGGCTAAAGCCGCGCGCGGCTATCCCAGAACGGTCAAGATTCTAGAGTCCATCGCCGAGACCTATAGAGGCACGGCTGAGCGCGAGGACCGCGAAGTTCGCCTGCGCAATGCCCGCGACTAGTCGGATTTCTGGACGTCGCGGCGCCGAGCCTGCCTGGGTCGCTAGCCGCCGCCAGCGACGCTTATGCAGAGACGTCGAGCAGGGCTCCAGCGTTTACCTCTGATGGGTCAGTGGTACCTGCCCCCACGCGTTCGCGTAACCAATCTGCCAATGTATTCAGAGAGTTGGTGCTCTGGTCACCATTCGATGCGCTGACGGCCCAGCGCTCCGCACCCCCCAGAGAAATGAGTTTCTCGATTGTGGCGAGAGAACCCTTCGCCTCCTTTTCGGAGAAGCCAGAGACGTCGCCAAGGCGCATACCCGAAGATGATCGATTGGCCTGCGCACGCGCTATCGCCTCGTGCGCATCAATGAACGGGTCTGGGCGACTCTCTCGCCGTTGCGCTTGGGATTGGCTCGGAAGTTCCTTGGGCTGGAGTCGAACACCTACCGCCCCGGTATCGGCGGTCGCTGGCGTCGGATAGTTTGCGCGGATCGTGACCGCGATATCCCTGTTGCTGACATTCATGACGGCACCGTGACGTGAGACTACGACACGGTTCCCGCAAAAATTGAGCCAACTCGTCGTCGGCATAACGCACTATATTATATGAATTTTTAAAGAGATTGGCGAACTAACGCTCAATCCTGACCGGCAATTCCAACCCGGTGGGCAGAATGTTTCCAGCTGAACTAGCAGGCCGCGTTACGGAAAAAGAAAAGCGGCGCTTCAAGGGTCGAAGCGCCGCCGGGTAACCTCAAATCGTGAAACCAATGCCATCTAGCGTGTAGAATTGCTCAATTGCCTTCGAGCCGCCCGCACCAAAGTAACCGATTACGACGATACCTGAATCTATCTGCCCGTTGTCATTCAGGTCGTTAAAGGTCGAAATATAAAGATCTGAACCTACAGCGACCGCAGCGACCTCAGACGCGGAATTGAACGTATTCAAGTACACGACATCCATTCCAGACGTGCCAGTGTCGGTAATATAGGTTCGAGCCGAAGTCTCGACGTAGTAGCGATCACCCCCATTTCCACCATGGGCTTCCCCCGCCCCACGAAGCTCGAACTGATCGCCATCATCTCCCCCATCCAGAATATAGGCGCTTCCGAGACCAACCAATCGATCTGCGCCAGCCCCACCGAGGGCCACGCCACCGTAAACCGTCAGGATATCGTTCCCCGTTCCGCCATCTGCGATACTGAAGATGTCGTCGACTGACGTAGTGATCTGGTCGTTACCGTCTCCGCCGTAGAGCAGATCCGCCTGCGCACCTGCTTGCGCCGCCCCAACTGGACCCGTG
Source organism: uncultured Caulobacter sp. (assembly GCA_964601775.1). GTDB lineage: Bacteria > Pseudomonadota > Alphaproteobacteria > Caulobacterales > Caulobacteraceae > Caulobacter. The sequence continues at coordinate 36,510 of CAZRPD010000007.1, read as the reverse complement.
TTGCTGCCGAGATAGCCGAAGATGATATCGTTCCCGGCCCCACCACGGATCTCGTCATCGCCAGCCCCGCCCTCAAGGGTGTTGTCGTTGCCGTTGCCAATCAATTTGTCGGCGAAATTCGTACCGATGATCCCGAAGATATGATCAAAGCTATCGCCGGTGGCGTCTCCGCCAAACGCCGCGCCTGTGGATAGGTCGATTTCGACTGCTGCGGCGCTGGTCAGATACCAAACCATATCCCTACCCGCGCCACCTCCGAAGAAGCTGTCGGCGCCAGCGCCACCGATGAAGGTGTCGTCGCCTGTCCCGCCGAGAAAGACATCGTTGAAGGAAGACCCCTCGAAAATTTCGATAGAGGCGTAGGTGTCGCCTGCCGCGATCCCCGAGCTTCCCGTTCCGCTGACGGAGATCGTTAGAGCGGACGCCGAAGAAAGGTAGCTGACAAGATCGACGCCTTGCCCCCCGTCAATGGCGTGGGCGGCCGCGCCCGCGATGAAAGTATCGTTGAAGTTCGACCCGGCGAAAATCTCGATGCTGTCGAAGGTGTCGCCGGTGAACCCGCCTTGGAAGCCGTCGAAAATTAGCACGACACTGCTTGCCGAGTCGGCGAACGAAACCGTGTCCGTGCCATCGCCACCGAAGAAAGCGTCTCCCCCCGCGCCGCCATAGAGGATGTCGTCGCCGGCCCCGCCGTTGAGGGTGTCGTCGCCGTCGCCACCGAAGAGCTGATCGGCGCCGCCGGCCCCGTTGAGCTCATCGTCCCCAGCCATGCCGTACAGCATGTCGCTACCGTTGGCCCCGGTCAGGACGTTATTGCCGGCGCTGCCAGTCCCGGTGAAGGCTGCGCTCCCCGTGTAGGTGAGCCGCTCGATCTCCACCCAGGCGCCCAAGGAGTAGTTCGCAAGGGTCGTGCTGATGAGATCGTCCCCTTGGCCGGCGCCTTCGGTGATCGTGATGCCGGTGGAAGTGATCACATAGGTGTCGTCGCCATCGCCCCCCCGCAGCCAGTGGCCGCTGGTGGTCGAGGTCAGGGTGTCGTTGAACGCCGAACCAAGGACGACTTCGAAGTTTTTAATGACGTCGCCTTCGGCGTAGCCGCCGGACACCACATTGGTGGTCAGATTGACGTTCACAGCTGCGGTCGACGCCGCATAGCTTAGAAGATCCGGGCCAGCGCCACCGTCCAGCCGCTCGGCCGCCGCGCTGGAGACGATCGTGTCGCCGTATCCGGTCCCAATGAACCCTTCAATGGAATTGAAGGTGTCGCCCTGCGCATCGCCGCTGCCGACCCCGGCCGCCAGGTCGAGGCTGACCGCGCTCGTGGCGTTGGCGTAGCTGACCGTGTCGATGCCGTCGCCGCCATTGAAGGTGTCCGCGCCGGCGTCCCCGATCAGCGTGTCGTTGCCGCCGCCACCGTTGAGCACGTCGTCGCCGCCCCCGCCTTGGAGGGTGTCGGCCGCGCCACCGCCGGTGATGACGTTGTCGAGACTGTTCCCCGTACCGGAGAAGCTGGCGCCACCCGCGTAGCTGAGACGTTCGATCTGCGGGAGGGCCGCCAGGCTGAAGGTGGCCAGGGTCGTTTGGATGGTGTCGTCCCCGGACGTATCGACGATACCGACACCGGTCGCGCCAATGACGTAGGTGTCGTCGCCCGCTCCGCCCTGCAGGCTATGGCCAGCGGTCGCCGAGCCCAGCGTGTCGGCGAAGGTTGTTCCGATCAGGGTCTCGAAGCCCGAAATCGTATCGCCTTCGGCATAGCCGCCGGCGGCGGTGTTGGCCGTCAGATGGACGTTCACCCCGGCGGTCGAGGCGGCGTAGTCCAGAATGTCGACGCCGCCCCCGCCCGCGAAGCCATCGGCGCCCACGCCGGCCACGAAGGTATCGGCGAGACTGGAGCCCTGGATGACCTCGATGCTGTTGAAGGTGTCGCCTTCGGCGTCGCCGGTATGCACCCCGGTGAGCATGTTGATGGTGATGGCGGTCTGGTAGCGTGCGGTGTCGGTCCCGGCCCCGCCGTTGAGCTGATCCGCGCCAGCGCCGCCGTAGAGGCTGTCGTCCCCGTCCCCGCCGTTGAGGATGTCGTCGCCGGTTTCGCCCAGCAGTTCGTCGTTGCCGCCGCCGGCGTTCAGGACGTCATCGCCGTCACGACCATTGAGATTGTCGTTGCCGTCGCCGGTGGTGATGGTGTTGTCGCCGCCGTTGCCGAAGCCGTTGAAATTACCTGTGCCGATGAAGACCAGGTTCTCGACATTGGTCATGCTCGACAGGGATGCACCGCCGGTGGTCATGACGGTGTCGATACCGCCACCGACCGCCTCCTCGACCGTCACCGTGGCGCCGCTGATGTAATAGACGTCGTCGCCGGCGCCGCCAGCCAGCGTCTGGCCGGTCGTGTTGGAGCGCAGGGTATCGCCGAAGGCCGAGCCGACCACGCGCTCGAAGTTGGTGATGACGTCGCCCTGCGCGTAGCCGCCGGACGCCGCCCCCGTCGTCAGATTGACGTCCACGGCTGCGTCGGAACCCTCGTAGCTCAGCGTGTCGGCGCCGGTGTTACCGTCGAACTTGTCCGCACCGGCCCCGGAGATGAAGACGTCGTTGCTGGTCGAGCCTTGGATCAGCTCGACGCCATCGAAGGTGTCGCCCGCGGCGTCGCCCTCGTGCTGCCCCGTCGCCATGTCGACCGTCACTTGGCTTTCGTAGCGGACGGTGTCGGTTCCAGCCCCGCCAACCAGGTGGTCGGCGCCCGCGCCCCCGATCAGGATATCATTGCCGTCGCCGCCGTTCAGGGTGTCGTCGCCCACCATCCCGCGCAGGGTGTCCGCCCCGACGCCGCCCGTGATGACGTTGTCGTCGCCGTTGCCGATGCCGGTAAAGGCGCTTGTCCCCGAATAGCTCAGCCGCTCGAAGTTGGCGGCCAGCGTCCAGGTCGCCAGCGTGGTGATGATGAGGTCATCGCCCTCACCCGCTGCTTCGTTGATCGTGACGAACTGATGGCCCACGACATAGGTGTCGTCGCCTTTGCCGCCCGACAGGACGTGGCCGGACGTGCTGCTGGCCAGGGTGTCGTTCCAGTTGGATCCGACGGCGCTTTCGAAGTTGGTCAGCACGTCGCCCTCGGCAAAGCCGCCCGAAACCACCTTGGTGGTGAGGTTTACGTTCACCCCGCTCGTCGACTTTGCGTAGCTGATGATGTCGGCCGTGCCAGCCCCGGCGTCGAGACGGTCAATGCCAGCGCCCGAGACGAAGGTGTCGTTGAAGGTCGAACCGGTGAAGTTCTCGATGTCGCTGTAGGTGTCGCCTGCCGCCTCGCCGGCATTGGCGCCGTCGACAAGATCGACGGTGACCGCCGCGGCGGCGGCGCCGTAGGTGACCAAATCAGTCCCCGCGCCACCGTTGTGGACGTCCGCGCCCAGGCCGCCGATCAGGATGTCGTTGCCGTCGCCACCATTCAGGACGTCATCGCCCTCCAGGCCACGCAAGGTATCGACCCCGACACCGCCCGTGATGATGTTGTTCGAAGCGTTGCCATAGCCGGAGAAGGCGCCTGTGCCCGTATAGGTCAGCCGCTCGATGTTGTCGGCGATCGTGAAGGAGACGGTCGAGGTCAGCACCAGGTCATTGCCGCCGCCGGACGCTTCGATGATGGTCGCCGCTTGGTGGCTGACAACGTAGGTATCATCGCCGGCGCCGCCTTCCAGGGTCGCGTTGGACGATGTGAAGGTGTCGTTGAAGCTTGAGCCCACGACCTTCTCGAAGTTCACGACGGTATCGCCGGCGGCATATCCACCCGACGCCGCGCCGGTGAGGAGATTGACGCTCACGGCCGCGTCCGACGCGGCATAGCTGAGGGTGTCGGTTCCGGCCGCGCCGTCGAAATTGTCCGCGCCCGCGCCGGCGATGAAGATGTCGGCCGCAGCCGAACCCTGGATCAGTTCGATGCTGTCGAAGGTGTCGCCGGCCGCGTCGCCGGCGTGCGCGCCGGTGGCCATGTTGATGGTGACGGCGCTGGCGTAGCTCGCCGTATCGGTCCCAGCGCCGCCAAAGAGCTTGTCCGCGCCGGCTCCGCCGATCAGGACGTCGTTCCCGTCCCCGCCGTAGAGAGTGTCGTCGCCGCCAAGCCCCTGAAGGGTGTCGTTGCCGGTCCCACCGGTGATGACGTTGTTCTCCGCGTTACCTGTGCCGGTGAAGGCCACCGTGCCGGTATAGGTCAGCCGCTCGAGATTGTTGCCCAAGGTATAGGACGCCGAAGTCGTGACCACGCTGTCCTCGCCACCGCCAGCCGATTCGATGAGGGCAACCGCGCTGGTGACGAAGTAGGTGTCGTTGCCCGCCCCGCCTTCCAGGGGCGCGCTCGCCGTCGTGGCGGTGAACGTGTCGTCGAAGGCCGAGCCGACGAAGCGCTCGAAACCCTTGAAGGTGTCTCCGGTCGCGTAACCGCCAGACGCGGTCTGGGTTACGACATTGATGTTCACGGCCGCGTCCGAGGCCGCGTAGCTCAAGATGTCGAAGCCGGTGGCGCCGTCGAAATTGTCCGCTCCGGCGCCCGCGACGAAAACGTCGTCCGCATTCGAGCCTTGGATGAGCTCGATACTGTCGAAGATATCGCCAGCCGCATCCCCGGTGTGAACACCGGTGGCCATATTGATGGTGACCGAACCGGCGAAGGCGACGGAGTCGATCCCCGCGCCGCCGAAGAGCTTGTCGGCGCCGGCGCCACCGATCAGCGCGTCGTTGCCGTCCCCGCCGTAGAGCGTGTCGTCACCGCCCATGCCCTGCAGAGTGTCGTTCCCGACCCCGCCGGTGATGATGTTGGCGTCGTTGTTGCCGAGGCCCGAGAAGGCGCCTGCGCCCGAGTAGGTCAGGCGCTCGAGGTTGACGCCCAGGGTGTAGGTGGCCAGAGCGGTCTGGACGGTGTCGTCGCCGCCCCCTGCCGCCTCGATGACGGTGACGCCCGTGCCAACGATATAGAGATCATCGCCCGCGCCGCCTTCGAGCACGTGGCCACTGGTCGTCGAACCCAGGGTGTCGCTGAAGGCCGACCCCTGCACGCGCTCGAAGTTCTTGATCACGTCGCCTTGGGCGTAGCCTCCCGAGGCGGTGTTGGTGGTGATGTTGACGCTGACGGCCGCACTAGAGGTGGCGTAGCTGAGGATGTCGACACCACCGGCGGAGTCGAAGTTGTCAGCGCCTGCGCCGGAGATGAAGGTGTCGGAAGACGCCGAACCCTGGATGATCTCGATGCTGTCGAAGATGTCGCCCGCCGCGTCGCCTGTGTGTACGCCGGTGTCGGTGTTGATGGTGACCGAGCCCGCGAAGGCGACCGAGTCGATCCCCGCGCCGCCGAAGAGCTTGTCTACGCCAGCGCCGCCGATCAGAACGTCATTGCCGTCCCCGCCGTAGAGGGTGTCATCGCCGCCCATGCCCTGAAGGGTGTCATTGCCGGCCCCGCCGGTCATGACGTTGGCGTCGTTGTTGCCGATGCCTGAGAAGGCGCCCGCCCCCGAATAGGTCAAACGCTCGAGGTTCACGCCCAGAGTGTAGGTGGCCAGGGCGGTCTGGACGGTGTCGTCACCGCTTCCAGCCGCCTCACTGACGACGACGCCGGCGCCGCTGACGATGTAGAGGTCATCCCCCGCCCCACCATCCAGAACGTGCCCATTGCCGCTGGACCCCAGGGTGTCGCCGAACACCGAGCCCACCAGGCGCTCGAAGTTCTTGATAACATCGCCCTGGGCGTAGCCGCCCGACGCGGTGTTTGTGCCGATATTGACGTTCACCGCCGCATCTGAGGCCGCGTAGCTCAGGATATCGGTCCCGCCCCCGCCATCGAAGTTGTCGGCGCCCGCGCCGGAGACGAAGGTGTCCGTCGAATTGGAGCCGGCAATAATCTCAATGCTATCGAACGTGTCGCCAGCTGCCTCGCCGATATGAACGCCGGTCGCGGTGTTGATCGTCACGGCGGAGCTGTAGACGGCGGTGTCGGTCCCTGCGCCCCCAAACAACGCGTCCGCGCCCAATCCCCCAGACAGGACATCGTTGCCGTCACCGCCATTGAGGATGTCGTTGCCGGCGAGGCCGTTGATGATATCGGCTACTGCCGTGCCGGTAAGCGTGTCGTCGCCGTTGGTGCCGTTGATCGTCGCCATGAAGCCCTCCCAAACTCTACCTAGGAGGGATCATTACTCAAGGTAGAAATTCTGCAAGAGCAACCATTGGTTTGTCATAAAGAATTTTTGAGAAATCGTGGAGTTTTTTAGGGGGTATCGTGATGGAGAATTCGGGCGCGGAAAACGCCTCGAACGCCATCAAAGCGCTGTCGGCCGACATGTCCCAACGTCCCATGGCCTCGTCCCGATCAGCGGATCGCCTCCCACCGCCCAGTTCTGATTGCCAAAAAGGCGGGCCGATCCCGAAAGATCGCCCCCCTTCACCAGCGTCGCTGGCATCGCGCCAGGGTCCGCCGCCGCCCCCATAGAGCGCAGCCGCGCCCAGGCCTTAGTATTCTTCGGCCAGCATCAAGGTCAGGACCCGCTTGGTGACGGCCGGATCAGCCGGATCGGGCGAGGCCAGGGTCATGTCGAGATCGTAGTAGTCGATCTTCCAGAGGAGCCGCTGCCCATCAGCCTCGAAGGCGCGGAAGTCGCGCTCGCCATGAGGGTCGTTGTCGGCGTTGAACACGCAGAAGGCGCTGACCAGGGCGAAGGCGACGGCCTGTTTGGCGAACGGCATGGCGCGCACGCCAGGGGTCAGCATCCAACGGGCGCCCGGATCGGCGCGCAGGGCGTCGTTAAGGGCCGCGATTGCGGCGACATGTTCGGCTTCGGTCATCTTGGTCTCCAGTTCAGGGTCCGGGGTCAGGGCGAAAAGCTCGCCTGACCCCGACGCCCGTCGGCGAGACCGGGTGTGCAAACGGAGGGGCGCCTTCGCGGGGACCCGGCTGCAGGGCGCGCCCTGTCGCCCTACCCGCCTGTCATCACGCCCGAAGCTGGGCGGAAGGCGATCCGAAGTGCGCCGAGGGCGGAGTCCTAAGCCACGCGGCCGAGAAGCGGACGCCCTGTAACAATGAAGCCTGCACAGGAGCCCGCGCACCGCGCGTGGTGGGAAGCGGCGTTGAGGGCCCGGCGGCAGGCCAAAGCCTGCCCGCAGGGTCGCGCCCGTAGGAGCAGCGAAAGCTGCGGGACCGAGCGTGACCGCCGGGCGCTCTCGATTTCGGGTGAAGCTGGGCGCGCAAGCGCTCGGCGAGAACCCTGTTCTCCGACATCGGTTGGAGGCTCGCCGCCTAAGCAGACATCGCGGCGAAGCGGACAATCCGTAGGTCCGCTAAGGGTGGTTTGCAGACTCTCCAGACTTGCGCCTACCCTGCCGCTATGAAGCAAAAGACCATGCTGCAGTTCGACTACGAAGCAATCGATGGCGAGGCCATAACCGCTGTGGTGGGGCGCGCCGACGGCGTCGACGGCCGGTGGTCGGTTGTCTCCATTGTACTCGGAGCGCGAGCGTTGGTGTTACGTGTCGATCCCGATAGCGACGAGATTTCCGCAACGCTGGAGGCTGCCCCCGGTGGGGCGGAATGGATTCCGATCGCGCCGATGCAAGCGGTCGTGGGGACGGCCCTAGGCTGGTGCTGGGTCGGGCGAAACTATCGAGGTTATCTCGACACGTTCATCCTCTCCTGCTCCGACCTAGAGCCGCAATTCCTTTTCATCGGCATGGCCTCGGCGATCCATTTGCGGCGCATATCCGAGTTCGACTGAATGTCCGACTAGGGCCGGGTGCTGAAATCGGGCCACCGCCCGAAACCAGACACTAGACCTTCGCCCCGCAAGCGGACATCGCAAGGGTCAGTGAAGGGTGGTGAACGGACCTAAGCCTTGGTATCCTGCGCCATGGAAGCACTCGCATACTTCGTCGCGTTAGTTGCACTCTTGCTTTTACAAGACTACTTCGCACCATCTTCAATCGGAATGATCAGGTTCGAATGGATGGGCGATATGGATCATCTGTACGTTGCCTATCGGCGTCGCTTCTTTAGGCGTGGCATCGTAGTTTTGGTCGGTTCGGCGATATATGCTCTTTCTGGCGCACTCAATTGGCCGGAATGGATCCAGATAGCCCTTTTGATAATTACTGTGGCTTCGCACATCGGGTTAGTGCTGTTCGACATCACGAAATCGCGCAGGTTCCACTGAAATTACCCACGTCTGCTCAGGGTCGGGAGCAAGGTTACGACCTCCCGCGCAACCTAGTCTTGGTCACCGTTCGGCCTGCCGATGCTCCTCCGGGTCGCACCGGCGCGATGCATCAACACGACGCCTAACCCGCCGATGATAAAGCCCATCTCAGCGCTCCGACGAGCGAGCCAGGGTTTCTGTTCCCAGAACAGCAACGCTGTGACGGCGAAACCGAGAGCGAACAGCAGAACAAGGCGGGCTGGCCAAGTCTTCCGCCAGTTCCACGTCAATGACCTACCTGATGATGGTGGGACGCCGTTCATTGGGGACATTTTGGTTAGCTCAGCCCGCGGGGTCGCAATGAACGTGAGCCCGCAACGGGTGGGGGCGGACGTTGACCGTTGATGGGCAAGCGTCACGCTACCAGCATGCGCTCCTTGCGGGAAGTCGCCAGCCGGCTATCGTTACGCTACAGCGAGGACGTTCGACGCTATTTACTGAAAACGGTCCATAGAGATAGTAGCCGGAGTGACTGCATGAGCTTTGCTGCGAGGTTCAGGGCCGCTCAGCCGCGCTGGTCGCGCTGGCTGATGTGGTTCGTCGGGGTTCCTGCGTGGGTCACGATGGTCTTTGGGATTGCGGCTGCGCCTGAAGACGGCGCGCTGCCCGTTTGGGGCTGGGTCGCCTTCTTCGTCTTCGCCTTCGTCGCCGTTTTACAGTGGGTAATTTTTCTCCAGCAGGAACGCTGAGGTTCGCCCGCCACCCGTTGTGGACATGAGCTGTGGCGATGGCATGTCCACCATGGGTGGGAAACAGGCCTAGACCGGGCGGCAACTTCCAGCTTCCACAAGGAAGCTGAAATCTTGGACCGCGCCCGGCGTCACGTAACCCACGACACAGGTGACTGGAGCGCGGTCAGACCGGACGATGATTTGGCCCTCGCCTTCACAAGAAATGCGCTGCGCTCCAACGAAACTGTCGCCCAGTTTATGGAGACGCTTCTCCTTACCGCAAAGCCTCAGATCTGCAGAAGTCACCATGCGATTTGACTTAACGTTAAATGTATTCGGCACATCGCTGCAGGCAGCGACAGTGGCGGATAACGTCAAACCTATGATTACCGCCCCAACCTTCATGGCGGACACATTGCCACCACGAACGGAACGTCCGCAACGGGTCGTTAGGAGACGTTAGCGCATCTCCGGAAGTCTGCCTTTGCTTGGCTGCGCGCCGAAAACAACCGACTAGTGAAAGCAGCGCCTTTCACTTGGAGCGCCAAGCGCGGGCGGGAGGCCGATCAGCTGCTCGCAAAGGGCCTCAGCGCGAACGACGTCGCGTGCGGCGATCGCGTCCGCCATCCGCCTGTGCAGGCCTACATCGACCAATTGCGCCTCGGGCGTCTGCCGCTCCATCTGCCAGACCCAAAACCGGGTGGCGGTGTTCTGCAGGCTGACGACGAAGCGGGCCAGCGTCGAGTTCTGACCGGCGAAGGCGACCGCGCGGTGAAACGCAAGATCCATGGCCAGCATGGCCCTAAAGTCGCCTGCGGCGATGGCGTCCTCGGCCCCGTCGAAGGCGCCCAGGATGCCGGGCAGGTCATCCTCGCGACGGTTGCGTGCCGCGAGACCTACGGCCTTGGCCTCCAGCATGCGTCGGACCTGGAAGGCGTGTTCGATCTCGGCAAGGTCCAGGGGCGCGACGATAGTGCCCACGCGGGGCCGGCGCACAACCAACCCCTCTATGGCCAGACGCCCCAGTGCGTCTCGCACCCCAGCCACCCCGCCAGCGTAGCGGACGGCCAGCGCCTTCTCCTCCAGCACCTGCATGGGGGCGAGATCGCCCAAGAGGATATCCTGCAGGATCGCCTCGTAGAGTCGGGCCTTCTGGAGCCCCGGCGACCATGCGCCATGCGGCTGCACGCTGTTGCGCGGCCCCTTCATCGCGGCGCTCTGACATCGTCAATCATACGGGGCAGTTAAGCCAAAACGGCGCGATCGTCATTCCCAATGCCACCTAACATGTTAGGCGCGAGATTGGCGATGCTTGCTTGAGACGCGGCCGATCCCGTCATTAGTAGACGGCCCATGACGGCCCCCTCCCCGACCCCAGCTCAGATCGCGACCGGCTTCCGGCTAGCCCTGGACGCCGCCGACCGCTTCACCGGCGCCACCGCGCCCAACCCGCCGGTGGGCTGCGCCTTGTTGGCGGCGGACGGGATGGTGCTGGCAGTCGCCGCTCACGAGGCCGCAGGGCGGCCCCACGCCGAAGGTGCTGCACTGGCCTCTTGCCACGCCAAAGGACGCTTCGACGCCGTTCATACGCTGGTCGTCTCCCTGGAGCCCTGCACGCACCGCGGCCGCACCCCGCCCTGCGCCGAGGCGATCCTGGCCAGTCCCACTCGGGCGGTCTGGTACGGGGCGATCGACCCAAACCCAACGGCCGCCGGCGGAGCGGCGAGGCTGGAGGCCATGGGCGTGGCCACCCGTCCAATCATCGACCTCGATCACCGCGACGCACGCGCACTTGCCGCCCGAGCGTCCCGCCTCATCGCACCCTTCGCCACCCGCCTGACCAAGGCGCGGCCATGGCTGACGATCAAGCAGGCCCTGGACGCTGAGGGCTCGATGCTGCCGCCGGTCGGTGCCAAGACCTTCACGAACGAGACTTCGCTTACCCTGGCCCACGACCTGCGCCGACGGGCCGACGCGGTGATCACCGGTTCGGGCACGATCCTGGCCGACGCGCCGCTCTTCACCGTCCGGCACGTCGAGGATCCGCGCCGTCAGTCGCGCCGCCTGGCCATCCTCGATCGTCGCGGGCGCACCGCCCCGGCCTATCTCGACGCGGCGCGGGAGCGAGGCTTTGCCCCCAGCCTGCACGGCGACATGTCCGAAATGCTGGCCGCCCTGGCCGAGGACGGGGTCATGGAGGCCCTGGTCGAGTGCGGTCCCACCCTGCTGTCCGCTTTTCTGGAGGCCGGCCTGTGGGACGAGCACGTGATCATTCGCCAGGGCGCGGGCGGCGACACCGTCAGCCGTCGGCTGGCCTAGAATAGTTAAAGCCGATGTTTTCCGGAATCATCGAGCGCCTGGGCGAGGTAACGGCTGTCGAGCCGGTGGCCGACGGGGCCATGCGCCTGACCTTACAGACGGCGTTTCCCGATCTAGCCCAGGGCGAAAGCCTGGCGGTCAACGGCGCCTGCATGACCATCGTCGCCAGCGACGAGACTGGAGACGCCGAGGTGTTCGTCAGCGCCGAAAGCCTCGCGCGCACCAACCTCAAGACTCTTGTGGCCGGCCACCTCGTCAACCTGGAACGGGCCGTCACCCTAGCCACGCGGCTGTCGGGACACCTCGTACAGGGCCACATCGATGGCGAAGCCCGCCTGGCCTCGGTCATCCAAGAGGATGGGGCCAGGAGCGTCCGCTTCGATCTGCCGGCGTCACTCGCCCCCTACTGCGTCGAGAAGGGCTCGATCGCCCTGAATGGCGTCAGTCTGACCCTCAATTCGATAGAGCCGGTCGATGCTGGCCGCTTCGCCGTCGGGATCACCCTGATCCCCCACACCTGGACCCACACCAACCTGCAGCACGCCCGCGTCGGCGACCCGATCAATGTCGAGGTCGACGTGCTGGCCAAATATGTGGAGCGGCTATGCCACGCCTCCCTGAACGCCTAAACGTTGCCATCGAACGCCTGAAGACCGGCGGCATGATCATTCTCGTTGATGACGAGGACCGCGAGAACGAGGGCGACCTTGTTCTGGCCGCCCAGTTCGCTGACGCGGATACGGTGGCCTTCATGGCCAAGCAGGCCAGCGGCCTGATCTGCCTGGCCATGGACGCTCCGACCATTGACCAACTGGGCCTTCCGCCCATGGTCGCCGATAACCGCACCCGTCGCGGCACGGCCTTCACCGTCTCGATCGAGGCGGCCGAAGGGATCGACACCGGCATCTCGGCCGCCGACCGGGCGCTGGCCATCCAGGCGGCGGGCGCGGCAAACGCCACTTCGACCGATCTGGTCTCACCCGGCCACGTCTTCCCGCTGCGCGCCGTACCCGGCGGGGTGTTGGCGCGAGCCGGCCACACCGAGGCCTCGGTGGAGCTGGCGCGTATGGCGGGCCTGACGCCAGCGGCGGTAATCTGCGAGGTCATGAACGAAGACGGGACCATGGCGCGAGGCGGCGATTTGATCGCCTTCTCCGCCCGCCATGACCTGCCGATCCTCAGCATCGCCGAGCTGCGCGCGCACCTGATCGCCACCGATCCGCCGGTCGAGGCGGTAGGCGCCGCCAAGCTTCCCACCCGCCACGGAACCTTCGAGGTCCGGGCCTTTCGAAGCCGCCTAGAGGGCAGCGAACACCTGGCCCTCGTGCGCGGCCCCCTCACCGGCGCGCCACTGGTGCGGGTGCATTCCGAATGCCTGACCGGCGACGCTCTGGGGTCGCGCCGCTGTGACTGCGGCGCCCAGCTGGACGCAGCGCTGGCGGCGATCGATGCTTCGGGCAACGGCGTGCTGGTCTATCTGCGCGGCCATGAGGGGCGCGGCATCGGCCTGGCCAACAAGATCGCCGCCTACGCCCTGCAGGACCAAGGGCTGGACACCGTGGAAGCCAACCACGCCCTGGGCTTCGCCGACGACGCACGTGACTACGCCGCGGCCGCCGACATCCTGCGATCGCTGGGCACCGACAAGGTCCGGCTGCTCAGCAACAATCCGCGCAAGGTCACAGCGCTGGAAGACCTGGGCATTACGGTACGCGAGATCCTGCCGCTGGTTGCCCCGCCCGATCCGCACCGCGCTGACTATTTGGCTACCAAGCGCGCCAAGCTGGGCCACCGCCTTTCCCTGCCGCCTTCCCGGATCTCCGCATGACCGCTCCACGCTTCGCCATCGCCATCAGCCGCTTCAACCCCGAGGTCACCGGCGGCCTGCTGGCTGGTGCCCTGGCCGAGTTCGCCGAACACGGCGCACCGGTCGAAGACGCCGACATCTTCGAAGCGCCCGGAGCCTTCGAGCTGCCGCTGATCGCCCAGGCTCTGGCACGCACGGGCCGATATGCCGGGGTCGCCTGTTTAGGCTGTGTCATCAAGGGCGACACTGCGCACTTCGAATTCATCAGTGCCGGCGCTGCCTGGGGCCTGGTCAGCGCTAGCCTGGCGACGGAGACGCCAATCGCCTTCGGCGTGCTGACCACCTACACCGACGAACAGGCTCAGGCTCGCTCCCGCGACGACGCCGGTAACAAGGGCCGCGAGGCGGCAGCTGCGTGCGTGGAAACGGCCGCGTCGCTCAGGCGGATAGCCCGTCAGCAGTCGAACTGAACGTCCGACAAGAGTTGAAGGCGGGCACGCGATTCGACGTTCATACCAGAAATCTAGGCGATGGAGTGTGGTGGATAGTCGATGTAGCCTTCGACATCCCTGTTCTTGAGCGTTTCGGGGTTCGGATAGAATGACGCCGGGTCCGCATCGGCGAGCGGCCAGTCGTTCTGCAAGCGCGCGACCAGGTCTGGGTTCGAGATGAACCAGCGACCGAACACGATCATGTCCACGACGCCCTCGGCCAGCAGACGGTCAGCACGTTTGCGAGACATGGCGCCCGCGACCATTAGGCCTGTGTTCGGAAGCTGACCGCGAAACTGTCGGAGCATCGGCTCTATCCGGGCTGCGACGGGCGACGGTTCCGGCGCCTTCGCCCCGGCCTCCGTATGGTCCATCACATGGACATAGGCGATGCTGCGGCTTCCTAGGGCTTCAACTAGGGCGGCGTAGGTCTCTTCGACGCCGTTGTACAGAGGCATGCCGAAGTCCTGCGCATAGGGCGAGATCCGGATCGCGGTCTTCTCCCGGCCGATCCGGGCGATCACCGCGTCCACGACCTCCAAGGGAAACCGTAGGCGTCCCTTCAGTGTCGCGCCGGTGTATTCGTCCTCCCGATCGTTCACCTTGGGGTTCATGAACTGCTCAAGCAGATAGCCGTTGGCGCCATGGATCTCGACGCCGTCGAAACCGGCTTCGATCGCGTTGGCGGCGGCTTGGGCAAAATCCTGAACGACGCGGCCAACCTCTTCCGTCGTCAAAGCGCGCGGGGGCGAGGCCGGGATCCTGCCCGGTGAACCATCGTCCCGGTAGGCGTAGCTCCAGGCGTTCTGCGCAATCTTGTCCGAAGGTCCGACCGGGCTCTTGCCGCCTTCCTGGATCGAGATGTGGGACACTCGACCGACATGCCAGAGCTGCGCGAAGATCGTTCCTCCCAAGGCGTGAACGGTATTCGTCGTCAAGCGCCAGCCTTCGATCTGTTCAAGCGTGTAGATCGAAGGATTGAACAGATATCCTTGTCCTTCTCGGGAGATGGGCGTGCCTTCGCTTATGATCAGGCCGGCGGTCGCACGCTGAGCGTAGTAGAGCGCGTTCCGTTCAGTCGCGATGTTTTCGGGAGACCTGGCGCGCGTCAGCGGCGCCATGGCGATCCGGTTCCGCAATCGCCGGCCAGCGAGGTCGAAACTGTCGAAGAGTGTCGTCATCTTGATAAATCCAAAAAAAGGTCATGATCACTGTCGGGTCGCTGCGGCGACTGCCCTGCCCCCCCCGGACGGGGCGTCTCAGCGAAGCGTGAGGCCGCGTGCGGTCACCATGTCTCTCAGATCCGCCCGGCCGCTCATGTAGGCCATGCTCGTCGCCGACTCGTGGACCGCGTCCTGCCACGAGCGCGGACGCATGTTCTGGCCTTCGCGGAAGGCTCTGTAGGCGTCCTCGTAACTGTCCAGCTTTGCCTTGAACCCCTCGGAGTCGTAGCGGTTCTCATGCAGCATCACCGATTGCGGCGGACGCGGCCTGGGGACGCTTTGGCGCGACTGGTCTGGATGCCCGACCGCCATGCCGAAGGTGAAGAATGTATGGGGCGGTAGACCCACGAACTCGGCGATCTCTTGAGCTGCGTTGCGTACGACACCCAGGAAGACGATGCCGAGGCCCATGGATTCCGCCGCCAGCGCGGCGTTTTGGGCGGCCAGAGACGTATCGACCGTGGCCATGAGGAAGGCGTCGAGATAGTCGTGCACCACGGGCTCCGCGCCCCGTTCTCGGGTAATCGCCGCAGATCGCGACAAGTCGGCCACCCAGAGCAGAAGGGTAGGCGCCTCCTCGATCCACGGAATGCGGTCGGTTGGAACGGTGCGGGCGATCGTGTCTGAGATGCGCTGTTTCAACGCCCCATCCGTGACCGTAATGACGCTCCACTGATGAAGAGCAGAGCCCGTCGATGCAGACTGCGCCGCTGCGACCATGGTTTCGAGAGCTCCTTCCGGCAGCGCCTCCGGCAGGAAGGTCCTGACTGACTTGTGCGCCAACTGGATCTCCACCACGGGGTTCCAGACAAGGTTCTGCGGCTTCTCCTGGTTGCCGTAGCGCTGATCCAGAAGGGTTGTATGGCGGTCTGTTTGATCATGCATGATGGGACTCCGTCCTTGTTCGCCCCTTCAGCTAGGCCCTTCTGAGTTGCTTGGAAGACGGTCGTCCGCGAAGTCAGTGTTCACACGTGTGGACAATGTGACTGGCGCGCATATGGTGGCGAAATGGATCAGTTGTCGGCGCTGAGGGTATTTCTACGGACCGTCGAAACCGGCTCCTTGACCAAAGCCGCAGCGCAACTCGGCACGCCGAAATCGACAGCCAGCAAACAATTGGCCCAACTCGAGGCGCATCTCGGATTCAAGCTGCTGCAGCGTTCGACCCGAGCCGTGTCGCTGACCGCCGAAGGAAGCGAGTATTACGAGCGTGCTGGCGCCATTCTCGCGGATCTCCAGGGCATAGAGGCCGACCTTCGCCAGCGAGGTGGCGGGCTCAGCGGTCGCATCCGGATCGACGTGCATTCCTCAATGGCGAACATGATCCTAATCCCGGCCTTGGCTCACTTCCGTGACCGCTACCCTGACATTCAAGTGGCGTTGGGCATCAGCGACAAACCCGTCAGCCTCATCGGCGAAGGGGTGGACTGCGTTGTCCGGCTGGGCCGCCTCGCGGACTCTTCGCTGATCGCGCGCACGATCTACGAGGACCAGCGTATTACGTGCGCGAGCCCCGCCTACCTCTCAAGCCATGGCGTGCCAACAGAGCCGTCCAGTCTTCTCGAGCGGCACCAATGTATCGGCTATTTCTCGGCATCAACGGGAGAGGCCAAACCCATGACGTTCGAGAAGGACGGTAAGCGCGTCTTGATTGAGGCCAAGGATCTCATGGCGAACGACAGCACTGGTCAGGTCAACATGATCCTGAATGGGTTGGGCGTCGGGCAAACTTACCTGTCGACTGTAAGGACGCATCTAACCTCAGGCGCTCTCGTGCGGGTGCTCGACGACTGGGTTGCCGGATCCGACCCGATCTCCGTCCTTTATCCTCCCGCTCGCCGAATAAACGCCCGCGTCAGGGTATTCATCGATTGGCTGGTGGAACACTTGGAAGACGAAATGCGACAACCCGCGCACAGCTAAGCGAATGCCCGGCGATATTTGAACGTCCGCTATGGGTGGGTGCCGGCCGTGGTCATCAGCGACCGTTACCTGATCTCTAGCAGCCTCCCAGCCGAGTAATTTGAACAGGCCCTTCGCCAGAGATCGCGGCCGAGGCCCTACAACCCGAAGGCCCGCCGAATGCCTGTCTTTCTACGCCAGGCCCCGCCCCGGCAGGCCTGACGCTTGCGGGCCTATCGGCTGCGGTGGCTACTGATGGCGAAGGAGTACGCCATGCCGCAGGATACCGTGTCGCCTTCTCGCTCGCTCGGCTCTATGCCCACCACCCGCGCCATCCGTCGACCGGAACTGCGCAAAATGGTGCCTCTGGCCGACACCACGATCTACGAAATGGAGAGGCGCGGGGAGTTCCCCCGCCGCTTTCCCCTCACCCGCCGCTGCGTGGTGTGGGACTTGGGCGAGATCGAAACCTGGCTGGCCCAGCGCAAAAAGGCCGCACACGACTCGGCAGAGCCCGCCGAGGGCCCTGACGTGCGTACACGCCGCACGCGTCCTGTTCACCGGTAGATCAGAACGAGGCCCTCGCCAGCGATGTCGACACGGTCGCCATGTACGCTTCGACGCCGGTTCGAAATTGCCGCGAACTTCTTCGTCGTTGGCCACGAACTATTTTCGCCAGGGTTTTGATACGAAATTTGAAACCGATTTAATGCGCGTTCCGACACCAACTTGGATTATGTTCGCAACATCCAACGTGAACATCGCGTTGGATGTTTGGTCGCTCTTGTACGTCGTGACACGAGGGGCCAAATTAGTATCGTCTTCAACGTTGGAATTCACAGTGTGATTCCATCACGGGATTGAGGAGCCAAACATGTTGGAATATGGCGACGCATTCCTTGAACAAAATCGCGAAGCCCTGAAGGCTCTCGAAGCGATGTCGCCTGCCGCCTTCGCCGTGGCCGCCGAAATGGCGCCCCACCAAGCTGAGGTCGTCGACGAAGACGAAGAGGAGCTTGTAGCCGCGTAACGCGGCTACAGCCCACCAGGCCACTCTCCCGCGAGAATATCGACATCGGGCGTGGCCGTCACGGGTACAATGCCGGTCAGCCGCCAGGACTGCGCGTTGCTGTTGAGGCGTCCATCGAGACTGCGTTCGCTGACGGCGCCCGGCTGAAGGGTAAGGCATAAGCCGTGCGCCCCGTCGGGCAGCGATAATTCTTCGGTGCGACCCGAGTCGTCCCGCCACAATGCAATTTTGTCCGAAGCCGGGAAGCGCTTGGTGGCGTTGGACCTGGCGATCAGGCCCTTCGACGTCACCGACAGCACTGACGAACCCGGATCCTCGGCGAGAACCGTGGCGTAACGCGCTGGCCAGCGATCCTTCAATTGCGGTCCATCCATCAGGAGCGCGATCAACAGATTGGGACCCACGCCCCGGACCAGCTCTTGACAAGGGTCATTGCGCGCGAGGTCCTCGCAAATCAAGGTCGTGACCGTAGCACCGCCGCGCAGCACGAAGACGTCGAGGCTGCGGCTGAGAATGTCGATCTTCTCCCACCAGCCTGAATTGGCGTCGAGGGCGGAGCCCAAGGCGTAGGCGTCGATCTGCGACTTCTCTATGCGCCACCGATGGTGCTTTTCGCGGGTAGCGATGTCGAACTTCTTCTTGCCCTTTGCGTCCTCGTCCAAGCGCGCCATCGCCGCGAAGTTGCCCTCGCGGTATCCGCCCGTCGGGTCTCGCGCGTCGAACAGTCCTGCCACCAAGAGTTCCAATCCAGGCCGCTGCTGGAGTTCGAGGCAAAGCTTCTGAAACACCTCGTAGCTCAGCGCAGCTTCTGGGAAGACAAGGCCATGAACAGTGCCCACGTCGCGCGCGGCTTCGTCGAGCACATCGGTCACGAACTTCAGAAACGGCTCGAACCCATCCTTGAAGGCCTTGCCCTTCTTCGCTCCGCTCGCTGGACACCAATGGGACTTGATGTGGAACCATCCCCAAGTGGCGTCCGTCGCCGGTGTTCCCCTGAAAGCCTCGGCCCTCACCTTGAACGGCGAGGGAATGATCACGAGGTTGAACGGCGCGTTGGCGATGGTCGCGCTCTCGCCGCTGATCTGCGGGGCCGGACTCCAATAGGCGCGCGCCAAGCCCCGCGAAGGCAACAGCGCCAGATGATGCGAGAGCGAGCGCAACGTGCAACCGACCTTCGGTGTACGGCTCTTGGGCAGGACGCAGATGTGGTCGGGGTCGGCGCTCGACAGCGTGTAGACCTTGCGATTGGCGGCGATCTCTTTGCGCATCTGCACGTCGGCGGTGAACGCCTGGGCGTTGGACGCACTGGCTTCAAACCCGACATTGGCCGCGGCTTCATCGGCGATCGCCAACAGCGCGACGCATGCGGGCCACCACGGTCGCGGCTTGGCCGACGGCAGCTTTTCCCGGAAGAGGTCGTTGCGGAACCACTCTTTGAGCTCATCCCACGCCGCGATGAGTTCGGGCGGTGGAGGCGGAACGACACCCCCAGTCGCTTCTCGCCACTGGCGTCCGGCTGCTTTCCAAGCTTCTCGTTGAGCGGCCGTGACGGTGATCATCCTGGGGCTAGCAGCCCCACCGACTTCGGGACTGACATGATGATAGCCACCACTTTTGAGAAGTAGGAAGCCGGCGATCGCGAAGAGGTCCACCGCCAAATAGGGCGGGTTCTCAAAGGTCTTGTGCAGCTTCGGCGGCAGCCGCTTCGTGTCCGTGAGCTCAAGGCGCGTCTGATAGCCCTTGTGGTCGAGGTAACCCCTTGGAAAGAGGCTCCTGAGCGCTTCCCGAAGCGTATAGGCCGCCGTTTTTTTGATCGTGACGCTCAACGCAATCTCCGTACGCGGTCACCAACTGCGAAGCTGAACTGCCAGTTGTAGCCGATCATGCCGCCGGGTCCAGAACGACCCCATGGGTCACGGAGGGCTGAAGGGTGGGCGTGTACTTCTCCCCCGCCACCCAGGCATCGATCATGTTGGCCCATTCCTGCAGCATATGGATCCGAGCGTGGGCGTATTCGGCCACGTTGTAGACCCTCCGCGAGGTCCTGCGGTCTACGTGGGCCAGACACTTCTCGACCCAGTCGGCGTCGAACCCCACCTCGTTCAGCAGCGTAGAGCCCGTCCTACGTAGGTCGTGGACGGTGAAGGCCTCAAGGCGTTGCTGGTTTTGCTTTGCCCGTTCGGTGATGGCCGTGGTCACTCGATTGAACGTCGCGCGCGACATCGGCTGGTCGGCCTCGTACCGCGACGGCAGGAGGTAAGGAGAGTTCCCGGCGCAGGTGCGTAACGCGATCATGATGTCGAGCGCTTGGCGCGAGAGGTAGATATTGTGGGGCCGGCCGCACTTCATGCGCTCGGCGGGGATGCGCCAGATGGCGTTGACGAAGTCGACTTCGTCCCAGGTAGCGAAAGTCAACTCGCTCTTCCGGACCAGCGTGAGCAGGATCAGCTTCATGCCCAGCCGGATGGTAGGCAGGGTCGGCACCTGCTCCAGCAGCGGATAGAACAAGCGGATTTCGCGCGGCGACAAGGAGCGTTCGCGGGGAACGAACCTGGCGATCGAGGCCGGGGCCACATCGGTGGCGGGATTGTCGACCTTCTCGCCGTAGAGGCGGGCATAGGCGAAGACGAGCTTCATCTGCTCGCGCACGTGGATCGCTGTGGCCGGCGCATCGCGCGCGACGATCTTCTCGCAGACCAGCCGGATGTCCTGCGGCTCGATCTCGATTAGTAGGCGGTTTTCGAAGATGGCCTTGATGTCTCGCTCGTAGATGCTCCTGCGCATGGCGCGGGTGCTGTCGGCCATCGGCGCTTTCTCGAGCCACTTCTCGGCCCATTCCCCGTAGGTCTTGGCGTCATTCACCCTGGCCTTGGTCCGCTGCTTCTCGATCATGGGCGAACGGCCCTCGCGGACCGTGGCCCGCGCCGCCATTCCCAGCTCTCGGGCGCGCACCAGATTGATGCCGTCCGCGCCGTATCGACCCAGCGTCAGGCTCTCGCGCCGGCCGTTCAGGCGGTAGTCGAGGCGGAAGGAAATCGCCCCCGTGGTGGAGACCGTGACGTAAATGCCGTCACGGTCAGCGACCTTGTACAGTTTCTGCTTAGGTTTCAGAGATTTGAGTTTGCTTTCAGTCAGCATGGACGGTCCTCCGAGCCCCCTGAAAAGCGCTTGAAAGCGAGCGAAAATGCCGTCAGGCCACTTGGGCCTGCCGAGATCGATCTTTCAACAACGATTTCAGAGAGTTAAGTTGAGAAAAAATGCCGTCACGACGTGATTGGCTGACGGTATAACCGCTAAGGTCAATTGGACAACCCCAGCGCAACGCCGTCGCCCGTGCCGACAAACGAAAAGAGCGCTGGCGATTGCCAGCGCTCCTAAACGAATGAAAACACTTTTTATTTCAGAAACTTACGCCAGATTCTCAATCACAGCCGAACGCTCCTGAAAGACGCCCCGTCACTCCCACTCGATCGTGCCGGGCGGCTTGCTGGTGACGTCGTAGACGACCCGGTTGACGCCGCGGACTTCGTTGATGATCCGGGTGGCGGTCTTGCCCAGGACGTCCCAGGGGAATTCGAAGAAGTCGGCGGTCATGCCGTCGGTCGAGGTGACCGCGCGCAGGGCCAGGACGTTCTCGTAGGTACGCGCATCGCCCATGACACCGACGGTCTTCACGGGCAGCAGCACGGCGAAGGCCTGCCAGATCTTGTCGTAGAGGCCCGCGTTGCGGATCTCTTCCAGATAGATGGCGTCGGCGTCCTGCAGGACCTTGACCTTATCGGGCGTGATGTCGCCAGGGATGCGGATGGCCAGGCCCGGGCCCGGGAACGGGTGGCGGCCGACGAAGGCCGGGGCCAGGCCCAGCTCGACGCCCAGGGCGCGGACCTCGTCCTTGAACAGCTCGCGCAGCGGCTCGACCAGCTTCAGCTTCATGAAGTCCGGCAGGCCGCCGACATTGTGGTGGCTCTTGATCACCGCCGACGGGCCGCCGCGGGCCGAGACGCTCTCGACGACGTCAGGATAGAGGGTCCCCTGCGCCAGGAACGCCGCGCCATCGATCTTGGCGGCTTCCTTGTCGAAGACCTCGATGAACAGGCGACCGATGGTCTTGCGCTTGGTCTCCGGGTCGCTGACGCCGGCCAGCTCGCCCAGGAACAGGTCGCCGGCGTCCACATGGACCAGCGGGATGTTGTAGTGGTCGCGGAACAGGGTGACGACCTGGTCGGCCTCGTTCTTGCGCAGCAGACCGGTGTCGACGAATACGCAGGTCAGCTGGTCGCCGATCGCTTCGTGGATCAGGACGGCGGCCACCGAGCTGTCGACGCCGCCCGACAGGCCGCAGATCACCTTGCCGTCGCCGACCTGGTCGCGGATCTTCTGGACCATCTCCTGGCGGAAGGCGGCCATGGTCCAGTCGCCCTTCAGGCCGGCCAGGTCCAGGAAGTTCTTGTAGATCTTGCTGCCATTGACCGTGTGGACCACCTCGGGGTGGAACTGGACGGCGTAGATCTTCTTGGCGTCATTGGCGATGGCGGCGAACGGCGCGCCGGTCGAGGTGGCGACGACCTCGAAGCCTTCCGGAATGGCAGTGACGCGGTCCCCGTGGCTCATCCAGACGGTTTCCAGACCGCCGACATCCGCCAGGCCTTCGAACAACGGGCTCTGCTTGCCGATGGTCAGCTCGGCGCGACCGAACTCGCCAGCGTGGCCGCCTTCGACCTTGCCGCCCAGCACGTCGCACAGCAGTTGCTGGCCATAGCAGATGGCCAGCAGCGGCACGCCCAGATCGAACAGCTTGCGGCCGATGCGGGGGCTGTCGGCCTCCAGCACGCTGGCCGGGCCGCCCGACAGGATGATCGCCGACGGATCATAGGCGTCGACCAGCGCTTCGGCCTTGTCGAACGGATGGATCTCGCAATAGACGCCGGCCTCGCGCACCCGGCGCGCGATCAGCTGGGTCACCTGGCTGCCGAAGTCGACGATCAGGACGCGCTGGTGGTGGGTTTCGGTGGTCATCGGCAGGTCTCCAGCGGTCGGGTCGTTCAGATCAGGGCGTGTAGGAGGATCGCTCCAGCACGGCGGCGAAGAAGCCGTCCGTTCCGGCGCGATGCGGGGTCAGGCGCAGATAGCCTTCGGGCGTGACGTGGGTGACGCCATCCAGCGCGATCGGCTTTGAGGTGAACTCGGGGTGGCGCTCGAGGAAGGCCGCGACGCGGTCCTCGTTCTCCTCGGCCAGCAGCGAGCAGGTGACATAGACCATGCGGCCGCCGGCCTTCACGAAGGTCGAGGCGTCTTCCAGAACCGAGTCCTGCTCGATCTGGCGCTTGGCCAGTTGGTCCGGCGACAGGCGCCATTTCGCGTCGGGGTGGCGACGCCAGGTGCCGGCGCCGGTGCAGGGCGCGTCGACGAACACGACGTCGATCTTGCCTTCCAGGCCCTTCAGCGGCTGGGCCTCGATCGGCGAGCGGATTTGCAGGTTGCGGACCCCTGCCCTCTGGCCCCTACGGATGGTGTCGGCCAGGCGGCGGGCGTCGCTGTCATGAGCGAAGATCTGGCCGGTGTTGCCCATGGCGGCTGCCAGAGCCAGCGTCTTGCCGCCCCCGCCCGCGCAGAAATCCAGCACCTGCTTGCCCTTGACCTCGCCCGCCACGGCGGCGGCGATCTGCGAGCCCAGGTCCTGGACCTCGAACCAGCCCTTGGAAAAGGCCGGCACGGCTTCGACGGACGGGGTGCGGTCGGCGGCGGCTGGAGCCGGGATACGGAAGGCGTTGGGCAGGATCCCGGCCGGCGCGGCGTGGATCGGGGCCAGGGCCTTGGCGCCGCGCTCGGCGTCAGTCTTGATCGTGTTGACGCGCAGATCGACCGGGGCGCGCTCGGCCAGGGCCTGCATCTCGATCGCGTGGTCGGCGCCCAGGGCGCGGGCCAGGTGCGGCTCCAGCCAGTCAGGATAGTCGCCGGCCACCGGAGCCGGCGCGGCGTCCAGCGAGACCGGACTGGCCAGGCGCTCAAGCTCGGCGTCGGTCAGGGCGCCGAAGCCGTGCTCTTCCGAGGCCGCTTCAGCGATGCGCTCGGGCGTCCAGGTCCAGGTGAAGGCCAACACGCCCAGCACGACGCCACGCGCGCTGGCGTCGCCCATCATCCAGCCCAGCGAGCGCTTGCGGCGCAGGGCGTCCAGCACCAGACCCGACACGAAAGCGCGGTCCTTTGAGCCGGCGTAGCGCGCCGCCTCGCCCCAGCGCTTCAGGGCCATCTTGACCGGAAAATGCCGCGCCTCGATCTCGGTCAGAACCTCGATCGCTGCTGAAACCCGTCCACCGTCGCGCATCAGATAACCAGGGCCGCGAGCAGCATCAGGATTCCGACCATCGAGGCGGCCCACGCCAGACTACGGAGATAGGGCACGCCGAACGCGTAGAGCGGGATGTAGACCGCGCGAGCGATCACATAGATCAATGCGCCCTGCGTGGTAATCTCGCCCAGGCGGCCGCCCAGATAGTCGATCACCACCAGGGCCGCGAAGAACGGGAACGTCTCGCGGAAGTTGGCGAAGGCGCGCTCGAGCCGGCCGGCCATGCCGGTCAGTTCGAGCGCCTGGTCGCGAGGACCGACATTCCACTTCAAGCCCCGCTGGGGCTGGGCGGCGCCGGCCGCCCACAGCAGGTTGACGATCCCGATCAGGACCGCCACCGCCACCATCTGGAGCTCGAAGGCCATCCGCATCGCGTTAGACCGCGCTCGGATAGTTGGGGGCTTCGCGCGTGATCATCACGTCGTGGACGTGGCTTTCCCGCAGGCCCGCGCCCGTGATCCGCACGAAGCGCGCACGCTCCTGCAGCTCAGGGATGGTCGGCGCGCCGACATAGCCCATGGCCGCACGCAGGCCGCCGACCAGTTGGTGCAGCACCGGCGATATCGGGCCCTTGAACGGGGTCTGGCCCTCAATGCCTTCCGGCACCAGCTTGAAGCTGTCCGTCACTTCCTTCTGGAAGTAGCGGTCGGCCGAGCCGCGGGCCATGGCGCCCACCGAGCCCATGCCGCGATAGCTCTTGTACGAGCGGCCCTGGTACAGGAACACCTCGCCCGGCGCCTCTTCGGTGCCGGCGAACATCGAGCCCATCATGGCGGTCGAGGCCCCGGCGGCGATGGCCTTGGCCAGGTCGCCCGAGTACTTGATGCCGCCGTCGGCGATGATCGGGGTGTTGCTTTCGCGGCCCGCGCGCACGGCTTCCATGATCGCGGTCAGCTGCGGCACGCCCACGCCCGCGACGATGCGGGTGGTGCAGATCGAGCCCGGGCCGATGCCCACCTTCACCGCGTCAGCGCCAGCGTCGATCAAGGCGCGCGCGGCGTCATAGGTGGCGATGTTGCCGGCCACGATCTGGACGCGGTTGGCTTCGCGCTTCAGGCGCGAGACCGCTTGCGCGACCTGGCTGGAGTGGCCGTGGGCGGTGTCGATGACGACGACGTCGACGCCGGCGTCCACCAGGCCCATCGACCGCTCGAAACCGGCGTCGCCGACGGTCGAGGCCGCGCCGACCAGCAGGCGGCCCTTATCGTCCTTGGCCGCCAGGGGGTGAGCCTGGGCCTTCTCGATGTCCTTCACCGTGATCAGGCCGACGGCGCGATAGGCCTCGTCGACGACGATCAGGCGTTCGATCTTGTGCTTGCGCAGCAGCTCGCGGGCCTCGCGCTGATCGACGCCCTCGGCGACCGTGATCAGGTTCTCGCGGGTCATGATCGCCGAGGCTGGGACGTTGGCGTCGCCCTCGAAGCGCATGTCGCGGTTGGTGACGATGCCGACCAGCTTGCCCGAACCGCGCTCGACCACCGGGAAGCCCGAGATCTTGCGGCGGGCCGTGATCTCGCGGATCTCGGCCAGGGTGGTGTCGGGATGGATGGTCAGCGGATTGATGACCATGCCGCTTTCGTAGCGCTTGACCTCGCGCACCTGGTCGGCCTGCTCCTCGTTGGTGAGGTTGCGGTGCAGGACGCCCATGCCGCCAGCCTGCGCCATTGCGATGGCCAGGCGGCTTTCGGTCACCGTGTCCATCGCGGCGGACACGAGCGGAATGTTCAGACTGATTTCACGCGTGAACCGGGTCTCGGTCGTCACCTGGGTAGGCATGACGTCTGACGGGCCGGGTTCGAGCAAAACGTCGTCGAAGGTGAGCCCTTCGCGAATCTCCATCGGAGTCTCCATTTTGCGGCGCGGATATAGCCGTGAGGGGGGCGGTTGTCGAGGCGCTGGAGATGGGAACCGCCAAGGAATTTTGCGATAGCCGTGTGACAGCGTAAAACCTTGCCCGAAAGCGACCAATAA
Organism: uncultured Caulobacter sp.; assembly: GCA_964601775.1. GTDB lineage: Bacteria > Pseudomonadota > Alphaproteobacteria > Caulobacterales > Caulobacteraceae > Caulobacter. The sequence continues at coordinate 10,516 of CAZRPD010000007.1, read as the reverse complement.
TAGATATTGGTTTCAGGAGACACCGCATGGCCATAAGCGTCGATCTAGGTCCGCAATTGGAAGCCGTCGTCACCGACTTGATCGAGAACGGCCGTTATGGCTCCAAGAGCGAGGTGCTGCGCGAGGGCGTGCGTCTTGTGCAGGAGCGCGAGGCCAAGCTGGCGGCGTTCTATGCGGCAATCGACGAGGGCTTGGCTGACCTTGAAGCCGGCCGCACCATCTCGATGGAAGATTCATTCGCCAGCGTCGAGGCTGAACTCGATCTACTGCTGGCTCGCCCAGCCGGTTTCGCCGAGGAATGAAGGTCATCTTCTCAAAACAGGCCGATCGCGATCTTCACGCGATCGCGATCTGGATTTCTGGAGATAGACCCAACGCAGCCCGTAAGCTCATCCGAGCTCTGCAAGCCAAATGCGCTACGCTGGCGAAACAGCCCTATCTCTATCAGTTCGTCGAGGGCCGCGAGGCAAACGGCGTCAGGCGCGCACCTTGCAGCCGCTACCTCATCCTCTATCGCGTCGAAGCGGATTGGATCTCGATCGTGCGCATCCTCGACGGCGCACGGGACGCCACTGACCTCGTTTAATCTCACCGCCCCTTGAACCCCGTCGCGACCAGGAAGACTTCCGAGCTGTCGGCGCGGCTGGCCTTGGGCTTGTAGTGCTGGACCTTCTCGAAGTGCTTCTTCAGCCGGGCAATGACCTCAGCCGTCTCGCCGCCCTGGAAGGCCTTGGCGACAAAGCTGCCGCCAGGCTTGAGGGTGTCGATGGCGAACTCGGCGGCGATCTCGATCAGGCCGACGATGCGCAGGTGATCGGTCTCGCGGTGGCCGACGGTGTTGGGGGCCATGTCGGACATGACGAGGTCCGGCGCGCCGTCCAGCAGCTCCAGGATCTTGCCCGGCGCGTCATCGGCCGTGAAGTCCATTTCCAGGAGATGCGCGGGGGCCACGGGATCGACGGGCAGCAGGTCGATGCCGACGAGGTCGGTCACGCCGCGCTCGACGGCGATCTGCAGCCAGCCGCCCGGCGCGCAGCCCAGGTCGATGACCTTCGCGCCCTTCTTGAAGAAGCGGTACTTCTCGTCGATCTCGCTGATCTTGAACGCCGCGCGGCTGCGATAGCCGAGCGCGCGGGCCTTGGCCGAGAACGGGTCGTTGATCTGGCGCTCCAGCCAGGCCTGCTGGCTGGGCGTGCGGCCATAGGCGGTCTTCAGGCGCGCGGGCTTGGCGCGGCCGCCTTCGGTGCCCCCGGCCGGCGGCTTGACCATGCGCTTGCGGGGCGGTTCTTCGTCGCTCATGCGGCTTCCGGTTTCTTGGATGCGCCACCGCGACGGCGCCGCCTCGGGCGCTTCTGCTGGTCGGACATCAGGGACATCAGAAGCCCCTCTCTAAGCCCTCGGTCGGCCACACGCACGCGCGAACATGGCCACAGCTCCTGAACGGCCTGCAGAATGGCCGCCCCTGCCAGCACCAGATCGGCCCGATCCGCCCCGATACACGGCTCCAGCGCCCGTTCGGCGGCGGTCAGTCCTTGCAGGCGTTCGGACGCCGCCTCACAGTCGGTACGGTTCATCCACAGGCCGTCGACGACATTGCGGTCGTAGCGCGGGAGGCCAAGGTGCAGCCCGGCCAGGCTGGTGATCGCGCCAGACGTGCCGACCAGATGCGCCCTGCCCTCCGCGAAGATCTGGCGCATCGGCTCGGCGTGCGGGAAGTCCGCGATCCGCGCCTTGACGTCGTCGACCATGGCGCGGAACCACAGGGGATCGGCGCGCTCGCCTTCGGGGAAGCGTTCGGCCAGCGTCACGACCCCGACCGGGATCGACAGCCAGGCCTTGATCGGCAGCTTCCAGGCGGCGAACTGGCGCGGCTTGGCGTCCAGGCCGCCCCCCTTCAGGTCGACCCAGGACAGCTCGGTCGAGCCGCCACCGACATCGACGACCAGGGCCGCGTCCTGCTCGCGGTCGAACAGACTCATGCAGCCGGCGACCGACAGCTGGGCTTCCTCGCGCGGGCTGATGATCTGTAGCTTGAGGCCGGTTTCCTCATGCACTCGGCGTACGAAGTCAGGCCCGTTGGTCGCGCCGCGGCAAGCCTGGGTCGCCACCGCCTTGACGCGCAGCGCCTTGCGGCGGCGGATCTTCTCGGCGCAGACCTTCAGGGCCGCCAGCGAGCGGTCCATGGCCGCCTCTGAGAGCTGGCCAGTCTGCGACAGGCCCTCGCCCAGGCGCACGATGCGGGAATAGGCCTCGACGACGCGGAACCCGCGCGGCGAAGGCGTGGCCACCAGGAGGCGGCAGTTGTTGGTCCCCAGATCCAGCGCCGCGTAGCACGCAGCGTCGTCCTGAGACCGCCGGCGCCGTCCGTTCGGGGCGCCGGGCGCGCGGGGCGCGTCCGACATGGTCTCTACCTGTCTCGCAGGCCCCGCATACGGTTGCGAAGCCTCACTTCAACGAGACCATAGCATGCGACTCGCGTGGCGGAAGGCGCCCGCTTGTCATCCGGGTTCGGAAGTCTCACCGTTCAGGTTTCAGTCAGGTGCGCTGGGTATCCTGAACGCCATGAACTCGAGACTCGCCAAATTCGCGATCGGCCAGGTCGTCAGGCACCGCATCTTCCCGTTCCGGGGCGTGGTGTTCGACGTCGACCCCGTGTTCGCCAATACCGACGAGTGGTGGGAGTCGATCCCGGAGGACATCCGGCCGACCAAGGACCAGCCTTTCTACCATCTGCTGGCCGAGAACGAGGACAACAGCTACGTCGCCTACGTCTCCGAGCAGAACCTGCTGCCCGACGACAGCGGTGAGCCGGTCGGCCACCCGCAGACGGCCGTGATCTTCGAGTCGTTCGACCACGGCCTCTACAAGCTGCGCCCCCGGATTTCGCACTAGGCTTTCAGGCCAAATAGAGCCCTCACAACGGGGATGCGCCGCACGGCCTCGTAGGTTGCGAAGCAGCCGGCGAACGTCCCTACCACCAAGATCGCGCCCTCAAACCCTTGCGGCAGGCCCAGCTTGGCCAGGTGATGGGCCATGACCACGGTCAGGGTCTGGTGCACGAGATAGAATGGGAAGACACCCAGGGTCAGGTAGCGCAGCACCGGCCCTCCTCGGTTCAGGTGTTTGGCCCCAAAGCCCAGGATCGCAACGATGGCGCACCAGGTATCGGCGGCGAACACGAAGCGCATCGTCTGGATCAGCGGCTGGGGCGGAACGGCGCTGTCGGCGCGATAGACCCAGACATAGCTGGCCCACCCGGCCCAGGCGGCAAACGCTAGGATCAGCGCCGGCCAGCGCACGGCCGTGAAGCGGTCGCGCAGGATCTCCGACTTCGCCAGGCCAAAGCCCAGCAGGAACGCGCTGAACGACACGGCGTGCACATAGTGGTCGCCGACCAGGGCGTGGGTTTCGCCGAACCGGATCAGCAGGGCGCGCGCCAGACCCAGGAACAGGATCGGCCATACGAACAGACCCCAGCCCTTCAGCACGCGCTCGGCGCCGGCCTGGATGTGCTCGCCCGCCCTGCGCCAGACCAGCAGGATCGCCGCCAGGACCAGGGCGTAGAACAGCAGGTAGGCGACGAACCACATGTGGTTCCAAGTCGGGGTGACCAGGCACTCGCCGTCCATGCCGCACCAATGGCCGGAGGCGGTGACGTAGCGGATCCAGAAGTTTTCGACGCTCAGCGGCGTACCAGGATGGGCCGCGATGTACTCGACGATCTGGTAGTAAGACTGCGGCGGCACGATCACGAACATCGCAAATAGCAGCGGCGGCAAGAGACGCGCGATCCGCGCCCAGGTCAGCTTTCCGACCGTGGTCTTGTCGGCCATGAACCGCGTCGCCGCGCCTGACACCAGGAACAGCAGGGTCAGCCGCCAGGGATTGGTCAGCAGCATCACCGGCATCAGCCCCTCGACCACATGGGGCGTCTTCACGTGCCACTCCCACGGCACGTAGAACATGCCGGTGTGGTAGAGGATCAGCAGGAAGAACGCGCCGACTCGGATCCAGTCCAGGTCGTAGCGGCGCTCCAGGGGGACGGCGGTCGTGGTCATCAAGGGGCGTCCAGCTTGAAAGGCGTTGCCGACGACGTGACCCACGCCGCCCGGAGCGGCCAAGCGTCGGGGGATCAGCGGGCGCTGGCCGGGACATCCGGCAGACCATCCGGGCTCAAAGGCGTCTTTTCAGGGATGACCGGCGAAGAGCGGATATGGCTCAAGCGCGCCTGGCTGCTGGGCATGGCCATCGTAGCCGCCTTCGCCTTTATCAATGTCCTGACCATCCAGCACGACGCCCCAAGGCTGGGCCTGATCGCGCCGATGATCTGGGAGGTCAGCAGCGCGCTGACGATCTTCTGCCTGTTCGGCATTCCGGCCGGCATGGCGATGTGGACGGCGCGCACCGAGCCCCGTTGGTGGCTGGCGGCTCCGGCGCATCTTGTGGCGGTGCTGGTCTATTCAGCGCTGCATGTCGCCGGCTTCGTGGTCTTGCGGACATGGGCGCACTGGCATCTGCTGCAGGAGCGCTACGACTTCGGCCCGCTCTCGACCGAGTTCCCCTACGAGTTTCGCAAGGACATGCTGTCGTACGGCATGGCGACGGTGATCTTCTGGGTGGCGCTGCGCCGCGGCGCCCACAAGCCCGCCGAGACCCCCGCGCTCGCCGCGCCCGCCACGTTCGACATCCACGACGGCGCGCGGATGATCCGGGTCCCGGTGTCGGAGATTCTGGCCGTGCGCTCGGCCGGCAACTACGCCGAATTCGTGCTGGCCGATGGCCGCCGCCCGCTGACCCGCTCGTCGCTGAGCGCGGTGCTGGAGGGCCTGGCGCCGCACGGTTTCGTGCGCAGCCACAAGTCCTGGCTGGTCAATCCCGGGCGCGTCACGGGCCTGAAGCCCGAGGGCTCCGGAGACTACGCCGTCGAGTTGGGCGACCTCGAGGTTCCGCTGTCGCGCCGCTTCCCCGACGCCCTGGCGACGATCCGCGGCTAGCGCTGAAAGGGATAGAAGTCGCCGCCCAGGTCGAGGATCTGGGTCAGCTCATCCAGCGCCTCGCGGCTCTCGGTCAGCAGCAGCGGATCGGCCAGGTCCGCCGGCGCCAGGCGGTCGCGATAGCGGCGGGTGATCCAGTCGGCGAGCGTCGTGTGCAGTGCGGGCGTGAAGCGCTGAGCGGGATTGGCCGCCTCCAGCTCCTCATCGGTCAGCACCACGCGCAGGCGCAGGCACGCCGGTCCGCCGCCATTGCGCATGCTCTGGCGCACGTCGACATACTCGACCCGACCGATCGGACCGTTAGACGAGGCCAGCCCCTCGGCGACAGCGAAGGCGCGCGGGTTGTCGCGCGTCTCGGCCGGGGCCAGCAGCACCAAGCGGTCCTCGCCGGGAACGACCAGCAGCTGGGAATTGAACAGGTAGCTGGCCACCAGATCGGCCATCGGCAGGTCGGCCTCGGAGACCTCGACGAAGACCGGCTCGAACAGATCCTCGGCGGCGGCGCGGACTTGGCGCTCCATCAAGGCGCGGTCGTCGAAGGCCCGTTCGTGGAAGAACAGGCACTCGCGCGTGCCGACACAGACCACGTCGTTGTGGAACGCGCCGCCCTCGATCGCCGCCTTGCCTTGCTGCGGGAACACCGCCCGCGCCGCGCCATGGCGACGCTGGATGGCCTCGAAGGCCTCGCGGGTCTGGCGCGCGGGAAAGCGACCGTCCCACTGCCCCCAGGCCTCGCGGCCCCAGACGAACAGATTGACGCCCGGCGCGCCGTGGTCGGCGCAGAGCCGCACGTGGTTGGCTGCGCCTTCGTCGGCGAAGTGCGGCTGGGCCGGCAGCGGGTCGTGGACGGCGAAGCGCGTCTCGTCCGGGAACAGCCGGCGCAGGGCGCGCGTGGTCTGCGGGCCTTCCAGGCTGCGGTGCAGATTGGTCAGCAGATTGGCCGGCGTGAAGTGGACGCGGCCGTCGTCCGTATCGGCGCTGGGCGTCACCGTGGCGGCGTTGGCGGCCCACATCGGCGAGGCCGAACAGGCCGCCGCCGCCAGGGCCGGCGCGTCCTTCCAGGCGGTCTCGATCACCGCCTCATCCGATCCCGAAAAGCCCAGCGACTTCAAGAGACTTACGGCCGGGCGCTCGTGTGGCGGCAGCACGAACTGAGGGATGCCCAGATCCGCCAGGCGCCGCATCTTGGACAGGCCCTCCAGCGCCGCGCCGCGCGGGTTGGAGACCTCGCCGGCGTTCCTGGTGCTGGCCAGGTTGCCGGGCGAGAGACCGACATAGGAATGGGTCGGCCCGACCAGGCCGTCGCAATTGGCTTCGACCGCCGAACTCATGCGCGCAGACCCTTGATATCCTTCAAGGTATCAGTGACGCCCTCGGCTTCGAAACTGGCCACCGGATAGGCGCAGTAGTCGGCCGCGTAATAGGCGCTGGGGCGGTGGTTGCCCGAAGCGCCCAGGCCGCCGAACGGCATCGACCCGGCCGCGCCGGTGGTGGGCCGGTTCCAGTTCACGACACCGGCGCGGATGCGGTTCAGAAACTGATCCCAACGCTTTGATTCAGAAGAGATAAGACCAGCCGAAAGGCCGTAACGCGTAGCGTTTGCGGCCTTCAGGGCGTCGTCGAAACTGGCGACGCGGCGCACCTGCAGCCACGGGGCGAACAGCTCCTCGTCGGGGGGGTCGACGCCGGTGACGTCGACGATCCCGGGCGTCACGAAGGCCTCGCTCAGCCCCTCGACCGCAGCCAACGACCGGATGCGTTCGCCACCCATGGTGTCAGCCACGGCGCGCGCGGCGTTGGCGGCGCGGGCCGAGATCAACGGACCCATGAAGGCCTCGCCCTGCCCGTTCCCCAAACCATTCCAGGGGCCGATGGTCAGCCGGTCGGCCAGGGCCGCGGTCGCCTCGATCACCGCGCGGCCGAAGGCGTCGTCCGGCACGATCAGTCGCCGGGCGCACGAGCAGCGCTGGCCCGTGGTGATGAAGGCCGACTGCACGACCAGAGCGGCCGTGGCCTCGGCGTCTTCGGCGTCCCAGACCACCAGCGGGTTATTCCCGCCCAGCTCCAGGGCCAGGATCACGTCGGGCCGATCGGCGAAGTGGCGGCGGAAGAAAGTCCCGGCCGCGGCCGAGCCGGTGAACAGAAGCCCGTCGATCTCCTGAGCGATCAGCGCCTGACCGGTCTCGCGGCCGCCCTGCACCAAGTTGACGACACCGGCTGGAACACCGGCTGCCTCCAGCGCCTCGACCATCAGCTGGCCAGCCAGGGGCGTCTCTTCGGAAGACTTGAACACAATAGTGTCGCCCGCCAGCAGCGCAGGGACGATGTGGCCGTTCGGCAGGTGACCCGGGAAGTTGAACGGCCCCAGCACCGCCATCACCCCATGGGCCCGATGACGCAGCACGGCGCGGCCGAACGGCATGGCGGTCTCGGTCACGCCAGTCCGCTCATCATAGGCGCGGATGGAGAGATCGACCTTGCCGGCCATCGAGGCCAGCTCGGCCTTGGTCTCCCACAGCGTCTTGCCGGTCTCGCGGCTCAGGGCTTCGGCGAAGGCCGGCGTGCGCTCGACCAGGATGTCCTTGTAGCGACGCAGGACGGCGATGCGGTCGCCGCGCGGCCGGTCGGCCCAGTCCGGGAAAGCCTGCCGCGCGGCCTCGACCGCTTCGGCGACGTCGGCCGCGTCCGCGGTCGCCTCGCGCCAGACCACGTCGCCGCTCGCCGGGTCGGTCGAGACCAGCTCCGCACCACGCCCCGCGCGCCACTTGCCGTCGATGAACACGCCGCTCATGCCTTCACCCGCACCATGTCGCCGTCCCGCACGCCCAGGGCGTCCAGCGCCTCGCGGCCCAGGATGGCGGTCTCTCCATCGATCAGCACCGGCGCCCGCACGGCCCGGAAGCGCGACACCGCGCCGGTCGAGACCAGCGCCTCTTCGCCGAACGCATCCTCGCCGAGCTTCACCCGCAGCCGTTTGGCGTCGCGCACCGTGCGGATGTCGTCGCGCGGACAGGCCACGGTCGGCCCGGCGTCGAACAGGTCGATCAGGCCCTGATAGCGGAAGCCCTCGCGCTCCAGCATGGCCCGCGCCGCCTCGCCGTCGCGGTGGACGCGGCCGATCACCTCGCGCGCCGAGTCCGGCAGCAGCTCGGTATAGATCGGGTGGCGCGGCGACAGATCCAGGATGAACTGGCCGTCGGTCGAGGCGCTCATCAGGTCGGCCTGGTCGAACTCCAGCCGGAAGAACTTGCTGGCCACGTGGTCCCAGAACGGACAGCGGCCATCGTCGTCGAACCAGCCGCGCAGCTCGGCCAGCACCATCTCGGCGAACCGCTGCGGCTCGATGCCGATCAGCATGTAGCGCGACTGGGCCAGCAAGCGCCCCGCCCCGCCCTTGCGCTTCTCAGGCCGCAGAAACAGCGAACCGACCTCCGACCAGCCGGCGCATTCGTTGACCAGGACTAGCGCGCTATGGTCGAAGCGCATCTCCAGGGTGGGCGACGACTGGGCCAGGGTCACGACGCGGAACGAGAAGTGCGGACGCTTGAGGCCCACGCCGGCCTTGACGCCGGCCACGCCTTCGATCGACACGGCCTCCAGGTCCTCCAGCATCAGGGTGTACCAGGCCTCCGGCGGCGCGACGCCGGCCTGGAAGCTGGCTTCGGACAGGGCCAAGCGCGCGCGCAGCGTGGGCTCGTCCTCGGGCAGGCTGGTGAAGCCCCGGCCGGAGAGCTCAGCGAGCTCCATCAGGGCGTCGAAATCGGCGGAGCCGGCGGGACGGACGACAAGCATCTTACGCGTACTCCATGGCCTGGCGAATCGCCCTGGCGTCGATCTCGCCGCCGGCCAGTTTCATCAGGATCAGGGCCGAAAGCTGGGCGCGCTCGACGAAGCTTTCGGGAAAGCCGTGCTCGGCCTCGCTGTGGATATCGCCGCCGCGCACGCCCAGGGTGTCGACATTGGGCAGGCCGGACGCGAACAGGTTGTTGCCCTCGCAGACCCCGCCGGACGGCTTCCAGGTGATGTCCTGGCCCAGCAGCGCCCCGACATCCTTCACAGCCCCGAACAGCCGCTGCTGAGCGGCGTTGAAGGGCTTGGCGCCGCGGGTGATCATGCCGTGCAGATGGGCGTGCAGATCGTCGCTGACGCCTGCGACGATGCGGGCGACCTCGCCCTCGAACCAGGCGGCGGCCTGCGCTTCCGGAAAGCGGACGTTGAAGCGGACCACGGCGATGTCGGGCACCATGTTCAGCGGCGCACCGCCGTCGATGCGCGAAACATTGACCGTCACGCCGTCGCGCTGGCCGTTCAGCCCGTGCAGGGCCTCGGCCACCCGCGCTGCGCCGATCACCGCGTTGCGGCCGGCGGCGAAGTCACGGCCGGCATGGGCCGCGCGGCCATGGATGACGATGTGGAAATTGCCCGAACCCTTGCGCGCCGAGGCCAGTCCCCCGTCGGCCAGGGCCGGCTCATAGGTCAGGCCGACATGGCCGCGCCGGGCAAAGTCGGCGAGCACCGGGCCGGAGGCGATCGAACCGATCTCTTCGTCGGGCGACAGCAGCACGCGATAGCCGACCTGGGCCGCGTCTGGATGGCGTTCGAACGCCTCCAACGCCGCCAGCATCACCGAGATCCCGCCCTTCATGTCGGCGATTCCCGGCCCGTGCAGCGCGCCGTCCGGACGGGTGCGGACCAGCTGAAACGCGCTCGTCTCGGGATAGACGGTGTCGTAGTGGCCGGTCAGCACGACCTGCACCGGCGCCTCGGGTCGCACGACGATGGCCAGGCACGAGGGATGGGCGAACTCGGTCTCGCGGCCGTCGGCGGCGATCTCGCGCGACGGCGACAGCGGAATCTCGACCGGCGCGGCCGGCAGGCTGACGACCGTGTCGAGCAGGATTTGCCGCTGGTTTTCCAGGCCCGCCAGATGGCGACTGCCGGAATTGATTGCGCACCAGTCCACGGCGCGATCGACGATGCGGCCGCCGTCCCGCGCGATGAGGTCGAGGACCGCGCGATCTTCCGAATTGAGACGCATGAAACGCTGATCCTCCCTCAGTCACGATAACCAAGGGCCGCGGGTAAATTGTGCTCACCTCAACGGAGGTAACCGGTCGCCCGCGCAACAGCCTTGCGACTCTAGTAGTCCTTTCGCCAGCGAACGGAAAGCTTCGCGTCGTTCTGGCCGCCGATTCTGGACACCAGAGACAGCGTCCGACGCACGCGCCATTCGACCTGCGCCGCAGGACCTTCGCGGCCGCCGCCGATGATTTCCAGATAGACGTCGTCGGTCACGTACTTGCCGCCAGACACCGTCATGCCGGTGGCGCTTTCGGCGAAGGCCAGGCGATCCAGGCGGGCGAAGCTGCGCAGGTTGCCGATCACGTCGAAGCCGCCGCCGCCGGCCATGGCGGCCAGGGCCGAGGCCAGTTGCGCGGCCTCGATCGGCGACAGCTGAGCCGCCGACCAACCGAACAGCACCTGGCTCAGCACCTCGTCGCTGGGCAATCCGGGCCGCGAGG
>CAZRPD010000006.1:0-57685 GCA_964601775.1 uncultured Caulobacter sp. | reverse complement strand
GCGTTCTTGATCGAGGTCGAATAGGAGCGGAAGTCGTGGCCGACCACGATCTTCGGCTGGCCCAGTTCGTGGATGTAAGTCCCAAGGCCCAGGCCCAGGGCCTGCACGCCCAGCAGGTTGATCTCAGGGCCAAACAGCCAGCGCGCATCGTACTCGCGGAAGCCGGTCGCCTTGACCAGCGGTTCGTTTTCATACGCGGCGGTATTCGCAACGAGATCGGCGCGGGGCGCGGAGAACATCGAGAGGCTCGCTGATTGATATTGCGCGCAGTGCTGTGATTGCGGAGCACGATGCACTCCGCAATCACAGCAATACTCGGATCAGATTGTTAGTAGGCGTTCTCGGCCATCAGCAGGTGTGGCACGGTCATCAGCAGGATTTTGACGTCGCCACCCAGGGTCCAGCGCTCGATGTACTCGTTGTCCGCATCGATGCGGGCGGCCATCGCCTCGATCGCGCTAGTACCACCGCGCAAGCCCTTGATCTGGGCAAGACCGGTCAGACCGGGGCGAGCACGGAAGCGTAGGTGATAGTTGGCGATCACTGCGCCGTACTGCTCGTCATGCGCCAGGGCATGTGGACGCGGACCGACAATAGACATGTCGCCTTTCAGCACGTTGAGAAGCTGGGGAAGCTCATCGATGCTCGTCTTGCGGATGATACGACCGAGCGTGGTGATGCGGTCGTCGTCACGCTTGGCCTGTACGACCTTCGCCCCGTTCTCCTGGCACCGCATCGAGCGAAACTTGAAGATCGTGAAGGCTTGGCCATTAAGTCCGCCACGGGACTGCCGGAACATCACCGGGCCGGGCGATTCCAGCTTGATCAGGACGGCGACGAGCGCGAGGAGCGGCGCGAAGAACAGCAATGCGCCGCCCGCGACCAGAATATCCATCGCTCGCTTAAGCGGATCTTTGGCGACCGGCGACGCTTTCACGGCGCAGGTTCGCTGATCCGCTGACGGATTAGATACGATCAGCACGTGGTCCCCACCAGTGTATGTGTCCGGGTCTTTGCCCGATGATTTAGGAAGCCTTTACTAAATCAACGTTCCGCAAACAACCGCTCGTCGTGTTTGTTAACCAACCTTTTTTCGCAACGCAGCGATTCTTGCGCGTTCAAGGCACATTGCGCGCCCTATTGGCAGGCGCCCTACTGGACCAAGACGGCCATTTCCACACTAGTTCAGCTATCTTTGCCGTTTGGACTGTAACTAAATGCACGTCCGCACCTTCCGCTCGGCACGTTTGGATTTCTCGCGTGTCGCGAGAAATCGCGACAACTCTTTAGGCCTCGCGCCCCAAATACTTCGAAGGCGGTTCTGAGCTACCACCCGCGCACTGGCATTGCTCGACAGTCCAGCTTTCCTTGTCGCTTGTCCTGGTGAACCCGGACCCGTGCAGACGTTCTAGTCGGTGGGCGATCAAACAGTAAGGTGCCTCGCTGCCAATCGCTCAGCCGTCCGCCGCGCGATCACCTTCCGGTCGGCATAGACGTCGAGCGAGGCGAGATCGCGAAGCGTGTGCCCCGTGCACATGGCGACCTCGGTCGGCGACCATCCCTCTGACAGCTTGCGGGTCACGAACGTGCCGCGCAGATCATGGAACGTGATGTCCTTGATGCCAGAGCGCTGGCGAACGTGCGCCCAGGCCGACCGAAGGGCCGCGCGCGGATTGGTCCATAGCTGCCCTGTTTCAGACCGCAGGATAGGACCGCTGTGCTCGCCCGGCGCCGCATCAAGATGTTCCTGCAGCGCGCGACTGATCGGCACCGCGACGACGGCGCCGGTCTTGGACTGCTTCAGGTGCAAGATCCCGTCCTCGATATCCGACCATTGCAGCCGGAGGAGGTCACCCTGCCGCTGACCCGTCTCCAACGCCAACATGAGCGCCAGTTGTATGTTGGGCGGCGCTTCCGCCAGGAAGGCCTTGATCTGTTCGCCACTCCACGAACTCGCTCTACGGTTCCTGTCGCCCGACGGGGCCGAGCGCTCCGAGGCCGCGCTGCTGCGGCGGCTCGATCGGATGAACAAGCACATGGAGCGGCTCGAGCGCGAAGCCCAGGTCGGCAACGAGGCCCTGGCGATCTTCATCCGCACCTGGCTCGGGACAACGCCCCTGGTCTCGGCCGCCGACGAGCCGGCGACGCGGGCGCTGGGGCAAAAACGCTACGGCAACTTCATCCATGCCCTGAGCCGCCGCCTGACCAGCGGCACATCCTTGGCCGATCAGGCCTTCGAGCCCGGCGAGCAAACCCTGGGCGGCGACGAGCCACCCGAGCGTTAGAGCCCCAGGCCCTTGCCGCGCCCCAGTTGCCAGGAGACGTTGCCGCCCATCTCCACCGTCCCGGCGATTTCCTGCCCCCGATAGCGCTCCATCGCCGGCCGCCAGGGGACGAAGCTGAACTCCCTGCTGTTCTCGATGACCGCGAACTTGCCCGAGGCCATCTGAACGCTGTCGACTAGCTTGCCTTGCACACGCTCGCCTGACTCAGGCATGCGGAACGGCAAGCCCTTCTCCCTGGCCATGACTTCACCCCGCCGCCTCACCTCCTGACGCTCCAGCTTGCTCAGCAGACCAGGGGCGGCCCGCCAGACGCCGTCCGCCCCGCGCGCGGCATGGCCCTGACGGATCAGCATTTCGCGGCGCCGATCCAGAGCGCGCTCCACCTCCCCGCCAAATCCCTGCGGTGCAATCTCCAGCGCCCCTTTGCCGATGAGCTGACGGTCGAGCCAGGTGGCGCCATCGCTGCGGATCTGACTTTCCAGGTCGAAGGCTGACAGCAACCGTACCTGAGCCCGGCGCCCCTGAGCTTGCTCGAAGGCCTCGGCGCGGGCGGTAAAGTCCTTCGGGATGCTCCAGGCATCGTCACTCCACCGCTCGACCACGCCGGCCCGCCGCAGCGCCTCAAGGCGCCGCACATGCGCTTGCACAAGATCGTCAGCGTCCGCACCGGGCGGCAGATTCATCTCCCCGCTCAGAAGCTGCTGGCGGTGGACACTGGGTCGATAGACGCCATCCTCGGCAAGACTGGCGACGGTGCGGTCGGCGGGGCGACTGGCAGGCTTGGCGCCCGTCTCGATAATCGAGCCGATGCGGATGTCGGCGGCGGTGTCCCCATCGACCTCGATGTGACGAACCCGCCCATCGATGCCGTCGACCACGAGGGCGATACGGTCGCTCAGCTCGTCACCGAGACCTTTGTCGATGACCCGTCCGACCTTTGGCCTAGCGTCCCCACCAGTCGGATCGATCACGAAAGCCTCTGGTGCGGCTTCGCGTCCCTGGCGGCTCACTGCGCGGCTCATCGCGCGGATGATGTCGCCTCGCTCGCCCATGCTTCGCAGGGTTGGCTCCAGATCCTTTGAAAGTCGCCAGACACCGGGAGAAATCTGCTCGGCCAACGCCATCCGCTCCGGAGCCTTTAGGCGTCCTTGGCGCAAGGAAGCGTCAATGTCGGCGCGGACTTGGCCGGGGGCTGGCCGTACATCCACGGTCCGCTCCGCAGTCATGCCAGCGACGAGACTGCGATCGATGTCGGTGTAGCGCTCGGCGGTGATCTCGGCCTGGCGCTTGCGGGCGATCTCCTGCTCGGTCTGCGGCCCCAGCTCCAGGGTCGCCAGATCCTGGGCGCGATAGCGAAGGCCTTGGGTGAGGTAATCCTGAGCGATGACGAGATCCTTGCCGAATTCGTCCTTGCCCCGAACCACGATGTGGCTGTGCGGGTGGCCGGTATTGAAGTGGTCCACGGCCACCCAGTCGAGGCGCGTTCCGAGGTCCCGCTCCATCTGCCCCATCAGGTCACGCGTATAGGCCCGCGTGTCGGCAAGGTCGGATGCCTCCTCTGGCGAGACAATGAACCTGAACTGGTGGCGGTCGCCGGCGCCACGTGCGGTAAAGGCTCCGCCGTCGACACCCTCGCCTTCCCGGTCATAGAGCTTGGCGGGCTCACCATCCTTGGTGACGCCGTCGCGGACCAGGTAGCGCAGATGGGCCCCGGCCGCCTTGCTGCCGACCTTCAGGGTGGCGATGCGCGTCTTGACGACCACTCGCCGAGACCCCGCCTGCCCGCCTCGAAACTTCATGGTGTTGGCCGCGTCCTGACCTCGGCCGATCCGGGAGCAGCGCCCCGGTGAATCCGAGTGTCGCGCCACGCCCCGACCACCCGATCGCGAACGCGCACGGACCGGCTTTGCGACCACACGCGACAGCCTCTGGCTCCGCCCCACGAGCCGGCTGGCATCGCTGCCGATCCGACCCGGCCGGATCTCGAAATCAAGCAAGTGGTCGTCCATGACCGAGCTTGCGCCCATGGCCGCTAGCCGCAAGCGTGGCCGGCGCTAGGGAGAGCTACGGGATAGAAAAAGAAAGACTTTCCGCCTTCGACCGGCTGGCGCGCCTAGCGTAGGGCCGGGAAAATCCAGTGTGCAGACAAGCGCGTAAGGCCCTCACGGGCCGGTCGTTTCAATCTTGCCGTCACCCAAGACGTCGAGAGCAGCTCAACCAATCCAGTCAAATGAGTTTGTCGATTATTGCACCTCACATCACAATCCTCGACGGAAGACCTCAGACATGGCATGATCGAAAGAAAAGAAACCCTGGCGAAAAATTGGGTTATTTTCGGATATATCGCCGGCATTGAATTTCAATGCGCTTTTCCGACCCCATATATACCTATAAATTTCAAATCTTTACCTTAGATCGCGACTGCAAATCAGCACACCTATCCGGAGTCGGATGTTCCAGTCGGTTCCCCGCGGCGACTGGGGCATACGCGGAGGGTGCGAAGTCGCTGCCGCCACCCAAGCGCCTTTGGCGCTAGCGCGTTTCCCCGGATGATGCGCGAGATCTTCAGGTTGCGCAAAAGCGCCGAAGGAGTTCCATCTACTCGCTGCAATCGCCTTTCGACCGCTGACAATCGCCCTCGGACCTGACGTCACGATTTGGTAGTAATTTCCTCATTGTCGGCGATACAAGGGCGTAAATTACCCCAAAAGCACCATGGTAAATGTATGTAGAAATGTGGGTGAGTGACGTACATGCGTAAGATATTGATAGATATCATCACAAACCGACGGACACCCTCTCCGCCACCACCCGCTATCAGACGCCCAAATTCACCGCCTTGCACAAGGCGTCGACACGGTCTGACACCCCTCCCCTTAAGGTCAAATGCCGAGCGTCCTGTTCAAGACAGGCGCGGTGCTTTGCGTTAAAGCCGCCCTCGTGAATCGTCTGATCGCCACCGCGAGACTGCTTGCGCGCGACGCCTTCCTGGTGCTCGCGACGCTGGCTATTGCGCTGAAGATCATGATCCCGGCGGGCTTCATGCCGGGGATCGAGCCGCGCGACGGCCTGGGCTTCGCCATCGTGCTCTGCACCGGCGACGGCGCCCGGATGGTCGATCCCGGCCATGGGCTGGACGGCCATCAGGACGAGCGCGGCAAGCCCGCCCATGACGTCCCCTGTCCGTTCGCCGCCCAGGGCGCCGCCGTGCCGCCGCCGGTCGTCGCCGCCGTCGGCGAGGCGGTCACCGTCGCCTATCTCGAACCGATCGCCCCGCCTGCGCGCGCGATCGCTCCCGGCCGGGGCCTCGCCGCCCCCCCGCCGCCGCCCACGGGTCCTCCCAGCGTCCTGATCTGACGCCGGCCACGTCTGGCCGGTTCGCAAGCCCGCGCGCCCTTCGTCGGCGCGCGTCGCGGATCAATGACGACCGCCGCCGCGCGGTCGAAGGACCTGTCAAAACCCATGAAGTCCCTTCTGCTCGCCACCAGCGCGCTGGCCTGCGCCAGCCTGGCCCACGCCGACACCCTGGATGAGGCCCAATCCACCGCCCTCGACGGCGTGACCATCACCGCCCGACAGTTCAACCTCCAGGCCGAGGTCACGGGCCGCCTGGGCCTGACCGCGCGCGAGACGCCGGCGGCCATCGCGGTGCTGACCCAGGAAGACTTCCAGCGGCAGGGCCTGCGCAGCGCCATCGAGGCGATGAACGCCGCGCCGGGCGTGGCCTCGGGCAACCTGCCCGGCTCGGTCGGTTCGGTGTCGATGCGCGGCTTCCACCGGGCGGTGAACTATCTGCACGACGGCGTGCGCCTGGCCAATTCCGACGTCGCGGTGCGCAACTGGGACGCCTGGTCGTTCGAGCGGATCGAGGTCATCAAGGGTCCGGCCTCGGTCACCTCCGGCGAAGGCGCCCTGGCTGGCGCCATCAACTTCGTGCCTCGCCGCCCCGTGCTGAACAAGCGGTTCGGCGAGGTGCTGGCCAGCGCCGGCAGCCGCGAAACCTATCGCCTGGCCGGCGACCTCAACGCCCCGCTGGGCGACAAGGCCGCGCTGCGCGGCGACCTCGTCTATTCGCGTTCGGGCGGTTGGGTCGACGACACCGACTCGCGAGCCTTCGGCGCCAATCTGGCCGTGTTGCTGGCCCCCAGCGACCGGCTGTCGATCACGCTATCGGCCGACTATTACGAGGACCGCTTCTCCAGCCCCTATTACGGCACGCCGCTGGTGTCGGCGGCGGCGGCGCGCGAGCCCTCCAGCCTGGTGTCGGGCTCGACCGGCCTCGTGCTGGACAAGGCCCTGCGCTATCGCAACTACGACGTCGAAGACGGGCTGATGGACTCCCAGTCCCTGTGGCTGCGCGCCCGCACCACCTACCGGCTGAGTGACGCCTGGACCCTGGTCGGCGACACCAGCTGGTACGACGCCGATCGCCTGTGGCGTGGGTCGGACGACTACAGCTTCAACCGCACGACCGGGCGGCTGGACCGCGCGACCTCGCTGATCGCCCACGACCACCAGTTCTGGAGCCAGCGTGTCCACGCAGCCTATGACGGCCCGCTGCTGGGCCGCCGCAACCGCTTCACGGTGGGGGCGGAGATCGGCGAGACGGACTTCTTCACCGTCCGCCGGTTCGGCTCGGCGGCCTCAGTCGATCCCTTCGCCCCGGTGCGCGGCCGTTTCCCGGCCGACACGGCGGCCAATTTCGCCACCCGCCAAGACGTCTGGGCCGACGTTACGTCGCGGGCGCTATTCGTCGACGACGCCTTCAACCTGACGCCGCGCCTGCTGCTGGTGGCCGGCGCTCGCCTGGACGACATCAAGCTGGATCGCCGGGTGCTGAACGTCACCAGCGCGGCGGTCTCGACCTATTCGCAGGACTATGACCCGATCTCCTGGCGGGTCGGCGCGGTCTATGACCTGGCGCCCAAGACCCAGCTCTACGCCCAGTACAGTCGGGCGGCGACGCCGATCAGCGGCCTGCTGTTCATGAGCGCCGCCAACGCCGCCTTCGACGTCAGCATGGGCCGGTCCTATGAGATCGGCTTCAAGACCCTGGCCTTCGACGACCGGGTGCAGCTGACGGCCTCGGCGTTCGACATCCGCCAGGACGACATCCTGACCCGCGATCCGGCCAACCCCGCCATCTCGGTGCAAGGCGGCAGCCAGACCTCGCGCGGCGTCGAGGCCGCCGTGGACTGGAGCCTGACCCCGGAGATCCGGATCGAGGCCAGCGCCACGGCCCTGGATCCGAAGTTCGACACCCTGATCGAGGCCGGCGGCGCGGACCGCTCGGGCAAGCGGCCGCCCAATGTGGCGCGCAGGCTGGCGGATCTTGCCGTGACCTACGCGCCGGAGGGCCTGCCGATCACCCTGACCGGAGCGGTGCGGCACAACGGCGACTTTTTCACCTCGAACGCCAACACCACCAAGGTCGCGGGCTTCACGACGCTGGACGCCTCGATCGGCTGGACGGCGCCGTTCGGAACCCTGACCCTGCGCGGGCGCAACCTGACCAACAGGCTCTATGCCGACTGGTCGGGCTACTCCTCGTACCTGCTGTTCCTGGGCGAACCGCGCAGCGTCGAACTGTCGCTGTCGCGCAAGTTCTAGCCCGCTCGAAGGAAAGGTCTCCGCGTGCCGAAAGCCTGACCATGGCCCGTTTCCGTTCGCTGCTGCGCCAGTTGCACCTGTGGCTGGGCCTGATCCTGGGCCTGCCGTTCCTGGTGCTGGCCCTCACCGGGTCGGCGCTGGTGTTCTATGTCGAGATCGACGGCTGGCTGCATCCGGGCGTCCGGACGTCGTCGAGCGCGCCTGCGCCCAGCTGGTCCTCGCCCGCCTGGGACCAGGCCCTGAGGACGGCGCGGACGCAGTGGCCGGGCGAGACCGGCAAGTGGTCATTCGAGGCCACCGGCCGGCCTGGCGCCATCCCCGCCCGCTATTATCCGCCCTCGCCCGCCGACGGCCATGGCCACGGGCACGGCGCGGATCCGCGGATGGTCTGGTTCTCAGCGGACGGGACCCAGGTGCTGCGCCAGGCCCAGTGGGGCGACTACCTGATGACCTGGCTGTACGACGTCCACCGCAACCTGCTGGCGGGCGAGCTCGGCAACGCCGTGGTCGGCTGGATCGGGGTGGCGACCCTGGTCCTGCTGATCACCGGCCTGATCGTCTGGTGGCCGCGCGGCAGCTGGCGCAAGGCCCTGGCCTACAAGAGCCCCGCCTCGCTGATCCGGCGGCTTTACGATCTGCACAAGCTGGTCGGCCTCTGGAGCCTGGTTCTGCTGCTGATCCTGTCGGCCACCGGCGCCTTGCTGGCCCTGCCCGCCGAGCGCACTTGGCTGCTGGGCAAGCTGGTCACTCCGGTCACGCCCATCCCCGCGCCGGTCTCGACCGACACGGGCGGCCGCCAGATCGCGGTCGCCCGGGCGCTGGCGGCGGCGCATGCGGCCCTGCCGGACGCGCGCCTGACCTGGATCGACGTCCCGGGACCGGGTCATGGCGTGTTCCGTATCCGCCTGCGGACGCCCGGCGATCCGACCCAGCGGTTCCCGACCAGCTACGTCTTCGTCGACCAATATTCGGGCGCGGTGCTGGCCGTGCACGACCTGCGACGAAGCGCGGCCTCGAACACCGTGAGCGCCTGGATCCGCCCGCTGCACGACGCCACGGTCGGCGGCCTGGCGACGCGGATCCTGGGCGTGCTGGTCGGGTTCGCGCCCACTGCTCTCTTCGTCACGGGCCTGCTGCGCTGGCGACGCCGCGCGGCCGCCCGCAACACCAAAACCCTCTGATGACTGGAAACTCGATGTCTCCGCTCTCGCCCCGCCGCGCGCTCCTGCTGACTGCCGCCTCCTGGCTAATCCTGGCCAGCGTCGCCCATGCCGAAACCGAGGCAGACAACACCGTCTCGTCGGTGACCATCACCCAGGTCCGCAAGGACCTGAGCCTGCTGCTGGGCGCGCCGGCCAGCTATCTCGATACGCCGATGTCGACCTCCAGCGTGCCGACGGCGCTCATCCTGGACCAGGGCGGCACGACCCTGCTGGACGCCCTGCGCAACGTGCCCGGCGCCCAGGCCGATCTCAGCTTCAGCGGCAGCCATTCGCAGGTGGTGGTGCTGCGCGGCTCGATCGCCGACAGCGGCACCCAGAGCAGCCGCATCCTGCGCGACGGCGCACGGCTGTCGAACTACGCCTTCACCCCGGCCTTCGTCGACGAGGTGCAGGTGCTGCGCGGCCCAGGCGCGGCAGCCTCGACCCGTTCGGAGCCCGGCGGCACGGTGGCCCTGGTCACCAAGGCGCCGCAGATGCGCGACTTCGGAACCGCCTATGCGCGGGTCGGCGCGCACAACGCCCGCGAGGCCTGGATCGACGTCAACCGCGTGCTGTCCGAGCGCCACGGCGTCGCCGGCCGCGTCGTGCTGGTCCACTCGACCGAAAGCGAGTGGCGCCACGTCAAGGACGAGCTGCAGGGCGTCAAGCTGGGCCTCTCGAAGACCGACGGCGACCGCTATCACCTGGCGCTGGACTTCGAGGCGACCAACCAGACCTACAATCCCGACTTCGGCCTGCCCGCCCTGAACGGCAAGGTGGTCGCCGTGCCGCGCGACCGCCAGTTGGGCGAGCCGTTCGCGGACTCCACGACCGACAACCGCGTCTACAGCCTGCACGGCGACTATCGCCTGACCGACACCACCCGGCTGTCGCTGGACTACACCCACCTGGACGGCAAGACGACGTCGGTGCGCAACTCGGTGTTCTCGATCGCTGCGGGACAGCCGGCCGGGACCTATAACCGCGCCACGGCCTACGAGCCCGGCGGCAAGCGGATCATCGATTCGCTTGCGCTTGGGGCGACCTCGGTCCTCCGGACCGGCGCGGCAACCCACAACCTCTATGTCGGGGCCGAGTACTATGCCGAGGACCTGAACCTGCCGTCGCTGACCGTGCCAGCGTCGAGCAATCCGCGGATCAATGTCTACAACCCGGTCTTCGGCCTGGTCGTCGCCCCGACCGGCGTCCTGCCGCGCAGCCTGACGATCCAGGACACTCGGAGCTGGCTAGTCACCGTGCAGGACCGCATCGAGATCGGCCGCTTCAACCTGGTCGCCGGCCTGCAATATGTCGACCTGGACTCGGCCTATGGCGTGGTCGGCGTGGTCAGGCCGGTCAGCGAGCAGCGCTGGTCGCCGAAGCTCGGCCTGACCTATGCGCTGACGCCCAATCAGAGCCTCTATGCCAGCTACAGCACCGGCAGCGCCTTCCAGCCGGTGATGAACACGTCGGGCCAGTCCGCGCCGATGCGGCATTCAGAGCAGTACGAGGTCGGCTGGAAGCTGGAGCTGGGCGAGGGCCGGCTGCGCGCCGACGCGGCCCTGTTCCGGCTGGACCACAGCAACATGATCGCCGGCGATCCGGCCTTCTTCGGCCGCTTCCTGATCGGCGGCGAGGCGCGCTCGCAAGGGCTGGAGGTCTCGGTCAACGGCCAGGTCACCGAGCGGCTGTCGCTGAACGTCGCCTATGCCAACACCGACGCCAAGTACCGGGCGGCCAGCCTCTATCCCGGCCGGCGCATCCCCAATGTCGCGCGCGACGCCGGTAGCGTCTGGGCCCAGATGCAGTGGAACGCCCGCTGGCGTACGGGCCTTGGTGTGGCCGCACAGGGCGACCGCTACGCCGACGGCGCCAACACCACGCGCCTGCCAGGCTATGTCCGGCTGGACCTGACGCAGACCGTGCGGTTCAGTGTCCAGGGACGGCCGCTGGAGGCGCAGCTGAATATCGAGAACCTGCTCGACAAGGACTATTTCGCCGGTAGCCACGTGCACGTGGCCCGCTACATCCTGCCGGCCGCAGGGCGCAATGCGTCCGTCAGCCTGGCCTATCGTTTCTGACCTTCGGAGCCCGACCATGAAGACCCTGACCCTTGCCGCTCTGGCTACCGTGACGATCGCCGGCCCGGCCCTGGCCGCCCCCAAGGTCGCCGCCACCGATGTCTGGTGCCGCGCGGCCCCTCCCGGGGCCCTGGCCGGCGGCTGCTACGTCACCCTGACGGCCAGCGCCGACGATCGCCTGGTCGCCGTCGAGACCCCGGCCGCCAAGCAGGGCGAGATCCACACCATGTCGATGACCGACGGCATCATGCGCATGCGCAAGCTGACCGACGGCGTGGCCCTGCCGGCCGGCAAGCCCGTGGCCCTCAAGCCGGGCGCCGAGCACCTGATGATCATCGGCCCGAACATCGCCCTGAAGGCCGGCGCCAAGGTCCCGCTGGTGCTGAAGTTCCGCAACGCCCCGCCGCTGAAGCTGGACGCCCCGGTCCGCGCCGCGCCGATGCCGGGCATGGCCCACCACTGAGTAGACGGGGGCGCCAGGACAGCCTGACGCCCCCTCCCACTACGCAGCCTTGGCCTCGCGCAGCACGAACCGGCAGATCGCCGGCAGCACGAACAAGGTCAGGGCGGTGGCGGTGATCAGGCCGCCGATGACCACGGTGGCCAGCGGGCGCTGCACCTCCGCGCCGGTCCCGGTCGCCAGGGCCATCGGCACGAAGCCCAGCGAGGCGACCAGACCGGTCATCATCACCGGCCGCAGCCGCTCCACCGCGCCGTCGATGATCGCCGTCTCCAGTGGCAGGCCGGTGGCAAGCCGCTGACGGATGGCGGTCATCATCACCAGGCCGTTCAGCACCGCCACGCCCGACAGCGCGATGAAGCCGACAGCGGCCGAGACCGAGAACGGGATCCCCCTCAGCGCCAGGGCGAACACTCCGCCGGCCAGGGCCAGCGGAATGGCCGAAAACACCGCTGCGGCCGGCGCGACGCCGCCCAGGGCCATAAAAAGCAGGCCGAAGATCAGCAGGAAGCACAGCGGCACGACCAGCGCCAAGCGCGCCTGGGCGGCCTTCAGGTTCTCGAACTGTCCGCCCCAGACCAGCCAGTCGCCCTTGGGCAGCTTGACCTGCGCCTCCACCTTCTGCTGGGCGGTCGAGACGAACGCGCCCAGGTCTGCGCCCCGCACATTGGCCTGCACCACCACCCGGCGCTTGCCGTTCTCGCGACTGACCTGGTTCAGGCCTTCCGAATAGGAGAACCGGGCCAGATCACGCATCGGGACCGACGCCCCGCTCGGCAGCATCACCGGCAGGGCCCCGACCGCGTCCAGGTCGTTGCGAACGGCGTCAGGCAGGCGCACCACCACGTCGAAGCGGCGGTCGCCCTGGAACACCAGCCCCGCCTCGCGGCCGCCCATCGCCACCGCCAGGGTGTCGGCGACCTCCTCGACGGTCAGGCCGAAACGGCCGATGGCGTCGCGATCCAGGATCACGTCCAGGGTCGGGAAGCCCGAGGTCTGCTCGACCTTGACGTCGGCGGCCCCTTTCACCGTGCGCAGGACGGCCGCGATCTGCTCGGCGGTCCGGGTCATGCCTTCCAGGTCGTCGCCATAGACCTTGACGGCCACGTCGCCGCGCACCCCGGCGATCAGCTCGTTGAAGCGCATCTGGATCGGCTGGCTGAACTCGTAGCCATTGCCGGTCAGCCCTTCCAGCTTGGCCTCGATGCGTTCGATCAGCTGGGCCTTGGTCTCGCGCCTGTCTGGCCACTCCTTCCGCGACTTGAGGATCACGAAGGCGTCCGAGGCGTTGGGCGGCATGGGGTCGCTGGCGACCTCGGCCGTGCCGGTCTTGGAATAGACGAAAGCCACCTCCGGGAAGGTCGCGATCTCCCGCTCGATCCGCCTTTGCATGCGCAAGGATTGCTCCAACGAGGTCGATGGAATGCGCAGGGCCTGGATGGCCATGTCCTTCTCGTCCAGCTGCGGCGTGAACTCCCGGCCCAGGAACCCGAAGGTGACGACCGCGGCGACGAAGAGGCCGACGGCCGCGCCGATCACCGGCCACGGACGGGCGACGGCCTGGCGCAGCAGCGGCGCATAGCGCGACTTGGTCCAGCGGACCGCCGCCACTTCCTTTTCGGCCACCTTGCCCCGGATCAGCAGGGCGATCATGGCCGGGATGAAGGTCAGCGACAGCACGAAGGCGCCCGCCAGGGCCAGCATCACCGTGATCGCCATCGGCGAGAAGGTCTTGCCTTCGACGCCGGTGAAGGTCAGCAGCGGGGCATAGACCAGCAGGATGATCGCCTGGCCGTAGACGGTGGGACCGATCATCTCGCGGGCGGCCTCGCGGGTCTCGGTCAAGCGCTCGGAGAGGGTCAGCAGGCGGCCTTCGTGCGACTGACGCTCGGCCAGACGCCGCAGGCTGTTTTCGACGATGATCACCGCGCCATCGACGATCAGGCCGAAGTCCAGCGCGCCCAGGCTCATCAGATTGCCCGACACGCCCAGCCGGTTCATGCCGATGGCGGTCATCAGCATCGACAGCGGAATGACGAGCGCCGTGATCAGGGCGGCGCGGAAATTCCCCAACAGAAGGAACAGCACCACGACGACCAGCAGCGCGCCCTCGGCCAGGTTCTTCTCGACCGTCTGGATGGTCGCGCCGACCAGCTTGGAGCGATCATAGACCACCTGCAGCTTGACGCCGGCCGGCAGAGACCCGGCCACTTCGGCCAGCTTTTCACCCGAGGCGCGGGCCACCGAGCGGCTGTTCTCGCCGGTCAGCATCAGCACGGTGCCGACCACGACCTCCTCGCCGTTCTCCGACGCCGCGCCGGTGCGCAGGGCGCCGCCGATGCGCACGCTGGCGACGTCACGGACGAGGACCGGCACGCCGCCGCGGCTGGCCACGGTCGCGCCGGCGATCTCGTCGATCGTGCGCAGCCGGGCGTCGGCGCGGACCAGGAACGCTTCGCCGCCCTTCTCGACGAAGTTCGCGCCAACCGCCAGATTGGCCGCCTCCAGCGCCTTGGCCAGGTCGCTGAACGAGACGCCGTAAGTCGCCATCCGCGTGGCGTCCGGCTGGACGACGAACTGCTTCTCGAAGCCGCCGATCGAGTCGACGCCGGCCACGCCGGACACCGCCCGCATCTGTGGCCGGACGACCCAGTCCTGCACTTCCCGCAGATAAGCCGCCTGGGCCGTGGCGTCGGCCAGGCGCTCGCCGGTCTGGGTCAGGTAGGCGCCGTCGCTCTGCCAGCCCGGCGCGCCGTCCTGAGGTCGGGCGCCTTTGCCGCCAGGGTGCTCGAAGGCCACCGTCCACATCAGCACCTCGCCCAAACCCGACGAGATCGGGCCCATGGCCGGCTCGGCGCCGGCCGGCAGGCTCTGGCGCACCCCGGTCAGGCGTTCGGCCA
This sequence comes from uncultured Caulobacter sp., assembly GCA_964601775.1. Lineage (GTDB taxonomy): Bacteria > Pseudomonadota > Alphaproteobacteria > Caulobacterales > Caulobacteraceae > Caulobacter. The sequence goes on along the minus strand of CAZRPD010000006.1, from coordinate 43,147 downwards.
CCTGCTGGCGAGCGAAGTAGATGTCGGTCTTCTCCTTGAAGACGATGGTCACCTGGGAAAAGCCGTTGCGCGAGATTGAGCGGGTCGACTCCAGGCCCGGAATGCCGGCCATGGCCGTCTCGACCGGGAAGGTCACCAGCTTCTCGACCTCGGCCGGAGCCAGGGCCGAGGCGACGGTGTTGATCTGCACCTGCTTGTTGGTGATGTCCGGCACCGCGTCGATCGGCAGGCGCACGAGGTTGTAGACCCCCAGGGCCGCGACCAGCGTGACCAGGGCGATGACGGCCCAGCGGAAGCGGACCGAAAGGTCGAGGACGCGTCCGATCAATGTTCCGCCTCCCCTTTGCCGAGTTCGGCCTTCAGCAGGAAGGCGTTCTTGCCGGCGATCTGGTCGCCGGCGCTCACGCCCGAAACGATCTCGACTTGGCCGCCGCCGCGCCGGCCGACGCGCACGGGGCGCGGCTCGAAGCCGGTCCTGGTCCGCACGAAGACGACCTCGCCGCCGTCGACCGACTGGACCGCCTCGTCGGGGGCGGCGAAGCGGTCGTTGGCGACGGCGGCGCCGCGCGGGGTGATGCGGACGCGCAGGGCCTGGCCCGGCGTCAGGGTCGGGACCGGACCGGCCAGAACCAGCACCGCCGTGGCCGAGCGGCTCTCGGCGTTCAGCCCCGGCGTCACGCTGCGGACGGTCGCCGGCGTGGGGCCGTCGATGGTCTCGACGACCGCCACATCGCCTGGCCTGACCCGCTGGGCGTCGGCGGCGGGCAGCGCTGCCTGGATCTCGATGCGGCCCGGATCGGCGACGCGGAAGAGCTCCGCGCCCGCCGTGACATAGGCGCCCAGGGTGGCGTTGGCGGCGGTGATGCGGCCGGCGATCGGGCTGATCACCGCCAGGGTGCGGCCATTGCCGCTGACGCCGGCGGCGGCGCTGGCGCTGGTCGCGCGGCGCAGCTCGGCCTCGGCGATCGCCGCCTCGGCCTGGGCGGCCTCCAGGTCTTGTCGGGCCGTGATCTTCGCTTCGAACAGCTTGTGCTCGCGGGCCAGAGCCTGGCGAGCGGCGGCGACCTTGGCGGCGGCGGCGCTGCGCTCGGCGCTGATGGCGGCGGCGTCGCGGCTCTCGATCGTGGCGATCACCTCGCCGGCCGCGACCGGGTCGCCCAGACGCTTGTGGATGCGCGCGATCGCCCCGTCCGCCCGCGCGGCCAGGGTCGCCGCGCCATTCGGCGTCGCCGCCACGGTCGCTTGAGCGGAGATCGCCGCGTCCAGCCCGCCGGCGGCCAGGGTCATCACCTGGATGCCGTCGGCGGCGATGCGCTCGGCGGTCATGCCGACATGGGGCTTTTCGTCGGCATGGTCTTCCGCAGCGATCGGAGCCGCCTTGGGCGCGAGCAGGGTCTTGCCCGCGACGGCGCCGATCCCGGCGGCCAGCAGACTGCTGACCGCCACGGCCGTCAGCAGGGTTCTTCTGTCGTTGGACATCGTGGTGAGCCTTCCTATTGCGCGGCGGCGCGTGCGAGCGCGGCCAGCGCCTTGGCGCGTTCCAGGCGCGCGGCGATGAGGTCGGTGCGGACGGTCGTCAGCGCGCCTTGGGCGTCGAGCACGTCGAGCAGGGAGAACTTCCCGGCCTCGAAGCCCCGCCGCGCCAGGTCCACGGCCATCAGGGCTTGCGGCGCGATCTTGCCGTCCAACGCCGCCAGCCGGGCATTGGCCGCGCGCAGCGAGGCCTCGCCGTCGCGGACCGCGCGGACCGACCGAGCCAGGGCCAGACGCTCGCGCGCCTCGGCGGCCGTGGCGTCGGCACGGGCGGCGGCGACCGTTCCCTGGTTGCGGTCCGAGATCGGGATCGGGGCAGTGAAGCCGACGATCAGCGCCGAGTCGCCAGTCTGTTCGAACCGTCGCACCCCGGCCTGGACCGTGACGTCCGGACGGCCGGCCGCGCGCTCGCGGTCGATGACGGCGCGGGCGGTCTCGCGTTCGGCCCGCGCCAGGCGAACATCCAGCGTTTCGGCGGGATCGACGCTTTCAGGCGCCGATGGACCTTCGATGTTCGCGACCAGTGCGACGGCCCCATCGGCCTCGCCCCACAGCGTGACCAGGCCTCGGCGCGCGGCGGCGGCCTCGGCTTCGGCGGAGACCACGGCGGCGGCGGCTTCACGGCTGGCGGCCTCGGCGCGCATCGCCCGCAGGGGCGGTTCACGGCCGGCCTCCACCAAAGTCGCGGCGACCTTGGACAGGCCCTCCGCACGCTCGGCGGTCTCGCGGGCCAGGGCCAGGCGATCCTGGGCGGCCAGGGCCTCGGCGTAGCGGACTGCCACCTCCTGCGTCAGGTCGGCCTTGGCGATGACGAAGCCGATGCGCGCGGCGTCGACCTCGGCGGCGGCCGCGGCGGCCCGAGTACGGCGCTTGCCGCCCAGCTCCAGCCGCTGGCTGATCGTGGCCGTGGTCTCGGCGGCGTCGAAGTCGCCATATTGGCCCGAGCCGGCGACGTTCTCCGTCTGCAGGCCGGCTTCAGGATTGGGGATCAGGCCAGCCTGGCGGGCGCGGCCTTCGGCGGCCCTGACCACGGCTTGCGCCGCGACGATCAGGGGAGATTGGGCCTGGGCGCGCGCGGTCGCGGCGGCCAGGGTGAAGGGCTCGGCGGCGAGGCGCGAAGGCGCGCTCAGGCCGGCGAGCGCCAGGACCGCGCCAAGAATGGCGGCGGACCCGGCAAATCGGGAATGCATGGGAAATCCCTGCTTGCGTACTGACGATGGCGATCACGCGCGCAAAGGCGCGGCCAGGGTCAAGCGCGAGGAGGTTCCATGGGGCCGTCGGGCGCGCGCGACGGCGGCAGGCCGGTCTCGGCCGGCTTCAGCTTGGCGGACCCGGCGTGGATCTGCGCCAGGGCGACCTCGACTAGCGCGGCCGGCGAGGCGGTCTGGTGGCAGTGACCATGAACGCAGGCGTCGCCGCCGCCGTCCTGGTGCGCCGCGCCCGTATGGTCGTGCGCGGCGAAGGCCTGCTCGGCGACCGGCGGCGCGTCGGATGAACAGATCACCGCATCCATCGTGGGCACGACCGACAAGCACAGCATCAGGCAGGCGAAAAACGCCCCGCCGGTCTGCTTCAGCCATGTCGACAGCATCGCCATGGCCGCGCTCTTAACAGCCGGCCCGCTCAACGTGAACGCGTTATATGATCACAACGGGGCGCTAGAGACGCAGCATCGGCGCGCCGGGCGCGGCGTCGTCCCAGCCCGCCATGGCCGCGCGGGCCTCGGCGCGGCCGACCGCGATCGCCATCTTCTCCCGGAACGCCACGGGGTCGATCGTGAACGGCTGGTTGGACTGCGGCTCGATGGTGAACAGGCGCGCCTGCCCATCCGTAGGCATGACGTAGCCAATATCGTGCCGGCGGAAGTTGGCGATCCGCGACTGCACCTCGACCACCCAGTTCAGCGACACCACCTGGCAGCCTTGCGGCGACAGCAGGGCGTTGTGCAGGCCCGAGCCGAACTCGCCGGCCACCACCCGGGCGCGCGAGAAGATCCGCGCCTGCTCGGCCCAAGACAGGGTCTCGGGCCGCAGCAGGGTCAGGCCCAGCTCTTGCGCGATCCCTTCGATCTCCGCCTCGTTCTCCATCTCGCGGAAGGCCTGGACCGTACGCACACCGCCGCGGCTGACGAAAATCTTGTCGGGTCCGCCGGCGCGCGGCCAGGCCAGCGCCTGGTCCTCGAGGCCCCAGCGGAGGAAATCATGGAAGACGTAGTTGTCCTGCAGCATGTGCGGCAGCAGCGCCGTACCGATCTCCACCGCCTCGTCGCGCGGGTCGTAGGTGACGATCTCCTGGTCGGGCAGCAGCTCGCGGACGATGCGCGCCACATAGCCCGGCGCGGTGCGCGGCAGCACCAGCGGCGCGACGACACCCGCCCGATTCAGCGCCCGGATCAGGAACAGCTTGGGATACATCTCGGTCAGCCAGTGACCCCAGACGTAGTTGAAGTGGGTGATCACGAACGCCCGGTCCAGGCGGAGACGCACGGGCGCGTCAAAGGCCCAGGCCTCCGGCGTCACGCCGTTTTCCAGCCAGTGGCGCACATAATAGGGATAGGGGCCGGCGGCGTAGACGGTCTGGCCGTCCAGCTTCAGGTGCGCGCCGCGGCCGCCGGCGACGACGCGGCGGGCGACCAGCAGGTCGATGTCGGGCGCGAAGAGATCGCCCAGGATGTGCAGGTCGTTCAGCCGCTGGCCGGGACAGTCCCACAGCATGGGGCGTGGCGGGATCCAGCCGCTGCTCTTGATCAACAGCGCCCGGGCCGCGCGGGCGGGACCGTCCAAGGCCTGCTTCAGCGGAACGAGATCGGCGCCGGAGAGATCGACGATGTCGGCCATCACCCCTCCCCGTCGAGAAAGGTCAGGAACGCGGGCAAGTCCAGGCGCCAGACGAAGGCCGAGGCCGGGCGCAGGTCGATGTCGAGCAGGACCTCGGCCGTCTCGACCGGCCCCTCGGCGGCATAGGGCTTCCAGGAGAGGCTCGCCTGGCGCGCCAGGTCCTCGACCCAGGCGCTGGTCTCACCCGGCGGGCGCAGCTCGATGACCTGGGTTCCGGGCGCGCAGAACAGCAGGTTGGCCAGCAGCGTCCCGGTCGCAGCCACCACGCGCTCGGCGTCGCGGAAGGCGGCGATCAGCTCGCGCGGCGAACTCGTCTCCGGGCGGATGATCCGGTAGCCGCGGGCCGCCATGATCGTTTCCAGAGTCAGTTCGTCGTCCAGGACCGCCTTCAGCGAGTCACGGCCGCTGACATACAGGCGGCGCGGCGGCGCGGCGGGGATGTCCAGCGCGGACAGGATCGCGGCGCGGACGGCGTCGAGTTGCGGCGCGGCGGGCGCGAAGGTCAGGCGCTCGATCCGCACCAGCGGGGCGCCGATCTCGATCGGCGGCTGTACGCCGGCCAGCGCGATCAGGTCGGTCTGCCACGGCGTCAGCGGCGGGGCCAGGACGGCGGTCGGCGCGAGGGTAAGCAGTTTCGGCAGGGCGTCCAGCAGGAAACCGGCGTAATTTCGGGTCGCGCGGCCGTCCATGAACAGCACGCCGGCGGCCAGGGTCGGCGCCTCGGCGGGCATGGGGAAGCGGACGTCCTCGCCCGAACGCCAGGCGCCCGGCGCATGGGCCAGGTCGGCGGTCGCGCCGAACACCCGTCCCTGCGTGTCGATCGCCAGGCCCACGGCCGGGGCGACCCAGACATCGTGCAATTCCGACACTGCGCCGCCCGCAGTCAGGACCAGGCTCGGACGCGGCCTTTCCCGCCGCTCCGCCAGCATCCGCAGCCGGCGGCCCACGCGACGCGCGAGGCCCGCCAGGGACCTCACAGGTCGAAGCCCATGCGATAGCCGGCCCGCTCGACGATCGCGGCCGTCAGGCGCTCGATCGCATGAGCCGTGGCCCCATCGACGCAGCCCAGCTCAGGCTCGAAGCCGATCACGTCATCGGTCAGCTCGGCCAGTGGCGCGAAGGCGGCTGTCCGACCCCAGAACATCGAGCCGGCCGCGAACGGCGTCTCTGGCTGCGGCTTCAGGCCCATGGCGGCCGACAGGCGTTCGACGTGCGGCCAGTTGTTGTCCATCACGCCCGGATCGCCCATCCGCATGCGGGCGTCGGCGGCGGCCAGAAGACCCAGCTTCGGATCGCCGGCGAAGGCGGTCAGGACCGCTTGCGTCGCCTCGGGACCGGCCAGACCGTCGACCAGCCGCGTGCGCCACTGATCGCCCTTGGCCTGATCCGGCGAGCGCTTGGAGTGCAGCTTGCAGAAGACCTCGTAGCCGAAAGTCCGCGCCCGACGCAGCGCCTCGACGAACGGCCGGATGTCTCGGCCGCGGTTCTCGACCACAAAGAGATAGGCTTGCGGGAACGCCTTGCGCAGGGCCGCCAGATCCTCGTCGCTCCAGGTCTCGGACACGGAGATCAGCACGTCGGCCTTTTCGGCCAGCGCAGCCAGGCGCTCGGCGAACCAGTCGGTCAGTTCGGGATAGTAGAGGTGCAGCAACACCGCCGTGTCAGAGCGCTTCACGAACGCGGCCTGCGCCTCCGCCACCCGCGGGTGGTCGTCGGCGATCTTCGGCGCATAGGCGCTCATCGCCGTGCGGGTGGCGTGCAGATAGCCGTGGCCGTACCAGCGGTCAGGCTCGAGATAGGCGCCCTCGGCCCACTCGTTCCAGGCATTGACGAACACCACCGCCTCGCCCGGCGGATGGCGTTTCTCCGCGTGGCTCAACGCGCCCGACAGCCAGCGCAGATACGACGGCGGCGTCGCATCGTGGAAGGCGTGGCCGCTCCACGGCTTGCGAGCGTGGTTGTCCCAGCCGGGCATGACGCCGGGCACGAAGCGGCTGTCGACGTCGCGCAACTGTTCCAGCTTGCGCTCGACCACGCGGGGGAAGTCGAAGACCTTGCCGGTGAACTCACCGTGCAGCGGGGTCACCTTGTCGGTGATCTCGTCGGTGTCGATGGCGTGCGGCGGGAAGTCGATGATGCCGTCGAAACCGTGGCGCTCATAGTCCGAGAAGCCAAAGGCCGTGGTGCACAGCAGGTGGATCTCGCCCAGGCCCAGTTCGCGGGCCAGCACGCGCCAGCGGTCCGTCGTGGCCTTGGCCTCGGGGAACAGTTCGGGCCGATAGACCACCAGCACCGGCTTGCCGCCGATCTTCAGATAGCGCGGATCGACCATGTGCCGGGCCAGGTCGCGGAACACGGCCAGGTCATCTTCCGGCGAGTGCTGCTGGCCGATCAGGATGTCCTGCTCCTGGCCGTCCCAGCGTCGCGACCAGTTCTCGTTGGCCCAGCACAGGCAGAACGGCAGATCGAGGGTCGGATCGGCCAGATAGAGCTCGATCGGCGTCTCCATCAGGCGCTTGCCGGCGAACCAGTAGTAATGGAAGCAGAAGGCCGAGATCCCCGCCCGCTTGGCCAGTTCGACCTGCTGGGCGATCGGCGCGCGCTGGCGCAGGTCGTAGAAGCCCAGGTCCGCCGGCAGGCGCGGTTGGTAGTGGCCGACGAACTGCGGCTGGGCCTTGGAGACGTTGGTCCACTCGGTGAAGCCCTTGCCCCACCAGGCCTCGTTCTCCGGGAACGGATGGAACTGCGGCAGGTAGAACGCCACCAGCTTGGGGGCGTCCGCCTTCAGCCGGATCTGATCGGCGATCGGCGCGCCGTAGTGGACGCTGCGCAGGTTGCGGGCCACGGCGTTGGCGTGGCGATAGGTTTCGCGCCAGGCCCCGCCGCCGCGCGGCGTGCGCGGGCCCTTGGGCTTGGAGCCCAGCCCGCGAAGCTGGCGATAGACGGCGGCGATCGGTTCGCGCAACGGACCCAGCACCGGCTTCAGCGCGTCGATCAGCGGCCCGGCGACGCCGCGCGGATCCGCGCCCAGCGCGCCCGAGACCGAGACGTCGAAGCGGGCGACCGTCAACTTGCAGGCGGTGTCGGACGGGTCCAGACGCAGGCGCAGCAGTTGCCGGCCGCGGGCGGGCAGCACGGCGAACAGGCCGTTCGGACCCTCCTTCAGCGCCGCCTGCGAAATCTCGGAAAAGCCTTCACCCCAGTCGGCCCAGATCACCGGGTTGGTCGGCGCGCCGTCCACCTGCGTGAAGCCGACCTCGACACGGGCAGAGCGAGCGTCGCGAAAGACCTGCCGTTGCGCCTTGGTCGGGGTCCAGATCAGCTGGCCGCCAGGCTGCACGGCCAGGACGTCGCCGGCGTCGACGATCCCCTGTCCGGGACTCAGTTGCGCGGCGCTCACACGCGCCCTCGCAGCAGCCGGGCCCAGAACCCCACGGGACGGGCGACGCGCTTGCGGACCACCACCGCCGCCTGGGAAAAACGTCCCGGGCCGACATAGCGGATCACCTCGCCGCCATGCGGCGCGGCGGCGCGGGCCACGGCCTTGGCGCCCAGGGCTGGGTCGGTCATCAAGACGATCAACCCGCCGGGGGCCAGCACGCGCAGCAGCTCGGCCATCCAGAGACCGAGAACGTCGGGACAGGCGTCGGCCAGGGCCGAGGGCGCGGTGATCAGGCGAAACTCGGCGGCCTCGAACGGCAGGGGCTTGCCGATCGCCGCGACCTCGAACTGGCCCGGCAGGTCGCCGCTACGGCAGAAGGCGACGCGCTCGGGATCCAGGTCCATGCCGACCATGTCGCAGGCCGGGAAGTCGCGCAGGAAGAACCGTCCCACCTCGCCCCAGCCGCAGCCGAAGTCCAGATAACCGCCCGCCGGACAGTCGCGGTAATCCCGCCCGTCCATGCTCTCGTGGGCGAAGCGGTAGATCTCTGCCGCCTGCTCCAGGCCGCTGGGGCTGGGCGGCAGGCGCGGAAACAGCAGACCGCTTTGGATGCGCTGGGCGGCCGAATGCTTCAGGCGCGCGATCCAGGCGTCCGAGGCCACGGCCCGGACGTCGTCATGATCGACGCGTCGCGCGGCCGCGTTCATGCAGGAAGCGCCGCTTGGGCTTGTTCGGCGAGCGCCTGGTTGCGCGCCAGCCATTCCTCGGTCGAGCCCAGGAACACGATGTGACCGCCCTGCAGCTCGCATACGCGGTTACAGACCCGGCTGACCAGGTCGTGGTCATGGGTGGCCATGACCACGATCTTGGCGTCCTGCACCATCTGGTGCATGCGCACGCCGGCCTTCTGCACGAAGGCGGCGTCGCCGGCGCTCAGCCACTCGTCCAGCACCAGGATGTCGGCCTCGAACTCGGTGGCGACCGCGAACATCAGGCGCGCCAGCATGCCGGCCGAATAGGTGCGCACCGGCAGGTGCAGAAAGTCGCCCAGGCCCGAGAACTCGGCGATCGCCTCGATCCGGCTGTCGATCACCTTGCGCGACAGCCGGCGCATCATGCCCAGCTTGTGGATGTTGCGAAGGCCCGTGGCCTCCATGTCGATGCCGGCGTTGATGGCGATCATCGAGGTGATGTCGCCGTCGATCTTCAGCTCACCGCGCGTGGGGTGATAGATGCCGGCGATCACCTTCAGGAGGGTGGTCTTGCCCGAGCCGTTGTGGCCGACCAGCGCGATGCGGTCGCCCTCGTTGATCTCGAGATTGATGCCCGACAGCGCCTTGACCGCGGCCACGTCGCCGGCCGCCTTGTACATCCGCCCGCCGACCGCGAGGTTGAACATGGCGCTGCGCAGCGACTGCGAGCGCAGGCTGTAGACGAAATAGTCGAGATCGACGTCGGTCAGCTTGATCTGGTGCGTCATCGCCTGTCCCCTACAGCCAGAAGACCACGCGCTTGCCGAACTTGGCCAGCAGCAGCAGAGCGATCAGGGCGAAGACGCCGGTGGTTCCCAGGGTCCAGAACCAGTCGATGGCCAGCGGGGCCTTGCCCGTCAGGGGCGCGCGCAGCAGCTCGATCTGGTGGGCCAGGGGATTGTAGTCGGCCACCCAGCGGCGCTTCTCGCTCATCTGCTCGCGCAGCCAGAACACCGGGGTGATGTAGAAGATCATCTGGACCAGGAAGCCCATCATGTAGCCGATGTCGCGGAAGCGCGTCGACGGAATGGCGATGATGAAGCCCAGGAAGCAGACGTTCAGCAGGATCAGGAGCACGCCGGGCAGCAGCGTCCAGTGCGGGACCGTGAACTTTCCCAGCACCAGCATCATCGCCCAGAAGGCGATCATCTGCGTGACGAAGTTGGTGATCGCCTTCAGGCCGTGCAGGAAGACGTAGAAGCTGAGCGGCAGGCGCTGGCTCTGCATCAGGCCGGCGTTGAACAGGAAGATCGCCTGGGCGTCGGCGATGGTCACCCCGACCAGCGACCAGGCCAGCAGGCCCGCGACCACCTGCGGATAGCTCTTGGACAGGTCCACGCCCATCAGGCCGCCGACGATGAAGGCCAGGGCGAAGGCGACGACCAGCAGGTTGCAGGCCATCCAGAAGGGACCCAGGATCGACCGCTGGAAGCGCGAAGTCGTCTGATCCAGGCCGAGCCGCCACCACAGGGGCGCGAGACGGACGCCGTCTCTCACGTCCTTGAACGCCGCCATCAAGGGACTCGGCATGCAGGTCTTTCTCTTTGCGCCTCGCGGCGGTCAGCAAGGCGCCTCCATACAGAGCCAAGCCGCTCAAAACAAATGATTTGCGGGAAGGCCGGACGGATGTTGCGTAAAAACTTTAGTCAGCGTCCGGACCTTGCCGTCGGGACCGATCGCCGCGGACTTTTCCACCGCGGACTTTACGCCAAATTCGCACATCTGGGTTGATCCTGTGCGCATCCCTATCGTGTCACGAGTTCCATGGCCTCCCAGACCCTGGCTTTTTCCGCCCCCTCTCCCGCAGCGCCCGCATCCGGCGAGGTCGGCGCGCGCCTGGAAGCCGCCCGCGGCGCGATCGAGGGCCGCTTCCTGGAGGTCGGCGACGTCCTGTCGACCGTGGTCGACGGCATGAACGCCCTGATCGGCGCGCTGGACCGGATGCGCGACGGCATGAGCGGCGGCGAGGTCGCAGCCGCCACCCGCCAGCTGGGCGAAGCCTCGTCCACCCTGAAATCCCTGCCCGAGATGCTGCGCGAGCGGCGCGGCCGCCTGGGCGACCTCGTCAAGGTCGGCGACGCCCTGTCCGAGCGCATCGACGAGATGCGCCAACACCTGGCCTATCTCCGGGTCTTCGGGGTCAACATCAAGATCACCTCGGGCGGCATCGTCGCCGCGGGGCCGGAGTTCGCGATCTTCGCCCAGGAAATCTGCGACTGCATCGAGCTGGGCCGCGGTCAGCTGGACGCCTTCCGCGCCGACCTGTCAGGCCTGGACACCGCCCTCCGCGGCGCCCTCAGCCAAGAAGACGCCCTGGGTCGCCGCTGCGAGGACCTGCTGCCCGCCGTGCCCGACGCGCTCAGCGGCCAGGGCGACGCCGTCGCCGCGCACCAGGCCCCGATCGGCGTGCGCACCCGACAGGTCGCCCGCCTGGCTCGCGAAATCCGCAAGAAGATCGGCGCCGCCCTGGCCGCCCTGCAGATCGGCGACATCACCCGCCAGCGCATCGAGCATGTGCAGCTGGGCCTGCGCCTGCTGGCCTCGCCGCAGGTCGCGGCCCTGCCGACCGAGGCGCGCGATCGCCTGACGGGCTTCGTCAACCGCCTGCTGGCCGCCCAGTTGTCGGCGACCATCGAGGACTTCCACCGCGACGTCTCGCGGATCGGCGACAATGTCGGGGCCATCGCCCTGGACGCCGGCGAGATCCTGAAGCTGCGCGACCACGCCCAGGGCCGCTCGGCCGGCGGCGAGACCAGCTTCCTGCGCGGCCTGGAGGCCAGCGTCGGCCAGGCCTTTACGCTCGTGGACGACATCGACGCGGGCGAGCGTCAGGCCGAGCAGGTCGGCCAGGCCGCCGCCCAGTCGGCCCAGGCTTTGTCGGCCCAGATCGCGGCCATCCAGAACATGCGCGCCGACGTGCAGATGATGGCGCTGAACACCACGCTGAAATGCTCGCGCATCGGCGAGACCGGCAAGCCGCTGGGCGTCATCGCCATCGAGCTGCGCCAGCATGCCACCCACCTTCAGACCTCGGCCGACCGCACCCTGACGGCGCTGGAATCCCTGGCCGCCTCGGCCGAGGGCCAAGCGGCTCAAGCCCGCGGAGCCGGCGGCGCGGCCCAGGCCTCCGCCGCCCTGCGTGACGCCGTCGACCGTATCCGCACCACCGGCGACGCCGTGGAAGGCGACCTGGCCGACGCCGCCCATCAGGGCGGCGAGGTCGTGGAGGTGCTGCGCCGCGCCGCCGCCCGCTTCGTCTTCCAGCGCCAGATCGGCGATTTCCTCGACCAGGGCGCCGACGCCCTGGCCCGCCAGGCCGGTCCCGAGGACGACAGGCTGGATGACGTGATGGCGGTGCTGTCGCCGATCCTGGCGGATCTCGCCCGCGCCTACACCATGGCCCAGGAGCGCGAGGTCCACGCCGCGCTCACGGCCGGGCTGGGCGAGGTTGTGGTCGAGACGGCGGCCCAGACCGTCGAGGACGACGACGTCTTGTTCTGAGAACGCCGCCCTCGCCCTTCGACAGGCTCAGGGTGAGGACGAATGCAGACCTCGCAGTAGAAACCTCATCCTGAGCCCGTCGAAGGACGAGGTTTCGGCCCCTCAGCGCGTCGCCGCGCGCATGATCTCGGCCGTCAGCGAACCCAGCGGCGCCACGCGGTCCACGCAGCCGCGGGCGATGGCTTCCTTGGGCATGCCGAACACGACCGAGGTCGCCTCGTCCTGGGCGATGGTGAAGGCGCCGGCCTGTTTCATCTCTTCCAGGCCGCGGGCGCCGTCGTCGCCCATGCCGGTCATGATCACGCCCACCGCGTTGGAGCCGGCCGAACGCGCGGCTGAGCGGAACAGCACGTCCACCGACGGCCGGTGCCGCGTGACCAGCGGCCCGTCCTTGACCGTGACATAGTAGCGGGCGCCGCTCCGCTCCAGGATGGTGTGCTTGTTGCCTGGCGCGATCAGCACCCGGCCACGCAGCACGGTGTCGCCGTCCTCGGCCTCCTTGACCGAGACCGCGCACAGGCTGTCCAGCCGCTTGGCGAAGGAGGCCGTGAACTTCTCGGGCATGTGCTGGACGATGACGATGCCGGGCGAGTCCGGACGCAGGCCTTCCAGCACCGTGCGCAGGGCCTCGGTGCCGCCGGTCGAGGCGCCGATGCAGACGATGGTCTCGGTCGTGCGCGCCATCGCAGATTTCACCGGCGGCGGCAGCATGGCGTCGGCGGTCAGCTTCTTCTCGGGCTCGTAGACCGAGCGCGAGACCGCGACCGGCGGACGGCGCGCGCCCGACACCCGGGCGCTGGCGGCGGCCCTGGCCGCGACGCAGATGCGGATGCGCGGCTCCATCAAATGGTCGGCCACGCCCATGCGCGGCTTGACCACGATGTCGACGGCTCCGGCCTCCAGGGCCTGCAGCAGGGTCTCTGACCCCGCCTCGACCAGCGACGAGCACATGACCACCGGCACCGGGTGCTGGGCCATCAGCTTGCGCAGGAAGGTGACGCCGTCCATGCGCGGCATCTCGACGTCCAAGGTGATGACGTCGGGGATTTCCTCGCGGATGCGGCGGGCGGCCTGGAACGGATCGGAGGCGACGCCGATCACCTCGATCTGCGGATCGGACTCCAGGACGGCCGCCAGGGTCTGGCGCACGGTCGCGGAGTCATCAACGATCAGCACACGGATCTTACGGGTCAACGGTGCGACCTCACGACTTCTGGAACACCGTGTTGGCGACCTGACGCACGGGCAGGGTGACGCCGGCGGCCGATTCCGAATGGCCCAGGAACAGATAGCCCCCCGGTCGCAGGTGATCGCAAAGGCTTGTGAGAACCTTGGCCTGGGTCGGCTTGTCGAAATAGATCAGGATGTTGCGGCAGAAGACAATGTCCATGTCGCGATCCGCCGGATAGGTCGCGTCCATCAGGTTCAGCCGCGCGAACGCGACCTTGCTGCGCAGGGCCGGCGCGATGCGGACCTCGCGCGCCCGGGGATCGCGGGCGGTCATCACGTAGCGGCGGCGCTGCTCGACGGACACCGGCTCGATCATCGCCTCGGGAAAGCGGCCGGCGATCGCCTGGTCCAGAACCTCGGTGCAGATGTCGGTCGCCAGGATCGAATAATCGAGGCTACGTCGCCCGTCGCAGAAGTCGTCCAGCACCATGGCCAGGGTGTAGGGCTCGGCCCCAGTCGAGCAGGCCGCGCTCCACAGCTTGATCCGCCCGCGGCCGCTGGCCGCCAGCTTGGGCAGCACGACGTCGCGCAGGTGATCGAAGTGGAACGGCTCGCGGAAGAAGTCCGTCTTGTTGGTGGTGACCGCGTCGATCAGGTGGACGCTCTCGCCGTCCAGACCGCCCTCGTCGAACAGGAAGCGGCAGTAGTCATTGACCTCCGCGAAGCCGTGGACCCGCATGCGGCGGCGCAGGCGGCCTTCCAGCATCGTGCGCTTGCCCGCCGGCATCTTGATGCCGCTATAGGCGTGGATGTACTCGGCCAGACGGCCGAAGTTCCGGACGCTGAGCGGTTCGCCCAGGGGCGAGCTCTGGACGGCGGCGGCTGAAGACATGCGGATCCCTTCTGGATCGGGCGGTCGGATAGACTAAGCGGCCTGCGCGAGGAACGCGGCGTCCTGGCTGGTCAGCAGCCGGGCCAGATCGAAGATGACCACGAAGCCCCCTACCCCAGAAGAAGAGTCGCGCCGCACCACGCCGCGGATGTATTCCGAACGCCACGGCACGCCGATGTCGGGCGCGTCCTCGACCTGCGTCTCCGCAAAGGCGACGACCTCGATGACCCGGTCGGCGACCAGGCCCAGCGACAGCATCCGCCCATCCACCGGCACATCGACCACCAGGATCCGGGTGGCCGGCCCCGGCGCGACCGCCGGCAGGCCCAGCTTGCGCCGCAGATCCAGGGTCGGCGTGCCGCGGCCGCGCACGTCCGTCAGGCCCAGCAGATAGGCGGGGCCTTCGGGAATGGCGAACGGCGCGGCGTAGTCGAGGATTTCCCGAACATAGGCCACCGGCACCGCGAACACCTCGGCCCCGAGGCCGAGGGTCACGAACTGGCCGTCGGCTGCCTTGCCTTCGACCGGGCGACTCAAGTGCCGTACGCCTTGAAGTCGGCGTCGTCGGCGTCCGGACCGCCGCTGGTCATGTCCAGGGCGAAGCCGGCCGCACGGGCCTGTTGGGCGGCGACGCCGCGCGAGGCCGGCTTGGCCGGGGTCTTGCGGGCCGGCGCGCTCGCCGAGGGACGCTTGGCGGCCGGACGGGCGACCGGACGCGGACGGTGACCGCCTTCGTCGGTGCGGAAGTAGGCGATCGAGGCCTGCAGCTCCTCGGCCTGGGCGGCCAGTTCTTCAGACGTCGCCGACATCTCTTCCGAGGCGCTGGCGTTCTGCTGGGTGACCTTGTCCATCTGCTGGATGGCTTCGTTGATCTGCGAGGAGCCGATGTCCTGCTCGCGGCAGGCGGCGCTGATCTCGGCGACCAGCTCGGCGGTCTTGCGGATGTCCGGCACCAGGCTGGTCAGCATCTCGCCGGCCGACTGGGCGGCCTTGACGGTGTCGGTCGAGACCGCGCTGATCTCGGCGGCGGCCGTCTGGCTGCGCTCGGCCAGCTTGCGCACTTCCGAGGCGACCACCGCGAAGCCGCGACCATGCTCGCCGGCCCGAGCGGCCTCGACGGCTGCGTTCAGGGCCAGCAGGTCGGTCTGGCGGGCGATCTCCTGCACGATGGTGATCTTCTCGGCGATGGTCTGCATCGCGTCGACGGCTTTCGCCACAGCCTTGCCCGAGGTCTCCGCGTCGATGGCCGACTGACGGGCGATCTTCTCGGTCTGGGTGGCGTTGTCGGCGTTCTGCTTGATGTTGGCGGCCATCTCTTCCATCGAGGCCGAGGCCTGTTCGGCGGCCGAAGCCTGCTCGGTCGCGCCCTGGCTCATCTGCTCGGCGGTGGCCGGAAGCTCCTGGCTGCCGGGCGAGACGTTCTCCGCGGCCGAGATGGCGTCGGCGACCACGCCGCGCAGGCGCTCGATCATGATGTTCACATGACCCAGCAGGTCGCCGATCTCGTCCTTGGTGGTGATGGCCACCGCCTTGGTCAGGTCGCCGTCGGCGACGGTCTTGACCGCCTCCTGGGCGCGGTTCAGGCCCCGGCTGACGGTCAGCGAGATGTAGATGGCGGCGATCGCGGCGCCGATCAGCGACAGCACCGACAGGCCGACCAGCAGGTTGCGGGTCGCGGCATAGTCGGCGTCGCCCTTGGCGGTGGCTTCCTCCAGCTGGGCCTTCGACAGATCGACCAGCTCCTGGACGCGCTCACCGGCTTCGGTGACGGCCTTGCGGCCTTCGGTCATCGACAGCGCGCCGGCGCCGGCGGCGTTGCCGGCCTGAGTCAGGGTCAGCACCCGGCCGTGGACTTCAACCAGCTGGTCGAAGGACGCGCCCAGGGCCTGCCACTTGGGCTTGCCTTCGGCGGTCGCCTTGCTTTCGGCCTTGGCCAGCAGGGTCTCGAACGCCTTGCGCTCCTTCTGGACGGTGGCCTCGAACTTCTCGACCTCGGCCGGCGCGCCGACCAGGATCATGTTCTTTTCCGAACGCACCACGTTCAGCAGGTGGATGTTCAGTTGCTGGGCCATTTCCAGGCGCGCGGCCGGGCCCGTGGCCATGTCGTTCATGGCCTTGTTGGTGTTGGAGAGGCTGCTGATGCCGAACGCGTTGCCGATCATCATCAGGACGATGACGACGCCGAACGCCAGGGCAAGCTGAAGCTTGATGGTCAGTCGCATGGGAAACTCCGGCCGCTCAACGGTTCGGCGAAAGGGGTGTGGCCGAGGCCGTGCGGCCCCGGGCGGTGAAGATCTGGTCGAGATCCGGCAGCACGATCACGTCGCCGTCGCGCCGGACCAGGCGACGGATGAAGTCGGTCCGCCAGCGAAGACCCACGCGCGGCGCGTCCTCGGTGTCGTCGGCGGCGATGTCGGTGACCTCGTGCACCTTGTCGGCCCGCAGGCCGATCAGGGCCGGGACGCCGTCCAGCGGATGCTCGATGACCACGATGCGGCTGTCGATCCCGGTCGCCGAGGCGTCCATGTCGAACGCCAGGTGCAGGTCGACCAGCGGGATGACGCGGCCACGGAAATTGATCACCGCGCCCACGAACGGCGGGGCGCCGGGCACGGCGGTCTCGGGCAGCAGGTCCAGGACCTCGCGCACGAGGCCGGCTTCGAGGGCGAAGGTCTCGCCCTGCAGGTCGAAGGTCAGGGCCTGGATGGTTTCAGCGGTCATGCTCTACCCCTCAGCCGGCCGCGCGCAGCAGCGCGTCCTGGCGTTGGCCCAGC
This sequence comes from uncultured Caulobacter sp., assembly GCA_964601775.1. Classification (GTDB taxonomy): domain Bacteria; phylum Pseudomonadota; class Alphaproteobacteria; order Caulobacterales; family Caulobacteraceae; genus Caulobacter. The sequence goes on along the minus strand of CAZRPD010000006.1, from coordinate 26,306 downwards.
CCCACCAGGGCGGCGATATCGAGGATCAGGGCCACGCCGCCGTCGCCCAGGATCGTCGCGCCCGAGAAGGACCCGACATCGGCGTGGAAGCTGGACAGCGGCTTGATGACCGTCTGGTGGTCGCCCAGGATCTGATCGACGACCAGGCCGACGCGCTCATGGCCGGTCGAGACCACGACGATCTTCTGGTGCGGATCGGGCGCCGTGCCGGTCGCGAACTGCTCGCGCAGGCGGATGAACGGCACCAGTTCGTCGCGCAGGGTGATCAGGCTGCGGCCCGTGGAGCGCACGTCCTGGGCCGGGGTCAGCTCGACGCATTCCTCGACCGAGGACAGCGGCAGCACATAGCGGCCGGCGCCGACGCGGACCAAGAGGCCGTCGATGATGGCCAGGGTCAGCGGAATGCGCAGCGAAATGACCGAGCCTGCGCCCGGCGTGCTGGTGATGTCGAGCGAACCGCGCAGGCCCTCGATGGTCTTCTTGACGACGTCCATGCCGACGCCGCGGCCCGACAGGTTGGTGATCGCCGCCGCCGTCGAGAACCCCGGGGCAAAGATCAGTTGCAGCAGTTCGGCGTCGCTCAGGGCCTGGCCCGGAACGATCAGGCCGTTCTCCTCGGCCTTGGCGCGCACCCGGTCGCGATCCACGCCGCGGCCGTCGTCGGTGATGGTGATCACCACCTCGGCGCCCGACTGGCGGGCGGCCAGGTGGATGCGACCAACGTCAGGCTTGCCGGCGGCCGCGCGTTGGGCGGCGGCTTCCAGGCCATGGTCGGCGGCGTTGCGGATCAGGTGGATCAGCGGGTCGGCCAAGCGCTCGATGACGGTCTTGTCGAGCTCGGTGCTTTCGCCCTCGGTGGTCATCTCGATGCGCTTGCCGGTGTCGCGCTCCAGGTCGTGGACCAGGCGGCGGAAGCGGCCGAACAGCTGCTGGATCGGCACCATGCGCACGACCATCATGGTGTCGCGCATCTCGGCGGCGAGGCGCTCGATCTCCTCGGCCACGGCGCGCAGGGCGATGTCGCTGCTGGCGCTGGCCAGTTGCTTCAGGCGCGACTGGGCGATGACCAGCTCGCCGACGCGATCCATCATGCCGTCCAGGCGTTCGGCCGGGACGCGGACGGTATCGCCGCCCTTGGCGCGGGTTTCGTTGGCGGCTTCGGGAGCGGCCTCGACGGCGACCGGGGCCTCGACGACCGTTTCGACCACCGCCTCGGCGGACGGCGTCAGATCCTCGACCTCCAGGGTCATCTCGTCGATGACGAAGATGAAGACGTCGTCGATGGCGTCGCGACCGTGCGGGGTGGTCAGCAGGACTTCCCAGGTCAGGTGGCACTCGGTGGGGACCAGCTCCTCCAGCGACGGCACGGCGTCGGTGATGGCGCGGACCTGAGCCTCGCCCAGGTCGCGCAGTTCGTCCAGCAGCGGCAGCGGCCGCGCGCCATTGACCAAGGCGTCGGCCGGCAGGCTGAAGCGGATCTTGAAGGTGTTGAGCGCCGGAGCGGTCGGCTCGACCGCGGGCGCTGGAGCCCCGTCGACGGCGGCTTGCAGGTCGGCCAGCAGGGCCTTGTCCGCGCCGGCGGCGACGGGACGCCCCTCGGCCAGCGCGCGCATGTGATCCTGGGCGGCCAGGACGGCGGCGACCAGGGCCGGCGAGGCCGGCACCTCGCCCTTGCGCACGCGGTCGAAGGCGGTCTCGCAATGGTGGGTGAAGGCGGCCAGGGCGTCGAAGCCGAACATGGCGCCCGAGCCCTTCAGCGTGTGCAGGCCGCGAAAGACGGCGTCGACCAGGGTCCGATCCCCCGGACGCCGCGCCAGGTCCAGCAGGCCCTGCTCGACCTGCTCCAGCAGCTCTTGGGCCTCCTGGCGGAACGTCTCGACGGGATCGAGGCCGCTCACTTGGCCAGGACCTTGGCGACGACCCGCACCAGTTGGTCGGGCTCGAACGGCTTGGTCAACCAGCCGGTAGCGCCGGCGGCCTTCGCTTGCGCCTTCACGTCGGCGTCAGATTCGGTGGTCAGGAACAGGATCGGCACGCCGGCCCCGGCCGGGCGCTGGCGCAGGGCGCGGATCATGGCCAGGCCGTCCATGACCGGCATGTTCAGATCGGTGATGATCAGGTCGAAGCCGCCGGCCGAGGCCTTGTCCAGGCCCTCCGCGCCGTTGGCCGCTTCGGTGACGGCGTAGCCCTCGCCGCTCAGGGCGATCTTGATGGCGGCGCGGATGCTGGCCGAGTCGTCGACGGTGAGGATCGCGGTCATTGTGCGATGGTCCCTTTAAGCCAGAAGTCCGAGCGTTCCGGGTCTTCCGGACCCAGGAAACCGCCCCGTTGCAGAACTTGCAGCAGCGCACCCTGCGCGGGCGCCCGCAGCCGGATCGTCCGGCCACGGTCCGCCGCCGCGCGACGCGCCGACTCGATGAGTTGTACGAATGTCAGGTCGACGTCGGATAACGACGATACGTCGATCGTCACATCCTCATTATGAGCTACAGTAGAAACTAGAGCTTCATGAGTAACGGTGATATTCGATATATTTGCATTCTCGAGAACGAGAACTACGTCATCGCGGACCGTACTCACGACTAATCTCCCCCACAGAACACGAGATTTGCAATCCAAACCTCATGTTCTTGCGGGCAAGGCTGCGGGATCGTCCTTAAATTTGAGTAAAAATAGCAACCCACAGGCATGCGACAATCTGCCCACCGCCGGGGAAGTTGTTACAGCCAAGATGGCGCATCATGCCCGATACCCGTTATCCGGGAAGGGGTTGCGTGGTCGCGCTAGCGGCGTCGCCGTGGGGCGAAAAGCCGCACGATCACCAAGGCCACGACGGCGGCGATCGCCGCCACCGCGACGATCTCCAGCACCCCGTCACTGAGCAGGGCGGCCAGCAGGCCAAAGCCGGTCAGCAGGCCCAGCAGGGCCGGCACGAGAAAGGGGCGCCAGGGATAGGCCTTCACGCCGCAACCTCCTGATGGGCGGCGACGATGCGGTCCAGGCGCTTGCGGTCGCCGGACTTGCGCAGCCACAGCACCACGCCGCTGACCAGAATGGCGATCACCGCCAGATCCAGCAGGCCCCACAGGATCTTCAGCGCCAAGCCGCCATAGTTGCCGAAGTGCAGCGGCTGGCTCAGCAGCAGCACGGTGATGTACCAGGGCTGCTGCGGCCGGGCGGTCAGCTCGCCGGTGGCGGCGTCGATCAGCACCGGCCGATAGATCTGCTTGGTCACCGGCGACGAGCCGACCATGAAGACACCGTAATGGTGATCGCCGCTGTAGCCGGTGCCGGGCCAGCTGACGAAGGCGGGGCTCATGCCCGGCTCGGCGGCGCGGGCGGTGGCGATGGCCTGCTCGACCGAGGCCAGCCGCGTGGGCAGGGACTTGCCCGCATACTGCGCCGAGAAGGTCTTCAGGGCGTCGGCCTGCCAGGCGGCCTGCAGCGGTCCAGCCACGGTGTTGATCGCGCCCGTGATCCCCACGGTCAGCACCCAGACCACCGTGGCCGCGCCCAGAAGGTTGTGCAGGTCCAGCCAGGCCAGGCGGCGGCTGCGGTCGGTGCGGAAGACGCCGAACGGCTGCTTCTTCATGAACGGCGCATAGAGCACCACGCCCGACACGGTCGAGACCACGAACAGCAGCCCCATCGCGCCCAGGAACAGATAGCCCGGCAGGCCCGCATAGAGATCGGTGTGCAGCCGCAGCAGGATGTACATGATCCCGGTGTTGAACTGCGGGGCTTCCATGTCGCGCCCAGTATAGGCGTCCATGACCACGGTGTTCATCTGCGGCGGCGGGGTCGAGGGCTTGGCGCCCAGATTGACATAGACCTCGCCGGGACCATGCCAGCCGAAGAACAGCGGCACGTCCTTCGGATACTTGGCCCGGGCTAGCGCCACCAACCTGTCGACATTGGCCGCCGTCGCGCCGGGAGGCGGCGCGGTCTCCTCGGCATGGGCCTCGCCCAGGTGGTCGATCTCCTCGGCGAAGATCAGCGGCAGGCCCGTCAGACACAGCAGCAGCAGGAACAGGGTGCAGACCAGGCTGGTCCACTTGTGAACCTGGAACCAGGCCCGGAGCGCGCTGTGCTTCATGCGGCGCTTCTAAGGGCCGGCCCGCCCTGGTGCAACTGCGGATGACTCGCGCGATTGCGCCGCGCGCGAAGCCCGCTAGTGTCCGGGCGACCTTCATCGCCGAGAGACGCCATGACGACCGCAGAGACCCTCCCCGGCGTCGAGATCTGGCGCGGAGGCGTTAATACCTGGGACTGCGACGAAATGGGGCACATGAACGTGCGCCACTATGTCGTGCGCGCCATGGAAGGCCTGATCGGCATGGCCGCCGAACTGGGCCTGACCAACGCCTTCTCGCCCCACGCCAACGCCACCTTGCTGGTCAAGGAGCATCACATCCGCTTCCTGCGCGAGGCCCACGCCGGCGCGCCGCTGCACATGCTGGGCGGGGTGATCGAGATCGGCGACAGCGACGCGCGCCTGCTGCAGTTGCTGGTCCATTCGGGCACCGGCGAGCTGGCGGCAACCTTCCAGACCACCGTCGTCCACGCCACGCCGCGCGAGGGCCAGATCTTCCCCTGGTCGCAGGCCGTGCGCGAGCGCGCCGAGGCGCTGAAGGTCGTGGTTCCGGACAAGGCGCAGGCCCGCGGCCTCGAACTCTCGCCGTTCGAGCCGACCGCCAGCCTGGACCGCGCCGACGCGCTTGACCTGACCCGCATCGGCCTGGGCGGCCTGCTGCCGTCCGATTGCGACGTCTACGGACGGATGCGCGCCGAGCAGTTCATCGGCCGGGTCTCCGACGGCATCGGCGCCTTCATTCACCCGTTCCGCGATGTGGTCGTCGAGCACGCTGACCAGAAGCCCGAACGGATGGGCGGCGCCGTGCTGGAATACCGCATCGCCTACCTGGCCTGGCCCAGCGCCGGCGACAGGGTCGACATCCGCTCAGGACTGCTGAGCACCGACAGCCGCACCATGCGCGTCGTTCACTGGATGCTGGATCCGGCGACGGGTCAGCCCTGGGGAACGTCCGAAGCGGTGGCCATCACCTTCGACCTCGACGCTCGCAAGGTCGTGCCCGTCAGCGACGCGGCGCGGGCGGCCCTGGCGGCGCACGAAGTGGAGGGGCTGGCTCTGTAATTGCTGTCATCCCGGCCGCAGCGAAGCGGAGAGCCGGGACCGCAACAGGCGCAGAGTTCTTGGCGGTCCCGGCTCGGCGCGCTTCGCGCTTGGCCGGGATGACAGTTTCTATTGTGTCGCCATGTCGAACAGCGCATCGCGCACCAGATCCGGCCGTTCCATCGGCAGGAAGTGGGTCGCGCCCTCGATCGTCTCGATCTTCACGTCCCGGCCCAGGCGCGAGAAGCCGTCGCCGGTCCGGCAGGTGGAGTGTCTCTCCGCCTTCAGGATTCGCACCGGCGCCTTCACCTGGCGCATCGCGCGCCACGGGTCGTGGGCCTGGGCGGCATAGTTGGACGCCTCCCAGGCCGGCGCGCAGGCCAGCTCGACCTTGCCGTCGCCACGCTGGACGAAGCCGCCGGCGACATAGTCGGCCAGCATGGTCTCGGGCCAGGTCTTGAACGCCCCGCGGCCCTTGTAGCCGGCGAAGACCTGCTCGCGGTCGTCGAACACGGCCCGGCGGCGCAGGGCGCCCTGCACCAGCGGCATGCGCTTCCACAGCCGGCCCGAGGTCCACGGCGCCTTGGCGTACAGGGTGGCCAGCCACGGCATGATCACCGGGTCCAGCAGGACGAGCCCCTTGACGCGATCGGGTCGCGCGGCGGCGGTCAGCAGGCTGACCGTGCCGCCCATCGAGTGTCCGGCCAGCACCACGGGCGGACCGTCCAGGGCGTCGAGCAAGCTAACGAGATCGCCCTGCAGGTCGCGCCACGAGCGGCGGCCCTCCGGATCGGCCGGCAGGGTTGTCTCGCCATGGCCGCGCTGGTCGATGGCCAGGATCCGCAGACCCGCCGCCAGGGGCGACAGCAGCACGCGATAGGTCTGGGCGTTGAAGCCGTTGGCGTGGACGAAGACGATGTCGATCGGCCGGTCCTGCGGGCCGAACTCCAGACCCGCGATCTCGCCGCCGGGAACGGCCACGGCGCGCTTGCGGGGTTCGCGAAAGACGGCCGCGTCCATGGCGTGAGGCTCCCTGGAGATCATTGAGCGTTAAGGTAGGCGCGCGCGACCTTCGCGTCCATGGAGCCGCCAATGAATAAGCTCGCCACGATCGGCTACGAGACCGACACCCAAGGCGGCATGATCGCGCGCCTGAAGGCCGCCGACGTGCAGATGGTGGTCGACGTCCGCGCGGTGGCGTCGTCGCGCAAGGCCGGCTTCTCCAAGACCCTGCTGGGCAACAGCCTCAGCGCCGAGGGCATGGACTACGTACACCTGCGGCCGCTGGGCACGCCCAAGGCCGGCCGTGACGCCGCCCGGGCCGGCCGGGTCGACGAGATGCGCGCGATCTTCAACGCGCATCTCGAGGAGCCCGAGGCCCAGCTGGCGCTCGCCCAGGCCGTCGACCTGGCGAAGGGCAGGCGCATCGCCCTCCTCTGTTACGAGGACGACGCGGCCTGCTGCCACCGCCAGATCGTCGCCGACCGCATTCGCGAACGGCTGAAGTGCGAGGTGGTGAACCTCTAGGCCCTTAGGCCTGGGTGACCTGCCACTCGCCGCGATTGTCCTTGCAGGCGCTGTAGCGCTGGCTGGTGGCGCGCTGGCCGCCGCCGGCGACCGAGGCGTCGATCACCCGGCAGCTGGCGACCTGCTGGCCGTAGGGACGCACCAGCGAGGCGGCGGCATAGCCGATCGCCTGGCCGCTGCGGCCGACCAGAACCCAGCCGCCGGCCGGGGCCAGGCCCAGGGCGTCGAAGCTTTCGCCCGAGGCCAGCTTGCCGACCACCGCCGCCTTGGTCGACGGACCCGCGCGCAGGTTGGTCGTCGAACCCGCGACATAGGCGCCGCCGGCGGCCTCGAAGCTGGGCAGGCTCTGGACGCCGCGCGCGTAGTTGATGTTGCGGCCGTCGATCGGCGGGCCGTAGCTGGACGACAGCACGCTGATGCGGCCCGAATTGCCGGTGCGGCTGTTGGACCAGGTCTGCGCCACGCCCGTCTCCAGCGCCTTCTTGGTGGCCTGTTCGGCCAGGTTGGCGTCGGTCGACTGCATGCGGCAGCCGATATAGCCGCCCGCCGCCGCGCCTGCGGCAGCGCCGACCAGGGTGCCGAGCGTCTTGTTCTTGCCGCCGACCTTGTTGCCGAGCAGGGCGCCGGGGGGCGCGCGGCTCAGGGCTGCGCCCTTCTGCTTGCCGCCCGAGCCTTCACAGGCGAACAGGCCGCCCAGGCCGCGCGATTGCGCCAGGCTCGGCGCCGGGGCGGCGGCCAGGGTCGTGGCCGTAACAGCGGCGATCGCCAAGGCCGTGAAAATCTTGCGGGTCATGTCTTCCCCCTCTTCCGTCGGGTCAGTGTTGTGGTCTTCCGCCGGCCATCGGATAGTTCTGCCTCAAAGACAAGGGAGACCCGGGATGAGCCAGTCGGACTATAGCTGTTTCAAGGTCGAGATCGACGCCGGCGTGGCGCACATCCAGTTGAAGCGGCCCGAAGCCATGAACACTATGACACGGCCGTTCTGGAACGAGCTTCCCGCAATTGTGAAACATATTGACGACAACGCGCTGGCCCGCTGCATCGTCATCTCCTCGACCGGCAAGCACTTCAGCGCCGGCATGGATCTTTCGGTGTTCACCGACGACGAGGGCGTCACCGCCCGCACCGACGCCGACCGCTGGGTGGCCGCCGAGAGCTTCCGCCGCTTCGTCCACCACCTCCAGGACACCTTCACCTGCCTGGACAAGGCCCGGATGCCGGTCATTGTCGCCATCCAGGGCGGCTGCATCGGCGGTGCGGTGGATTTCATCAGCGCCTGCGACATCCGCTACGCCAGCGCCGACGCCTTCTTCACGATCCAGGAAATCCATCTGGGCATGACGGCCGACGTCGGCACCTTCCCGCGCCTGTGCAAGCTGATCCCCGAGGGCTGGGTGCGCGAGCTGGCTTACACGGGTCGCCGCCTCCCGGCGGCTAGGGCGCGTGACATAGGCTTGGTCAACGAGGTGTTCGACACCCACGAGGCCGTGGTTGAGCACGCGCTGGCCACCGCGCGCGAGATCGCCGAGAAGTCGCCGCTGGCCGTGGCCGGCAGCAAGGTGATGATCAACTACGCCCGCGACCACACCATCGCCGACAGCCTGGACTACATCGCCACCTGGCAGACGGGCATGTTCTCGGGTCCGCACATGGCCGAGTCGTTCAAGGCCAAGGCCGAGAAGCGCAGCGCCGAATATCCCGACCTGCTGCCGCTGAAGACGAAGATGTAGCCATTGCCCCCGATCTCTCCCGGTTGTGCGCCAGGAGAGATCGGATTTTGGGCTAGGCCGCCTCGTATCCCAACCGCGCCGGCAGGGGCAGAAGCACCGGCGGCGCATCGGGCGTGACCAGGCTGGCCACGGTCGCGGCCGAGCGCAGCTTCAATGCGCGATCCAGCAGGCGCGGCGGCCGGCGGATCTCGGGCGTCAGCAGCAGGGAGAGGTCGCCGGCGTCTTCGGCCGTCCAGGCCGAGACCAGGAAGGCGAAGGTCAGGGCCAGAGCCGGCAGGGCGATCCAGATGAAGGCCCCCGGCGCGAACACCAGGCCGACCACGACCAGAGCGAAGCCGAAGATCGCCTCGGTGCGGTGAGCGCGCAGGGCCTCGCCGATCGACAGCTTGTCCAGGTCGCGGCGCTGGGTCGCCCAGCCGCAGTCGCGGCCGGTCAGGATCTCGATCACCGAGCGGGTCTGGGCGAACAGCACGATCGGCGCGATCAGGCTGGAGACCACGGTTTCGAGGCCTACGCCGAGCAGGGCGCGACCGGCCCCGCCGAACGACGCGGCCTGGCCGCTGCGCAAGACCAGCGCCCAGGCCATCAGCTTTGGCGCCAGCAGCAGGGCCAGCGAGGCGCCCAGCACCCAACCCATCGGCGCCTGCGCCATCACCGAAGCCTCATGCGCGGCGGCGCCGGCCAGGGTCGGGAAGGCGGCCAGCAGCAGGCCCACCGTCAGCAAGCTCAGCCACAACGGCGCGGTCAGATAGGTCGAGAAGCCGCGCAGCAGGTGAAAGCGGCTCAGCGGATGCAGACCTTGCGCGGCGATGACGGCGATGTGCTGCAGGTTGCCCTGGCACCAGCGCCGGTCGCGGACGATCTGGTCGATCAGGCTGGGCGGGCTTTCCTCGTAGCTGCCCGCCATCTCGGGCGCCAGGCGCACTTCCCAGCCGGCGCGGCGCATCAGGGCGGCCTCGACGAAGTCGTGGCTCATGATCGCCCCGCCGAACGGCTTGGGTCCGCGCAAGTGCGGCAGGCCGGCCTGCTCGGCGAAGGCCCGCACGCGGATGATGGCGTTATGGCCCCAATAGCTGGACTCCGCCCCGCTCCACCATTCCAGACCGCGCGCGAACATCGGGCCGTAGAGGCGGCTGGCGAACTGTTCCAGGCGGGCGAACAGGGTGCGGGCGTTGACGATCACCGGCACGGTCTGGATCAGGCCGACGCCGGGCGCGGCTTCCATGGCCCCCGCCAGCCGCACCAGCGACTCGCCGGTCATCAGGCTGTCGGCGTCCAGCACCACCATGTGCTCGTAGGCTCCGCCCCAGCGGCGGACCCATTCGGCGATGTTGCCGGCCTTGCGGTCGATATTGTCGACGCGGCGTCGATAGTAGATCCGCACATGGCCGCCGAAGCGCGCGCGCAGGCGATCATAGGCGGCGCGTTCCTCGGTCGCGACCGCGGCGTCGCGGGTGTCGCTCAGTACGAAGACGTCGAAGCGGTCGAGGGCCTGCACGGTCTGCAGGGATTCCAGCATCGCCGTCAGGCGGGCGAAAACCGGCGCCGGGGCCTCGTTATAGACCGGCAGCAGCACCGCGTTGCGGCTCTCGACGACCGGCAGCGGCCCGCCGCCCTCGCGCGTCCGGCCCTCGCGCCACATCGCCACGAAGCCGGCGGCCGAAGAGCCGCACGAGAACGCCGTCCAGGCGAACAGGCTCGCAAACAGCGGCAAGGCGATCAGTTCCAGGATCATGAACCGGTCGGCCGCGAAGGCCATGGCCATGACCAGGGTCGCGGCCAGGCTGATCACGATCGTGAAGGCGATCAAGGCCGCGCGTCGGCGCGTCAGCGGATCGGCCTGCAAGGGTCGAGCGGCGGGCGCAGCGCCCAGCTCCTGGGTCGGCATGGCCATCGGCGATTCCATCGGAACCGCGTCGGCCGGCCAAGAAACGGTTCGCATCACAGAACGCCTAACTCACTCAAGCCCCCCGGCCCGACCTTTCCGCAGTGCGGAGAAAGCCTGGCCGAAAGGTTTTCGATCGGGGTTTAGTTCCCGGCGGCGGCCGGAAAAACGAGGGCCGTCCAGGTTTCGCTCAGCGCGCGACCTTTCTGCCGCAGCACCACGCGCAGATCCGCGGGCTCCGCGCCGTCGGGCGTGACGTCGAAGGTGACCCGCCAGAGCGTGTCGGCCTCGCCCTCGTGCTGCGCGGCCGGATAGTGCGACAGGCCCTTGATCTGGCCGTTGCGGACCGTGACGTCGGCCTCGATGTCGATCGCCTTGCGCAGGGCCGTCAGCCCCTCGCCGCGGAACTCGATGGCGACGCGCCGCCCCTCGGCGACCACGTCTTGACCCGGCTGGCCCGCACGCCCGGTTCGGGTGGCGACGACCCGCGCCAGATCCGGCGCCGGCGGCGCCCCGTCGGTCCAGTGCAGGCGATAGGTCAGGTCGATCGCGGCGCCCGCCGTCACCGGCGCGTCCGGCGTCCAGAAGGCCACGATGTTGTCGTCGGTCTCGCCGCGGGTCGGGATCTCGACCAGCCGCACCGAGCCCTTGCCCCAGGCCCCGACCGGCTCGACCCAGACGCTGGGCCGGCGCTCATAGCGAGCCTGGTCGTCGTGATAGTCGTCGAAGTCGCGATCGCGCTGGATCAGGCCAAAGCCCTTGGGGCTGTCGTCGCTGAAGACGCTGGTCACCACGCGCGAAGGGTTGGACAGCGGCCGCCAGATGCGCTCGCCCGCGCCGGTCCAGATCGCCAGGCCGTCGCTGTCGTGGATCTCGGGCCGCCAGTCGGGCGAGGCCTGGGCGCGGTCCTCGCCGTACCAGAACATGCTGGTCAGCGGCGCCATGCCCAGCTGATCGAAGGCGCGGCGGAAGAAGACGGCGGCCTCGACGGTCTGGGTCAGGGAGAGGCCGTCGCGGTCGTTGACGAAGCGATAGGCCCCGACGATGCCGGCGCTCTCCATCAGGGCGTGGATGACCAGCCGCCCTTGGGCGTCCTTCTCCAGCCAGACCTCGCGCCAGTCGGGAAACTCTTCCGGCTGGACGGCGTAGGTGTCGGCGGCGATGGCGCGGGCCGACAGGCCGTACTGGCCGAACGGGGCAGGCGAGCGGAAATAGGACGCGCCGTGGAACACCAGCCATTCGCCGCGGTCATCGCGGCTCATGGCCCGGAAGCCGGCAAAGCCCGCCGATGGGGGCAGGTCGCGCAGCGGACTGTCGGCCCGCATCGAGAACATGCTGGGGTCGTAGCCCAGCGGCCGGGCCACGCCGTTCTCGACCAGATGGATGGTCACCGTCTTGGGCACGCCGCGGCTCAAGGGGAACAGCTCGATCCCCCAGTCGTCGCCCCACAGCGGGATCTTCTCGCGATAGAAGCCGACCGCCTGGGCCGCGTCATAGTCCATCGCCTGGACCTGCGGCGGCGGTGGCGGCGGCGCGACATAGGCCTTGGCGGCCAGGGCCTTGGCGCGCGCCTTGACGCCCTCGAACGAGAAGGCGTGGCCCTGCCCCAGGGCCAGGCCTGGCGTGGCGGCCGCGCCGGCCATCAGCAGCAGGGCGGCTCGACGATCAAGGGTCTTCAAGAATTCCTCGCAGGGCGTCGGCGATAAGGCGGCGCTGCTACAAGGGATTCATGGCGGAAATGGTTCAGCTACATTGCTGAAATCTATTCGTACGTAAACGACATCGGCGTATCGGCGGCCGGCAAGCAGCTGCGGTCGACGGGCTTGGTCGGGTCCTGGAAGAAGGCCCGGATCATCTTGCGCGCGCACGGGCTGCCGCGCGAAACGCCGTGGGTGGCGTTGGTGACGATCACTACCTGCGAGCCCTGATAACCCTTGGCGGCGGCGCGGGTCAGTTCCGGCGGGCAGCCCGGATCGATCTCGGCGGCCAGGAACAAGGTCGGGATCGCGGTCTTGACCGGTTCCTGCTCGGCCTTGGAGATCGGGCCGACATCGATGCCCTTGCAGACGTCGTGGATGCGCTGCATCGAAGCGACCATCAGCCGGGCGACCGGATCGTTCTCCGTGCCCTTGGCGACGTCGGCGCGCGCCTCGAACGGGATCTCCTCCTTGCACAGATGGGTCATGAACTGGCCCTCGCTGTAGTAGTCGCGGCTCTCGACGAACTCGGCCACGGGCGAGACGTCACCCTCGATGATCTTCCAGAGATCGCGCGGCAGCACGCCGGCGGTGAAGTAGCTGGCGTCCATCAGATAGCCGCCCAGGTCGTCGGCGACATAGGTCTTGCCGTTGATCGTCTGGGGACCGGCCAGCCAGCGCTCGGCGACCGTGGCCAGCTTGGCCTTCAGGTCCGGATAGCGCTTGGCGCAGTCGGCGACGACCGCGCACTTGGCCATGACGATGTCGATCGAGCTGGAGACCATGGCTGGGCCGCCGACCGTCCAGTCGGCCTCGGGCGGCCAGGGCGAGTCCTGCACCACCGCCCGTACGCCCTGCGGCGCGTGGGTCTGGATCGCCGCCTCGATGCGGGTGCCGTACGAACCGCCGAACAGGTCGATCAGCGGCAGCTTCAGCACCTTGCGCAGGTCCTGGACGTCCTGAGCGACCTCGACAGCGTTGTAGCGCGACAGGTTCACGCCCTGCTTCTGGAAGGCCTTCAGGCAGGCGACGATGCCGTCGGCGTCCTTTTGCGAAGGCGGGCCGGCGTCGGTCAGGTTGGTCCCCGGGCAATCCAGATTGGGCTTGGAGAGACCGCCGCCGCGCTGGTCGATGAATATCCAGTCCTGGTCGGCGGCGACAAACTCGCGCGAGGTCTTGCTCTTCAGCATGCGCGGCAGGTTGGCCAGGGCGGAGCCGCCCGGGCCGCCGTGCAGATAGACCACGGGCGGCAGGCCCTTGGGCTCGGCGGCGCGGACGATGGCCACCGCGACGCTGATCCGCCGGCTCTTGGGATCGCCGCGCGTCTCGTCGACGATCAGGTCGCCGCAATCGACCTTCAGGCCGGTGTCCTTGTAGTCGGCGGCGCAGGCGGTCTTTTTGAACTGAGGAGCAGCAGCGTGAGCGGCCCCGGCCATGGCGCAAAGGGCCACGGCCCCGACGGCGATCCAGGACAGACGAGACATCGGCGACTCCAGCGATTGGGCCGCCATCAACACGGAGTTCCGGTCTCGCCGCAAGAACCTTTGCTAGAACCGGTACGCCGCCGAGACGAACACTGCCGGCTGGGTTGGGTCGGCGACGATCGGGCTGTCCTTGGCGTCGCCTTGCAGGCTGCTGAGGCTGGCCGTCGCGCCCAGGGTGACGCGGTCGTTCAGTCGGTACATCGCCCCCAGCGCGGCCGAGACGTCCTTGATCCCGCCGCCGGCCGCATAGACCGGCAGGCCCGAGGCCAGCGCCTGGGCCGACGTGACGCCGAAATAGCGGTCGTTGTACTGGCGATCGGCCCAGGTCGCTCCGACACTGGGCATCAGCGTCAACCGCGGCGAGAGACGAATGGGCCAGGCCAGGCCGGCGTCGATCAGGGCGCCATCGACGCCACCGGACACCACCTTGGTGGCGCCCAGACTGGCCAGGACGGGGCCGGCGCGGACCTCGGCCGACACCCGCGCGCCGGCGCCGTTCTTCAGCCGGCCGATGCCCGTCGGCGCGTCGCGACGGCGATAGCCGGGGACGAAGGTCATGCCCGCCCCGATCGAGACCTTGTCGCCGTCCACCACCGACCAGCCCACGCCTCGGCGGGGATTGGCGTAGAAGCGATCACGCTTGATGTCGATCACCGGGAACGGCAGCGTCCGGTACTTGTCCGAGCCCTGATAGGCCGGGGTGTGGATCCCGGCCAGGCCGACGACCGTACGGTTACGATCCTGAGCGAAGGCGGTCTCGGCGGTTCCGGCGGCCAAGGCCACGATCCCGCAGGCCATCCGCCGGGCAGTGAAGAATGCCAGTGTCATCACCGTGGTCCGTTCCAGGATCGCGCCGGAACGCTTCCGGTCACATCCCTGAATACGCAACCTCCGCGACATTGGATGCATGGCGCGCGGACGGCGCGGCGATTTTCAGCCGCCGACGCCGGCCGGCAGCTCGGCGCCGGTCAGATCCGCGCCGTCCAGCTTGGCGCGCGCCATGTCGGCCTCGATGAAGCGCGCGCGCGGGGCGCTGGCGCCCTTGAGGTTCGCCCCCCGCAACACGGCGCGGGTCAAGTCGGTGCGGATCACCCGGTCCTCGCCGATCTTAAGCGGACCCAGCTTGGCGTTGGTGAGGTCGGCCCGGGCCAGCTGGGCGTCGACCAGTCGCGCGCCACGCAGGTCGGCGCCGCGCAGCTTGGCCCCGCGCAGGTCCGCGCCCGACAGGTTGGCGCCCTGCAGTTGCACGCCGTCCAGGTCCATGCCGAAGAACACCGCCTTGGGCGCCGACAGGCCGCTCAGTCGGCGGTTCTTCAGGCGCTTCAGCGGGCGGAAGTCGACATCGGCCAGCTTGCCCACCGCGCCGTCGGCGCCGTCGCTCTTGCAGAACAGCTCATGCGCCTCCAGCACCTCGTGCAGGGGCAGGTCGTCGACATAGATGATCGGCGGCGGCGCGCGCAGCACCTCGGTCATGTCGGCGTCGCTAAGGTCCGCGCCACTGATGTCGACCCCGACCATCACGGCGCGACGCAGCGAGACATGGGCCATCTCGGCATTGTGCAGATTGGCGCCCGACAGGTTCGCCCCGTCCATGCAGGCGTTGGTCAGCTTGGCGCCCTGCAGGGTGACGTTCGACAGGTCGGCGTCGGTAAAGTCGGCCTTGCGCGCGAAGGCCCCCGACATCTGCGCGCCCGACAGGTTGGCGCCCTGCAGCATGGCGTAGTCCAGCTCGCCCGCCCGCTTGGAATGCTCCAGGATCCGCAGACCCTTCTCGCCGTCCTGCACGGCGGTGACGCCCTCGCGCAGGTCGCAATTGGCCAGGTTCGCCCCGCCCAGATTGGCCCCGCGCAGGCAGGCCCCGCGCATGTCGCAGCGGGACAGATCGGCGTCGCGCAGGTCCGAGTCCCGCAGGTCGGCGCCGTAAAGGACCGCGCCCTTCAGATTGGCCCCGCGCAGCGAGGCCCCGCCCAACAGGGTCCCGGTCAGGTCGGCTTCGGACAGGTCGACCCCGTCCAGCTCGTAATTGTTCAGATTGACGTAGGACAGCATCGCCCGACGGCCGCCCGGCAGCCCCTTCCGATAGCGCGCATGCGCCTCGACCGCCTCCCGCACCGTCGTGGCGTGGAGGGTTCGGATCAGGCTCGGTCGGGAAGACGCGGCGCGGGACATGGCGGTGGCGGGACGCTCTTGGGCTGATCTACGCGGAAACGGCGCCCACCCTGCCATCGGCAGCTTTAAGCAATCGTTCAGACCGTGGCGAAAAGTCGCAAAGCCCCTACAGCCAACCCTTCTTCTTGAACCACAGGATCGGCGCGCCGGCGGCCATGATCATCATGGCCACGGCCATGGGATAACCCTCGATCCAGCGCAGCTCGGGCATGTGCTCGAAGTTCATGCCGTAGATCCCGGCGATCAGGGTCGGCGGCAGGAAGATCACCGAAAACACCGAGAACACCTTGAAGATCGCGTTCTGCTCGATGTTGATCAGGCCCAGGGCCGCATCGAGCAGGAAGGTGATGTTGCCGGCCAGGTAGCTGGAATGGTCGGTGATCGACTGCACGTCGCGCTGCAGCGATTTGAGGTGATCGCGCAGGTCCTTCTCGCCGTCGAACTGCTCGGCCAGGGCCGCGAAGCTGATCAGGCGCGCCAGGCTGACCAGGCTGTCGCGGGCCTTGGAATTGACGTTCTGGGCCCGGCCCAGCTTGTTGAGGATCAGCTCGAAGGCCGCGCCGCGCGGGCGGCTGAAGATGGCCCGTGACTGCACCTCGACCTCGGCGGCGGTGCGCTCGAGGATGTCGGCGGTGCGGTCGACGATGGCGTCGAGAAGGCCCAGGAAGGTCTGCAGACCGTTGGGGCAAAGGCTGGGCTGGCGCTCAGCCTGGGCGGCGAAGACCGAAAACGACTTGGGCTCGACATAGCGGATGGTGATCAGCCGCGTGCCGGCCAGCACGAAGGTCACCGGGGCTGCGGTCGGCAGGTCGCCGTCGGCATTGACCAGCACCGTGGCGGTCATGAACGTGCCGCCATCTTCCTGATAAAGGCGCGAGGAGGCCTCGATCTCGGCCATCTCCTCGCGGGTGGGCAGCAGCAGGCCGATCGACTGCTCGACGGCGACTTCCTCGGACCTCGTGGGATTGACCAGTTCGATCCAGACGGTGTCGCCGGGCACGCGCCAGTCGGGCGTCTCGCCGCCGGGCTCGAAGCCGGGCGCGCCGTGACGGAGGATTCTCAGCATGGTGCGCCCTTTGCCATGAACCGGGTGTGCCCCGGCTCATGCACAAGGTCAACGCGCGCCAGATTAACGCGGGGCGTTCTGCTTGCTGGTGTCGGTAGTCGAAGGATTGCCACCGCCGGCGGCGGCTTCGATCAGAGCCGCGATACGGTCCGTCGAGTCGGCGGCCTGGCCGATAATGTCCAGCGGCGAAGCACGAACCGAAGCGGCGACCTGGTTGGCGGCTTGCTTGGCGGCCGAGACCACGGCGTTCTGGGCCATGGCGATCTTGCTGGTCGCGACGGCGATCTTGGTCGCCTGGGCGTCCTGGTAGATGAAGCCGTTGGTCGGATAGACGCTGGTGCCCAGGTCGCGGATCGGGTCGTACCAGACCTTGACCTGCGTCCAGTCGCCGTTGGGCGAGACGTCGACGACGGTGACGTCCTTTTCGATCTGGCCGCGATCGCCTTCGATGATCGACCAGTTGGCGTGGGTGACCTGGATGACGCGGTCGGTGAGCACCTGGCTCACGAAGGCCACATGGCCAAGGTTCATGCGGGCGGTAGGCTTGAAAGAGAGAACGGAGCCGATTTTCGGAACCGCGCCGGTGTCGTACTTGCCGGCGGCTTGACCCCACCACGTGCGGGCGTCGCCGAAGATCTGGATACCCGACATCAGTCGCGCGAAGGGCACGCACTGCCAATAGCCGTCAGCCGTCGCCGTCACCGGCGCAAAGCTGATCATGGCGGCAGCGGCCAGGGAACCCAGCAGGGCCCTCGTCCGTTTCGTCATGCTGTGGGTACTCCCCCGCGTCACTGGGTTAAGGGATAACCCTGCCAGCGACTGGTGAAAAGAGTGTTTATGCCGCACCCGCGAGGGCCAAGCGGCGCTGTTTCCACCCTGAAGCCCAGGTCTTCATGCGCTCCCGGCACGGATTTTCTATGATGTGGTAGGAGATTGCGGACAGCGGGATAAGCGCTGCCACAATCACGATCCAGACCAGAAGCGGCAACTTGTCGCCCTCGATACCCAAAAGCTTGGCCGCCGCATTGATCCCGAGGATCTTCCACGGGATGCAGATCATGTAGGTCGAGTAGCTGATCTCACCGAGATAGACGAACACTGGCTGTCCAGCAAACTCGAAACCGGTCTTGGCGAGGCTCGCGAGCATGAAAATAAGCCCGCCCAGAAGCATCACAATGACCGGATCCGGGGACCCGAACTGCACGGCCGCCAGCGTGGCCATGCCCAAGAAAGCGGCGCCGTAGCCGCTGAGTCGGCCGGGGAATCGGTCTGAGCGCCACAGGGCGTGCAAGGCGCAGCCATAGGCGAAGCACGGCACGATGCGCAGCGCGCCCCACTGAATGGTCGCCTCGGTCAGCGAGAAGCCGGCCAGGGTCTGGAAGGCCGGATACAGCACGGCGATCACCGCCAGGGCGCCCAGCACCGCGGCCACGGGACGCGTCCGCAGCTTCCAGACCGTGAAGGCGAAGGCGGGGAAGGTCAGATAGGCAAACCATTCGGCCGAGATCGACCACGAGGCGTGGTTCCAGCCCGACACCGGTGCAAAGCCCCAGGCGTGGACCAGCAGCAGATTGGCCGGCAGCGCTTTCCAGGCCAGGATGTTGGCGTCGATGGCCATGCCCGCGACCGTGGCCGCGCCGGCCATCAGGCCCACGCCGACCAGGGTGGCCAGGTGCAGCGGATAGACCCGCGCCAGCCGGTTCCACAGGAAATCGCCATAGCGGAACCGGCCCTCGCCGAAACCGCTGAGATAAACGTGACAAAGAATGAAGCCGGACAGGGTGAAGAAGGCCTCGACGCCCAGATATCCCTTGGTGGCCGCCGCTGGCGTGAAACCCACGTCCAGGTTGGGCCAATAGTGGAACATCACCACCCAGAAGGCGGCGAAGAACCGCAAGGCGGTCAGCGGCTTGATGTGGGCGGCGTCCGGCATCACGACATCCTCGACAGCAGCCCTTCCCTCCCCCACGGTAGAAAGACCGGTGCTAGTCGCCTATCTCGCTCAGGACTCCGGCCTTGGGCTAAGACGGCTTATCCGGACTATTCCTAGCGAGGACCAATGAACGAACTCCTTCAACTGGCCGTAGACCCTGCGGCCTGGGCCGCTCTGGTCACCCTGGTGGTGATGGAGGTGGTCCTGGGGATCGACAACCTCGTCTTCATTTCGATCCTGTCGAACAAGCTGCCGCCCGAACATCGCCAGCGCGTGCGCCGCATCGGCATCTCGCTGGCGCTGATCATGCGCTTGGTCCTGCTGTCGACCATCGCCTTCATCGTCGGCCTGACCGCGCCGGTCTTCGACCTAGGGATCGTCGGCCCCGTCGGCTCGCATGGCGAACCCGGCTTCGAGACCGCCTTCTCGTGGCGCGACCTGATCCTGATCGCCGGCGGTGTCTTCCTGATCTGGAAGGCGACCAAGGAGATCCACCACACCGTGGACCCGGGCGTCAGCGACCACGTGCTGGAAAAGGACAAGGCCACTGTCGTCATCTCCAACGTCGGCGCGGCCATCTTCCAGATCATCCTGCTGGACCTGGTGTTCTCGATCGACTCGATCCTGACCGCCGTCGGCATGACCGATCACCTGCCGATCATGATCATCGCCGTGATCATCGCCGTCACCGTGATGCTGCTGGCCGCCGATCCGCTGGCCAACTTCATCAACAGCAACCCGACCGTGGTCATGCTGGCCCTGGGTTTCCTGCTGATGATCGGCACCGTGCTGATCGCCGAGGGCTTCGGCGCCCACGTTCCCAAGGGCTACATCTATACGGCCATGGCCTTCTCGGCCGGGGTCGAGGGCCTGAACATGATGGCCCGCAAGCGCGACGCGAAGAAGCTAGCCGACAAGCACGACGAATAGGGCTGGCCCAAGCTCCAGGAATGACGACCCAGACCTTCACCGATGCAGAGCGTCGCCTGACCCTGGCGGCGCTCATGATCGTCTTCCTGCTCAGCGCGCTGGACCAGACGATCGTCTCCACGGCCATGCCGCGGATCATCGCCGAGCTGAACGGCCTGAACCTCTATTCGTGGGTGACAACGGCCTATCTGCTCAGCTCGACCGTCATGGTGCCGATCTGGGGCAAGCTGGGCGACATCTTCGGCCGCAAGCCGGTGCTGATCGTTGGCATCTCGATCTTTCTCGCGGGCTCTTGGCTGTCGGGCCTGTCGGGCGAGTTCGGCACCGTGCTGGGCGTGCCGGGAATGGTGCAGCTGATCGTCTTCCGCGCCCTGCAGGGCATCGGCGGCGGCGCGCTGTTCACCACCGCCTTCGCCATCATCGCCGACCTCTATCCGCCGCGCGAGCGGGGCAGGTTCGCGGGGATCTTCGGTTCGGTGTTCGGCCTGGCCAGCGTGCTGGGTCCGATCATCGGCGGCTATTTCACCGACCACGGCACGGTGCAGATCGGGACCCACACGGTCGCCGGCTGGCGCTGGGTGTTCTACGTCAACCTGCCCCTGTCCTTGCTCTCCCTCTTCATGGTCATCGTCAAGATGCCCAAGCTGGAGCACCGCCGCTCGGGCAAGATCGATTTCCTGGGCGCGGGCCTGCTGATCGCCGCCTTCGTGCCGCTGCTGCTGGCGCTCAGCCTGGCCGGCCACGACTTCGCCTGGACCTCGCCGCAGAGCCTCTCCCTGTTCGGCTTGGCTATCGCCGCCCTGGTCGCCTTCGTCGTGGTCGAGACCAAGGTGTCGAACCCGATCGTGCCGATGCACCTCTTCCGCAACCGGGTGTTCGTCACCGCCAATACGGCCGGCTTCCTGATTTCCATGGCCTTCATGGGCGTGGTGATGTTCCTGCCGCTCTATCTGCAGCTGGGCCGAGGCGTCTCGGCCACGCTCAGCGGCATGGCCATGCTGCCGCTGATGGCCGGCCTGATCGCCGGCAGCACCGTCGCCGGCCAGCTGGTCACCAAGACCGGCCAGTACAAGCCCTACATGATCACCGGCGCCTGCGTGCTGCTGGTCGCGGTGTTCCTGCTGCACGACCTGTCGAAGATCGGCCACCTGGGCCATCTGGCCCTGTTGCTGGCCTTCGTCGGCCTGGGCCTGGGTCCCGGCCAGAGCCTGTTCAACATCGCCACCCAGAACGCCGTCGATCCGCGTGACTTAGGGGTAGCCACCAGCTCCAACCAGTTCTTCCGCCAGATCGGCTCGACCGTCGGCGCGGCCCTGGCCGGCGCCTTGCTGACCGCGCGCCTGGCCAGCCTGCCGGGCGGCCTGAATCTGGGCGCGCTGGAGGGCATGGCGGTCAAGGCTGCGGCGACCGGTGGCTCGGCTCAGTCCGACCCGGCCCTGCAGGCGGCGCTGATCCACGCGGTCAGCGGCGTGATGGTCGCGGCGGTGTTCGTGGTCGCCGCGGGCCTCGCAGCCATCCTGATGATCCCTGCCCTGCCGCTGAAGTCGCGGCAGCCGGCGCCGGGCGCGCCGGTGCTGGAGAAGGCCGAGCCGACGAACGGCTAGAGGAACGAGTACGGGTCGATGTCGATCACGACCCGCACGGAGTTCGGGACCTTGGCCCGCGCGCGCCAGGCCGCCATGAAGCCCTGCAGGTCGACATTGCGCTCGGCTCTGACCAGGAACCGCTTGCGGCGGGGGCCGCGCGACGTGGGCCGCGGTGGGTCGGCGGGGGCACACCCCCTGCCGCCCTCGGCATTGGGGATCACGGCGGCCAGCGCCTCGACATAGGCCTCCAGCGCCGCGCCATCCGGTCCCGAGGCGATCACCGCCGCCAGGCGGCCGAACGGCGGCAGGCCGGCGTCCTGGCGCATGCCCATCTCGGCCTCGATGAAGGCGTCGCGGTCCTGAGCCTTCAGGGCCTGCATCACGGCGTGGTCGGGGGAATAGGTCTGCAGCAGCGCCCGGCCCGGCTTTTCGTGACGTCCCGCCCGACCAGCCGCCTGGGCCAGCAGCTGGAAGGTCCGCTCCCCCGCCCGCAGGTCGCCGCCCCGCAAGGACAGGTCGGCGTCGACCACGCCAACGAGGGTCAGGTTCGGGAAGTTGTGGCCCTTGGCGGCGGCCTGGGTGGCGACGAGGATGTCGATCTCGCCGGCCGCCATGGTCGCCACCAGGGTCTTGGCCGCCTCGGCGTCCATCACCGTGTCGGACGAGAACACCGCCACCCGCGCGTCGGGGAACAGGTAGCGCGCCTCCTCCTCGACCCGCTCGACGCCGGGGCCGATCGAGACCAGCGAGTCCTTGGCCCCGCAGTGCGGGCAGGTGTCGGGCTTCTTCATCGAGAAGCCGGTCAGGTGACAGACCAGGCGTCCGGTATAGCGGTGCTCGACCAGCCAGCTGTCGGTGTCGGGCGACTTCATCTTCTCGCCGCAGGCCTTGCACAGCACCAGCGGCGCATAGCCCCGCCGGTTCAGGAACAGCATGGTCTGCTCGCCGCGATGCAGGGTCACGGCCATGGCCTTGATCAGCGGCGGCGACAGCCAGCGGCCGGGCTCCGGCGGCGTCTGGCGCATGTCGACCAGATCGATGTCGGGCAACTGCGCCGCGCCATGACGGGCCGACAGCCGCAGCCAGCGGTAGCGACCGGCCTGGGCGTTGTAGAGACTTTCCAGCGACGGCGTCGCCGAGGCCAGCATCACCGACGCCCCCTCGATCTTGGCGCGGGCCACGGCCAGGTCGCGGGCCTGGTAGATGAAGCCCTCTTCCTGCTTGAACGAGCTGTCGTGCTCTTCGTCGACCACGATCAGACGCAGCTTCCTGAACGGCAGGAACAGCGCCGAGCGGGCGCCGACCACGATGCGGGCGTTGCCGCTGGCCACCGCCTCCCACACCTGCCGGCGGCGGGGTGGTGAGACGCCGGAGTGCCACTCGGCCGGCAGCGCGCCGAACCGCTGCTCGAAGCGGGCCAGCACCGCCTGGGTCAGGGCGATCTCGGGCAGCAGGATCAGCACCTGGGCCTCGGGGTCCTGCAAGGCGGCCGCGACCGCCTCCAGATAGACCTCGGTCTTGCCGCTGCCGGTGACGCCGTCCAGCAGCGCGGCCTGGAAGCCGCCTTCGTCCAGCATCGCCTTCAGCACCTCGACGCAGGCGGCTTGGCCTGGATTGAGGTCGCGCGGCGGCAGGGACAGGTTCGGCTGCGGCAGGCCACGATCGGGCTCCACGAAATCGGCGGCCAGCACACCCTCGTCAACCAAACCCTTGACCACGCCGGCCGAGACCCCGGCGGCCGAGGCCAGGGCCGCGCTGGACAGCTTCACGCCTTCGGCGGCGGCCAGCACCTTCAGCCGCGCCGGCGTCATGCGGGCAGGCTGGGCGCCGGTCAGGACCAGAACCTTGTCGGGCTTGGGCGGCGGATGGCGCAGGCCGCGCAGGACCATGGCCAGGGGCCAGCCGGGCAGGTCGACCGAATAGCGCGCCGCCCACTCGACGAAGGCCAGCACGCCCGGCGGCAGCGGCGGATCGTCCACGCGGCCCTGGATCGGCTTCAAGGGGCGATTGCCGCCCATCCCATCGCGCAGGGCCATGACCACCCCGCGAATCACCCGCGGTCCCAGCGGCACGGCGACATGGTCGCCGACGGCCAGCTCCAAACCCTCGGGCTCGGCGTAGTCGAAGGCCTCCGGCAACGGCATCGGCAGCAGGACGGAAGCGATACGGGACATGACGCCGATGCTTTTGCCGCCAAACCATCCCCAGGTCGAGAGGCGCCACGGTCTAGATCGTCAAGCCGACGTTAACCGAGATGCGGCTTCATCAGTCCGTCAGTTTACGAACGGTGGGGCAGACGATGAGTGAAGCGACGAGCGCGGCTTTGAAAGCCGCCGTCGATCCGGACAGCGTGCGCGACTTCCTGCGCGTCGATCCGGGCTTCCTTCTGCGCGACGAAAGCCTGCTGGACGAGTTGGGCCTGAAGGTCGACGGCGGCAATGTCATCGACTTCGGTCCCGCCGCCCTGGCCAAGGCCGCCGCGGCCCACAAGCGCGAGGCCAGCGTTCGCCAGGCCATCGAGGACAACGCCCGCGCCAACTATTCGGCCCAGGCCCAGACCCACGCCGCGGTCATCGACCTGCTGGAAGCCCGCAATAACTCCGACCTCGCCCGCCGCGTCGATGACATGGCCATGCTGCGCTTCGGCCTCGCCGCCGGGGTCATGGCCCTGGAAGGTCCCGATCGTGTGCCGGCCGGCTGGCACGCCCTGGCCGAGGGTCAGGTCGACATGATCCTGGGCGACGCCCCCATCGCCCGCATGGGCTTCTTCGCCCCTGCCCTGCCGCTGTTCGGCGAGCGGGCCGAGACCATCCGCAGCATGGCCCTGGTGCGCATGGCCATCTGGGAGCCGCGCCGCGAGGCCCTGATCGCCTTCGGCTCGACTGATCCGGAAGGCTTCACACCCGACATGGGCAGCGAGCTCGTCAACTTCCTGGCCCGCGTCGTCGAGCGCACCGCCGAACGCTGGCCCGTCCTGTGAGCGCCCGCCAGGCCTGGACCGCCTGGCTGGACTACCTGACGCTGGAGCGCCGGGCCTCACCACGCACGGTGCGGGCCTATGGCGACAACGTCCTGGCCTATCTGAACTTCCTTGAGGGGCATCGGGGCGAAAGCCTTGGCCTGTCGGCCATGGGCGAGATCACCGCCGCCGACCTGCGCAGCTATCTGGCCTTCCGTCGCCAAGGCGACGACGCCCTGGCCCCGCGCTCGGTGGCCCAGGCCCTGTCGTCGATCCGCGCCTTTCACCAATATCTCGATCAGCGCCACGGCGTGGCCAACGCCGCCGTCGGTCTGGTGCGCGGGCCGCGCCTCAAGGTGGGCCTCCCGCGCCCCGTCTCCGAAGACCAGGCCCGCGACCTGCTGGCCGAGGCGGCTGGCGACACCGATCGCGATCCCTGGGAGACCGCCCGCGACGAAGCGGTGCTGACGTTGTTGTGGGGCTGCGGCCTGCGGATCAGCGAAGCGCTGTCCCTGACCTGGGGCTCGGCGCCGCTCGGCCAGTCGCTGCGCATCACCGGCAAGGGCGGCAAGACCCGGATCGTGCCGGTGCTGGACGCCGTGCGCGCGGCGATTGACGTTTACCTGAACGAGCTGCCGTTCGTGCTGAGCCCCGACGAGCCGCTGTTCCGGGCCAAGCGCGGCGGGCCGCTGTCGCCACGCCACGTGCAGGGCCTGGTGCAAAACCTGCGCGGAAGGCTCGGCCTCTCCGACCGGGTGACGCCACACGCCTTCCGTCACGCCTTCGCCACCCACCTGCTGGGCGCGGGCGCGGATCTGCGGGCGATCCAGGACCTGCTGGGTCACGCCTCGCTGTCGACCACGCAGCGCTATACGCAGGTGGATGCCGCGGGTCTGCTGGCCGCCTATCAGGCCGCCCACCCCAAGGCCTGAAACAGGGCTGGCAGAGACGTCCGTACACTTGTCATTAAGGCTGCGCTTTAACCCTGATTTTACGCGGCTGTGCGCCTTCTACTCAAAATGAGCGTGCGTCCCGCGTCGGGCAGCGTTCGCCCGCGTGAGGCTCCGATGAAGTTCGACGACCTGAAGATCTCAACCAAGGTGGCCCTGCCGGCCATCGTTCTGACCGTGGTCGCCCTGGTGATCGTCGCCATGGGCGCCGTTCAGTCCAAGCGCGTCGAGGCCAGCACCAAGGTTCTCGTCGAGCAGCGGGCCCCGGCCGAGCTGGAAGCCGCGCGCTTCAACCGCCGGGTCGCCACCATCGGCTATGCCGTCTATCGCACCATGTCCTATGAGGGTGGCTCGCAGCAGAGCCAGGCCGCCAGCGCCGAGTTGGACGCCGCCTACAAGGACGCCAAGGAACGCCTGGGCGCCGTCAAGGCCGCCGACCCCTCGACGGCCAAGGCCGTCGCCGGCTTCGCCACGCGCCTGGACAAGGTCTATGCCGACGCCCGCAACGGCGCCGACATGGGCATGCAGGACATGAACGACGCGGCCAAGATGATGATGGTCGGCATCGATCCGGACATCGCCAGCCTGACCAAGGACGTCAACACGTTCATCGACAAGCACACCGCCGAGACCAACGTCATGGTCGCCAAGGCTTCGAAGGAAGCCGACATGGGCACCATCCTGGCCACCGTGTTCGGCGTGATCTCGGCCGGTATCGCCATGATGTTCGCGCTGTGGATCGGCTCGAAGAAGATCGGCGCGCCCCTGGCCGCCACCGCCAAGACCATGGACATCCTGGCCCAGGGCTCGGTCGACGTCGAAGTGAAGGGCGCCGAGCGCAAGGACGAAGTCGGCGCCATGGCCCGCTCGGTCCAGGTGTTCAAGGACAACGCCCTGGCCCTGCGCACCGCCGAAGCCGCCCAGCAGCGCGCCAGCGCCGAAGCCGACGCCGAGCGCCGCCGCAACCAGGACGCCGCCGACGCCGCCGCCAAGGAACAGGCGTTCGTGATGGAAGCCATCGCCTCGGGCCTGAACCACCTGGCCGAGGGCGACCTGACCTTCCGCGTCGACGCCCAGTTCCCGCCCGCCTACAAGCGCCTGCAGGACGACTTCAACGGCGCCATCAGCCGCCTGGAAGAAGCGATGGGCACGATCGTCCACGCCGCCAACGGCATCGGCGCCGGTTCTGACGAGATCGCCTCGGCCGCCGACGACCTGTCGCGCCGCAGCGAGCAGCAGGCCGCCAGCCTGGAAGA
>CAZRPD010000005.1:34516-67564 GCA_964601775.1 uncultured Caulobacter sp. | reverse complement strand
TCAGCAGAACATCAGATCAACCCTTGCCAACGGGGAGCCGTCCACACATGGCGCGACGCTGCCTAGAGGCGCACGAAGGGAGCCAGCAGCTTGCCCAGCCGTCCGGGCAGGACGATCTGGCCATCCAGCGCCGCCACGCATAGGCACGGGGTGTCGGAGACCACGCGCGGCTGGTGGAGCACGCTGGGATCGGCCTCCTCGAAGTCGCCGGGCTCGAACACGCCGTCCTCGGTCGCATAGGCGCCTTCGAGCACGCAGGTCAGCTCCACGCCCGCGTGGGTGTGGCGCGGCGCCGACTGGCCCGGCGCGATGCGCAGCAGGATGACCCGGCAATCGCCATCGCGCGGGCCCAGGACGTTGCGGACATGCACGCCAGGCCCGGCCCAGCGCCAGGGACCCAACTCGAAGCCCCGCAGGGGCGTGGGCAGGCTCTGATCCGCGCCAACGGGCGCCGCCGCCGCTGCGACACTGGTCGCCGGCTCGGGGTTGCAGAGGCGCGCCAGAACCGCGTCCAGAGCGCCGTCCTCGAGCGCGCTTGGCGCCAGGTCGTCGAGGACCGCGCCACCCACAGCCTGGGCCAGATGCGTCCAGACGCGGGTCTGGGGGCGCATCGCCAGGTGCGTGGCGACGACGACCGCCTCCGGCGCGCTGAGCGTTCCAGCCTCGAACGCCAACAAGCGCTCTTCGCTGGGATGACGGCGCGGGCTCATGGCTGGCCTCGTGTTTCGCGCTCGATGAACGCTCGCAGCTTCATCATGCCAAATCGGATTCGCGCCTTGACGGTGCCGAGCGGCACGCCGAGGGCCTGCGAAATCTGGATGTGGGTTTGTTCCTGGTAGAAAGCCATTTCAATCGCTTGGGCTTGGTCGGGATTGAGACTGCGCATCGCGGCCCGGACGCAGGCGCCGTCCTGTGCGCCGCTCAAGATCGCGTCCGGCTGGGCCGGCGCCTCGGCCCCGAAGGTGGTGTCGAAAGCATGAAGCGCCGAAGACCCCCGGCGCAGGGCGTCGCTCCTCAGGTTTCGCGCGATGGTGAAGATCCAGGCCGCGACCGAGGCGCGCGCCGGATCGTAGAAGGCGGCCTTGCGCCAGACCGCCAACATCGCTTCCTGGGCCAGCTCCTCGGCCGCGGCGGGCGGGCTTCCGCTTTTGATGAGCAGGGCTTTGACGCGCGGGCCATAGTGGTTGAAGACCTCGACGAACGCCGCGCGGTCCTGGTTCTGGGCGATGCAGGCGATCAGCGCGCCAAAATCATGGGGCGGCGGGCTCACCAAAGCGGCGGCCTCTGGTTGGACTGGAGCGGATCGAGTCGCATGCATGACCCTTATACGGCGCGAGCGCTCCGGCGGATGGATCAGCGCGACGCCCGCGGCCAAATTTTGTGAAATCGATCTTGGCCGGGCTTGTTCATGGCGGGGTCGCGCCGACGTCTTCCAGCGCGTTGTCGAACCCGAGCGCGCGCATGCGGGCCTTCAGCCAGGCCTGCCTGGCTGCGGGCAGTCCTGGCGTACGCGCCAGCAACGCCACGAACTTGCCGTCCGCGGTGCTCGCGATCATCCAGCCATAGTCGTCGGCGCGGTCGATGACCCAGTACTGCCGGCGGAACAGCCCGCCAAAAAAGCTGGCTTCGAACTTGGCGTTTGTGGCCGGGTCCACGATCTTGGCGGCGGTGTCGAAATGCCGGGCGGGTCCGTTGCGGTCGCCGGCATGGCAGACTTGGTCGATGTCGAAGGTTCCGTCGCGCTTTTGGGACCAGACCTGATAGGCGCCGTGACAATTGCGCTGACGGTTATTGGGCGTGCGGACGATCTCGTACCAGCGGCCCATGAAGCGCTGGATCTCGATCGCGCGCTTAGGCTCGGGCGCGGTTTCGGCCAGGGCCGGCGGCGGGGCCAGTATGGCGGCGAGCAGAAAGGGCAGGAGGGCGCGCATGCTCACTGCCCCGACCTCAGGGCCTGGCCGTGGGTGACCGGGAAAGCCGGCGCGGGCGGACGCGGACGCAGGCCGACGCCCTTGGCGAAGATCTTCAGCGCTTCCCAATGGATCGCCGCCATGACACCGAAACTGAGCAGCGGATGACGGATCAGGGCCAGGAGGAGGCCAGTGTCCGTGAGCGGCGAGCGCCGGCCGGCAAAGCCTGCTGTAAGCACCACGCCCTGGTCGTCGAGCACCTCGACCCGTACCGCGACGGCTTCGGCGGGTGGCGAGACGGTGAAGCGGTAGGTCAGGTCCATGTCCATAAACGGCGAGACGAAGAAGCGCTTGGGGGCGCTCTGACGAACCGGACCATCCTCTTCGGGGACGGCGATCATATAGCCGTGGTCCTGACCGAAGGTGTTGCGCACCTCGTAGAGGATCGCGCTCAGGGCGCCGTCGCGGCCATGGCAGAAGTAGAGGCTCAAGGGATTGAACCCGTAGCCGAGGATCCTTGGCATGCAGAGCAGGCGCACCGGCCCGCCTGACTCAAGCCCTGCCTCGACCAAGCGCTCGGCGACATAGGCCCGAAGGTCCCCGTCGCCATGATCGCCGTGGTCGCGCGTGTCGAACGACGCCCAGCCTAGGCGGCCACGGCGCAACCAGCGAAGGCGGACGAACAGACCGTCCAACTCGTCCAGGTCGAGCAGGAGCATGAAGATCCGATAGCGTAGCCCATGGGCGCGGGGCCGCGCGCGCTTGTGGAACACTGAACCGCTGTAGATCGCCGAGATGCTCATCAGGCGGCCTGGGCGATCGCGGCTGGCGCCGTCAACACGATGCGGTCGCTTTCGCCGGCCACGCGCCAGGGGCGGCGCACCCCGCCAAGCTGCTCGGCGACCGCCAGGCCCGCCTGCAGTCCGTCCTCATGGAAGCCCGCGCCAAAGTAGGCGCCACAGAACCAGGTGCGTTGCCCGCCCTGCAGCGACCAGAGCGACTTCTGGGCGGTGAGGGCCGCGGCGTCGAAATGAGGGTGCTCATAGGCGTGGGTGCTGTAGGTGAGCGCGGGAGCAGGCGCGATATGGGGGTTGAGCGTCACGAAGAGCGGCGGGCGGCGGGTAAGGCCCTGCAGGTGGTTCATCCAGTAGGTTACGCAGCCAGCTGCGGGATCGTCGCGCCGGCCAAGATGGTTCCAGCTTGCCCAGGCCCGTCGGCGGCGCGGCATCAGCCGCACGTCGCCGTGTAGCACCGCCGTGTTGGGCGTATAGCGAAACGCGCCGAGCAGCGCCCGCTCTTGGCCGGTCGGATCGTCCAGCAGGGCCAGGGCGCGCGGCGCGTGGGCGGCGATCACCACGTGATCGAATGCTTGCCGGCCGCCCGCGGCGTCCTCGACGATCGCCTCGGTGGGCATCCGCCGCACACGGGTGACGGGCGCGTTTTGGCGGACCTCCCCAGAGAAGGCCTTGGCCAGGGCCTCGACATAGACCCGGCTGCCGCCGTGCACGGTGCGCCAGCTGCGCCGTCCGATGAAGCGCAGGAGATCGTGGTTTTCGAAAAAGCGGATGAAGGCTGCGGCCGGATGATCGCCGGCGCCCTCGATGCTGGCCGACCAGATGGCCGCGGCCATCGGCAGCAGATGGTCCTGCCGCAGGGCCGCGCCATAGCCTTGGTCCTTCAGGTACTGGCTGAGCGAGATGACGGGATCGAGCGTCGCCAGATGGCCAGGCGCGGTCCGATAGAAACGGTTGAGGTCGCGCAACATCGACCAGAAGCGCGGGCGCAGCAGGATGCTCGGCTGGGCGAAGAGCGAGGCCAGGCTCTTGCTACCATACTCCAGTTCGCCCCCGTCCAGGGACACGGCCAGCGACATGTCGGCCGGCTTGGTTGGCACGGCCAAGTGCTCGAAGAGCGCGGTCAGGTTGGGATAGTTGACCTCGTTGTAGACGATGAAGCCGGTGTCCACCGCCACGCCGTCCGCCTCGACCGTATTGGCATGTCCGCCCAGGCGGCCCTCGGCCTCGTAGAGCGTCACGTCGTGCTCGCCGCTCAGCAGCCACGCGCACGAAAGCCCTGAGATCCCGGCGCCGACGACGGCGATCCGCAGCCGGCGGGCTTGGGACGGGCGAGCGGTAAACTGGCCGTGCGGCATGGGCGACTCCAGGGCTGGGGCGCGCCGTTGAGCGCGCTTCAAACCTTGGTACGGGCGACATGGTTTTTTGGACGAACCATGCGTCCAGTCCAATCGCGGCCCCGTATCGAGACCATGATCCTGCCCGCACCCTTTGCACGGACGGTCCGACCAGAGCGCTCGCTGTTCGCGTGGCTCGGGGCGCCGAGGACGTGCGTTATCGTTCGCTCAGTTGGAGCTCCCCGATGAGCCTTTTGGCCGCCTCCATAAACCGGCTGCAAGCCGCCCCGTGCCCGACCTTCATCTTCGGGCCGCCCACGGGCGGGCGGGTGCCCAACGCCCCCCGCCAGCCCGCCCGGACGCCGGGAGCGTCCGAGGCCGATTTCGCCGCCGTGATGGCGGCCCGCCCGATCGCCGAGCACACCCAGGCCGCCAACGTCCAGCACTACGAATTGCCGGCGCGGTTCTTCGAATGCGTCCTGGGGCCGCGGCTGAAATATTCCAGCGCCTACTATGAGACGCCGGACGCGAACCTGGCGCAGGCCGAGGAATCCGCGCTGGCGCGCACCTGCCAGAACGCCGGGCTCGCCGATGGCCAGACGGTACTGGAACTGGGCTGCGGCTGGGGCTCGCTGTCCTTGTGGATGGCGACAGCCTATCCCGGCGCGTCGATCACCGCAGTGTCCAATTCCTGTAGCCAGAAAGCATTCATCGACCAGCAGGCGCGCGAGCGGGGTCTTGCCAACCTGGCGGTCGTCACGGCCGACATGAACGACTTCCAAACCTCGTCGCGCTTCGACCGTATCGTCTCGGTCGAGATGTTCGAGCACATGGCCAACTGGCGCGCGCTGCTGACCCGCATGCGCGGGTGGCTCGAGTCGGATGGCCGGGCCTTCGTCCACGTCTTCGCCCATCGGGCCGCGCCCTACCGCTTCGAGGTGGAGGATCGCTCGGACTTTATCGCCCAGCACTTCTTCACCGGCGGCCTGATGCCCAGCCACGGCTTGATGCGCCAGTATCCCGATCTGTTCGAGGTCGAGGCCGACTGGCGCTGGAGTGGGGCGCACTACGCGCGCACGGCCAATGACTGGCTTACCAATTTCGACCGCCACGAGCCCGAGATCATGGGTTTGATGCGTTCGGTCTATGGCCAGGACGCTGTCCTTTGGGCGCGCCGCTGGCGCCGGTTCTTCCTGGCGACGGCTGGCCTGTTCGGCGATCGCGGCGGCGCCGAATGGGGCGTCAGCCATTACCGTCTCGCGCCGGTCTGAGGAGAACCGCAATGCCTTATCTCGCCGCCTATGTCGCATCGATGATCGTTTTCCTCGGGCTCGACGCCGCCTGGCTGTCGGTCATGGGGCCCAGGCTCTACCGACCGGTCCTGGGCGACATGCTGGCCCCGACCCTCAACGCGCCAGCCGCCATCGCCTTCTATGTGATCTACGGCCTGGGCATCCTGGTTCTGGCCGTGTCGCCGGCCTTACGGGAGGGGGCTGCCGGACGGGCCGCCCTGAACGGGGCGGTCCTGGGTTTCGTGGCCTACGCCACCTACGACCTCACCAATCAGGCGACCCTGCGCGTCTGGTCCACCCGTCTGACCCTGGCGGACATCGCCTGGGGCGCGGCGCTCACGGCGCTGGCCGCCTACGCTGGCTTCCAGGCCGCGCGCCTCGTGGCCCGTTAGCAACCGCGCCGGCCGAAAGCGAGGTCGGCGACGACCGGGTTCTCGAAGTACGGTTTTGTTTCAAGATGCGCCGTGGCGTGATGACCGCGACGGCGTGTCAGTGTTCTCAAGGTTTCGACCATGACCGACATGTCTCACGCGTCCTTCGCCGCGGCGCCGCGACGCCAAATGCTCTTCCATCCGTTCCTGGACCTGCTGTCGGCCAACTGGCGCTATGGAGAGCTAACCATCGTCGAGCGCGGCGGAGCGCGTCACCATCTGGTGGGCAAGGTTTCCGGGCCCGCGGCGGTCCTCCAGATCCGCGACCTGCGGTTCGCCGCTCGCGTGCTGGCCAGCGGCGATATCGGTTTTGCCGAGGGCTATATCGCCGGCGAATGGACGAGCCCGGACCTGGCGACGCTGCTCGAGATCTTGGCCAACAACTACGATCACATCCGTCGCTTGTTCGATGGCGGATGGTGGATGAAGGCGGTCAACTGGGCGTTCCACCAGCTCAGGCCCAACAGCAAGTCCGGCGCGCGTCGCAACATCCACGCCCACTACGACCTGGGCAACGATTTCTACGCCGCCTGGCTCGACCAGACCATGACTTACTCGGCCGCGCGATTCACCGCGCCGGATCAGTCGCTTGAGGCCGCGCAGCACGCCAAATACGCCCAGCTGGCGCGCATGATCGACCTGCAGGCCGGGCACAGTCTCGTCGAGATCGGCTGCGGCTGGGGCGGCTTTGGCCTGTTCGCGGCCGGAGAGATCGGCGCGTGTGTGACGGGGGTGACGATCTCGCGCGCTCAATACGACCTGGCCCGTCGGCGCGTCTTCGAAGCGGGCCTTTCCGAGCGCGTCGACATCCGTCTGCTGGACTATCGCGAGTTGGAAGGCCAGTTCGATCGCCTCGCGTCGATCGAGATGTTCGAGGCGGTAGGCAAGGCCTATTGGGACGTCTACTTCCAAAAGGTTCGGGACCTGCTCAAGCCCGGCGGGCGCGCAGGCCTGCAGATCATCACCATCGCCGACGCGCTCTTCGACGAGTACGATGCGCGCACGGATTTCATCCAGCGCTACATTTTCCCCGGCGGGGCCCTGGCGTCAGAGTCGCATCTGGCCGACCTGACGACCCGGCATGGCCTGGTCCAACGTCAAACCGTCCGGTTCGGCCTTGACTATGCCGAGACCTTGAACCGCTGGTCCCAGGGCTTCGAGGACGCCATCGCGACCGGCGCTCTTCCGGTCATGGCCATGGACGATCGTTTCCAGCGGTTGTGGCGGTTTTATCTGGCCTATTGCGAGGCCGGTTTTCGAACCGGACGCACCGACGTCATTCAACTTGCCTTAGACTGCGGAGCCTAACTGCTGGCGCGGCACGCTACGGACGAAGCGTCCG
Organism: uncultured Caulobacter sp.; assembly: GCA_964601775.1. Lineage (GTDB taxonomy): Bacteria > Pseudomonadota > Alphaproteobacteria > Caulobacterales > Caulobacteraceae > Caulobacter. Next base: position 60,458 of record CAZRPD010000005.1, on the reverse strand, counting down.
GTCCTCATAGTAAGGTCAACTTCCGTTCATGCGGACCCGGCCGTGATTTCTGCTCAGGTCGCGCGCTACGGCGCTAGGTCGCCGACGGACTGGCCGTGGATTGTCGGCAGATGACCGACAGCTCCACGCGACGATGCCGCCGGCTCAGCGTGCGGTCCGCGATCATCTCCAGCAGCGACTCGGTGGCGCTCATCGCCATGTCTCGCAGCGGTCGGTGGATCGTCGTCAAGGCCGGCGAGGTCATCAGCGCGAGATCGGAGTCGTCGAAGCCGGCGATCGACAGTTCTTCAGGCATGGCGAGCGCAGCTTCGCGCGCTGTCTTGACGACGGCGGCGGCCATGACGTCGTTGCAGGCGAAGATCGCCGTGGGCCGGTCGGAGATCGACAATAGCGACGCTGCAGCTCGAAGCCCGCTTTCGAAGCTGTAGTCGCCTGGGCGAACGTAGAGCTCCACGGGACAACCGGAACGCTCCAAGGCGCCGACAAAGCCAGCCTTACGCTCCTGAGCGGACCTGTATTCGGACGGGCCTTCGATGATGGCGATGCGCCTGTGTCCGAGCTCCAGAAAGTAACGCGCCAACGCGCCTGTCGCCTCGCGATCATTGCTGATCAGCATGCACGGATAGGAGGGCACCGAGACCGACGCTATGCCAACGGACGGGATGCCCTGCGCTGAAAGCCGCTCGGGGATCGACGCCAGCTCAGAGGCCGGTGGAAGCACGAGCAGCCCATCGACGCGCGACCGCTGAACGAACCTCTCGATGTCGCCGACGATGTCCGGATCGCCGTAGCGGACAGGATGGACGACGAGCTCGTAGCCATGACGCGCGGCGACCTCGACGATGCCGCGCTGGACCAGGCTAATCACGTGGGCGTTTGGATCGTCCTGAACGACGGCGATCAGGTTGGACCGGCCCGACGCGAGCGCCCGCGCTCGGGAGCTGGGGCTGTAGCCCAGTTCCGCGATGATCGCCTGGACGGCGGCGCGGGTGTCCTCGCCAACCTTTGGCGAAGCGTTGAGCACCCGTGAGACCGTCCGGATCGAAACACCTGCGGCCAGGGCGACGTCGTCGATAGTGACCGAAAGGCTTCCGCCTTTCTCGGTTCGCGTCATTCGAACGGCTCCTCACGCTCAGGAGGAATATCGCGCTCGCGGCCAACCGCAAGCGCGTTCGGCGAGACGATGACCGGTGCTAGCGCTGGCAATAACCGATGCTACCGGTAACAAATAGCGTTGACACCTCGCCTGCCACAGCGTTTGCATGTGCCCCAGACCCGAAAAACGGGCGCTAGGGAGGCTTTTATGGCGATGGATCGACGCGGCTTGATGCTGGGCGGCATGTTCGGAGCGGCGGCGCTCTCCCCCCCGTCCGCGGCGCGCGCGGCGCGCCAGGCCGCGACGGCGGCAGGCGAGCAACCGGAAGCGGTCAGCGTCAAGGACTTCGGCGCTGTCGGCGACGGCGCGAAGATCGACTCCCCCGCCATCAACAAGGCCATCGACCACGTTGCGGCGCACGGCGGCGGGGTCGTGCATTTTCCGCCAGGCGTCTATGCCTGCTACACGCTTCGCCTGAAGAGCAAGGTCACACTGCATCTGGGCGAAGGCTGCGTGCTCCTGGCCGCGGCCCCCAACGGGCCCGCGCCTGATGGCTATGACGACCCCGGCGTCGGCGCTGGCAACGCCTACCAGGACTACGGCCACAGCCACTGGTCCAACAGCCTGATCTTCGGCGAGGGCCTGCACGACATCGCCATCGTCGGTTCCGGCATGATCTGGGGCAGGGGCCTTACGCGCGGCAACCGGTTCCCGGGCGATGCGCCGGACATCTCCGGACCCGGCGTCGGCGACAAGTCCATCGCCCTGAAGAACTGTCGCAACGTCCTGCTGCGAGACTTCAAGATGCTACAGGCGGGCTGGTTCGCGCTTCTGGCGACCGGGGTCGACAACATGACGATCGACAACTTGGTGATCGACACCAACCGGGACGGCCTGGACATCGACTGCTGCCGCAATGTCCGGGTCACCAACTGCACGATCAATTCGCCGTGGGACGACGGCATCTGCCCCAAGAGCTCGTTTGCCTTGGGCTATGCCCGGCCGACCGAGAACCTGACCATCTCCGACTGCTACCTGACCGGCAACTACGAGATGGGCTCGGTGATCGACGGGACCTGGAAGGTCATGCCCAAAGGCCATCACGGCTATGGCCGCATCAAGCTGGGCACGGAGTCGAACGGCGGCTTCAAGAACGTGGCCATCACCAACTGCGTCTTCGACCATTGCTACGGCATCGCGCTGGAGACCATGGACGGGGCGCTGACCGAAGACATCGCCATCAGCAACATCACCATGCGCGGCATCGGCTTTCCGCCGCTGTTCCTGCGCCTGGGCAGCCGCATGCGCGGTCCCGCCGGGATCCCCGTCGGCAAGCTGCGGCGCATTGTGATCCAGAACATCGTCAGCTACGACGCCACGCCGCAGCCGTCGATCATCGCAGGCGTGGCCGGCCACCCGGTCGAGGACGTCAAGATCAGCGACGTCTACTTCCACCAACTCGGCGGCGGCTCGGCGGCGCTGGCCAAGCGCCAGCCGCCCGAGGCAGACAAGGCCTATCCGGATCCGGACATGTTCGGTGACCTGCCGGCCACCGGCTTCTTCATCCGCCACGCGCGCAATATCGAGATGAGCAACGTCGAGATCGTCACCGAGACGCCCGATGCGCGTCCGGCCTTCTGGCTGCAAGACGTACAGGAGGCCGACTTCTTCCGGCTGCGCCTGCCGAAGGGACCCAGCTTCAAGCTCGACGACGTCACCGCCTTCCGCACGTTCGGCAGCCGCTGGCTAGAGGATCGCCGCATCGACGGTACGGCGAGCCTGTCGTTCTAGGTCGCGGGCCAGGTCGAACCGTCGAAATTCAATCCATGGCCGCCAGGGGCGTTGCGATGCGCGTAAACCACTCAAGACCCGCCTGGCTGTCGAGCCTGGCCCTGGGGCTCGCTGTCATGGCGACGGCCCCGGCGTGCCTGGCTGCCAGAGTGGCTGAAACGCCGGCCACCTATCGCAACCCGATCCTCCACGCCGACTATTCCGATCCGGACGTCATTCGCGTCGGCGACACCTACTACATGGTCGCGTCCAGCTTCCATTTCTCGCCGGGCCTGCCGATCCTGACCTCGAAGGATCTCGTCCACTGGACGATCGCCGGCCACGTCCTGCCCAGGCTGAGCTTCGCGCCGGAATACGATTTGCCGGGCCCGGTGCCCACGGACGACACGGGCGCACGGACGCCACGTGACCTGAGGACCAAGGGGCAGCGCTATGCTGGCGGCGTCTGGGCGCCGTCGATCCGCCACCACAAGGGCCTGTTCTACGTCTACTTCGCGACGCCGTACGAAGGCGTCTTCATGGCGACGGCCAAGACCGTCGATGGGCCCTGGAGCGCGCCCGTCGCGGTGATCGCCCAGGAAGGTCTGGAAGACCCCTGTCCGTTCTGGGACGACGACGGCCAAACCTATTTGGTTCACGGCAAGGTCGGGGCGGGACCCCTGGTGCTGCATCGCATGTCGCCGGATGGAAAGCGCGTGCTGGACGCCGGGACGGTGATCGCCGAAGACGCCAAGGCGCTGCCGGTCCTAGAAGGTCCCAAGCTCTACAAGCGTAACGGCTGGTACTACATCTTCGCGCCGATCGGCGGCGTCGACACCGGTCCGCAAGCGGTCCTGCGGGCGCGAAACATCTGGGGCCCCTACACGCACCGCGTGGTGCTTGAGCCGGGCAAGAGCGCGCTGAAAGGACCCCACCAGGGCGGCTGGGTCGAGACGCCGTCTGGCCAGGGCTGGTTCGCGCATTTCAACAGCACCGGCGCCTATGGTCGCATCGTCCACCTTCAGCCGCTGGTCTGGAAGGATGATTGGCCGTTCATCGGCGAACCCATCCCGGGCGCGAGCGCGGACGCGCCGTCCGGCCAGCCGGTGACGGAGCACGCCATGCCCGATGTCGGCGGTCGCTTCGCGCCGGTCAGACCGCAGACGTCCGACAGCTTCTCGAGCCGCAGGCTCGGGCCGCAGTGGGAATGGAATCACAATCCTGACGACCGTCGCTGGAGCCTGACGGCGCGTCCCGGCTTTCTGCGCCTGACGGGCGGTCCGGCGGCAAACCTCGTCAGCGCCCGCAACACCCTGACCCAGGTGCTGCAGGGCGAACGGTCAGTGATCACCACGCGCCTGGACGTTCGGGGCATGGTCCAGGGTCAGCGCGCGGGCCTGGCGATGTTCGGCGCCGGGATCAGTCTGGTCGGCGTCCGCCAGACGGAAGGCGCGCCGCGTCTGGTCTTTGCCTTGAAGGGCGTGGAAACGCTTGGCCCCGCCTTGGCGGCCAGCAAGGTCGATCTACGGGTGTCGATCGCTGATCAGACGGCGCGCTACAGCTACAGCGTCGATGGCGGCAAATCCTTCATCGACATCGGTGAGCCGGCGGTCCTGCCACGCTTCAGCTGGTGGAAAGGCGCGCGGCCCGCGCTGTTCAGCTACGGCGATCCGGCCCAAGCCAGGCCCGGCGTCGCCGATTTCGACTGGGTGAATGTTGAGAAGGTCGCCCCATGATCCGGCTTGCCTGCATCGGACTGTTCGTCGCCATGATGACGAGCGCGGCGACGGGCGTGGCTTCGGCCGAGCCGATCGATCGCCACGCGCTAGTCTCGCGCCACAACCCGACCCTGACGGCGGTGGACCCTCATGCGCCGCTGATGATCGGCAATGGTGATCTGGCCTTCACCGCCGACATCACCGGCCTGCAGACCTTTCCCGAGCAATATTCCGATCTCGCGCCTCTGCTGACCATGGCGCAGTGGGCTTGGCACAGCTTCCCCAACCCGCAGGGCTACACCGAGGCCATGGGCCTGCGGACGGTGCCTGTTCCGGGCCGGGGCGCGCTGCCCTATGCCTGGATGCGCCAGGGCCTGGAGGCCAAGGGCAATCCGGCCGACGCTTGGTTGCGTGAAAACCCGCACCGGTTCTCACTCGGCCGAGTGGCGCTCGTCCTCAAGGACAAGGTTGGGCGACCGGCGCGCTTCTCAGACCTGACCCAGACCCGCCAGGTCCTCGACCTCTGGACGGGGGCCCTGACGAGCCGCTTCACCTATGACGGCCAGCCTGTCACGGTCGAGACTCGCGTGGCGACGGGCCAAGACGCCGTGTTGGTGTCGGTACGCTCGCCGCTGGTCGGCCAGGGCCGGCTTGGTGTGGCCGTCCGCTATCCCGGCGTTTCCGGCAAGATTAATCCCGACCCGAGCGACTGGGATCACCCCGACCGCCACGTCACCACGGTGCGCGACGCCCAGCCCGGGCGCACCGTGCTACTCCGCCGGCTCGACGAGACGCGTTATGGCTCGACCATTGACGCGTTCGGCGGCGTCATTGCGCCAGCAGGTCCTCACGCGTTCGAGGTTACGGCGCGATCGGGTGAGGCCTTAAGCGTCAGCGTCAACTTCGACCGCCACGGACATGCAGGGGCCGCTCGGCCTTTGGCGCAAGCCGTCGCCGCGGCCGACGCGCGTTGGCGCGACTACTGGACCAAGGGCGGGGTGATCGACTTCAGCGGCAGCTCCGATGACCGGGCGGCCGAACTCGAGCGCCGGGTGGTCCTCTCGCAATATCTGATGGCCGTGAACGGGGCAGGGGAGGTTCCCCCCCAGGAAGAGGGCCTGTTCTCCAACAGCTGGAACGGCAAGTTCCATCTTGAAATGCATCCCTGGCATGCCGCGCACTTCGCGACCTGGGGACGGCCCGAGCAGCTGGAGCGGAGCCTGGCTTGGTATGTCGGTCACCTGCCGCTAGCCAGGGCCGAGGCGGCGCGCCGCAAGGTTTCCGGCGCCTGGTGGCCGAAGATGTCCGGTCCGGAGGGGCGCAATAGCCCCAGCTCGATCTCACCCTTCATCATGTGGCAGCAACCCCACCCGATCCTGATGGCCGAACTGGTCTATCGGGCGAGCCCTGACAAGGCGACCCTGTCGCGCTATGGCGAGCTGGTCGAGGCGAGCGCCGAGCTGCTGTCCGGCTGGCCGTTCTGGGACGAGGCCAAGGGGCGCTTCGTGCTCGGGCCGCCGATCATCCCCGTGCAGGAAAACCATGATCCGCTGAAGACCCTCAATCCCGCTTTCGAGTTGGAGTATTTCCGCCAGGGTCTGCAGACGGCGCAGGCTTGGCGCCTCCGCCGCGGCCTGGCGCGCAACGCCAAATGGGATCAGGTGATCGCCAAGCTGGCGCCGATGGCCCGCCGCGACGGGCTTTATCTGGCCGTCGAGAACGATCCTGAGCTCTGGATACAGGCCGCCTCGGTCAAGTGCCGCAACAACGCCATGGACGAATGCCCGAACCGAGACCACCCCTCGTTCCTGATGTCATACGGCCTGATCGGCTCTGACCGGGTCGATCGCGAGACCATGCGGGCGACCTTGCGCGCGATGGAGCGTGACTGGGATCTGCGCCAGACCTGGGGGTGGGACTATCCCATGGTGGCCATGACCGCCGCGCGCCTGGGAGAGCCTGAAGATGCGCTGGCTTGGTTGTTCAAGGACCAGAAGAACAACCAGTGGGGCGTCAGCGGCATGACGCCGCGCGTGCATCTGGAGACCTTCCTGTCGCCATCACAGTATGCTGGGTCGGAGGCCGCCGATGGCGCGGGCTACCGTCGCGCGGCCGAGACCTATTTTCCCTCCAATGGTTCGCTGCTCCTGGCCGTGGGCATGATGGCGGCGGGATGGGACGGCTCGACCGGGCGCGCGCCAGGGTTTCCCCGACAAGGGTGGCGCGTGCGCTCGGAGGGTCTGAACCCTATCCCTTAGCGGTCAAAGGGCGGTGACGCGCCGGCCGTTGACGCGGACGTTCTTCAGGTCGAGGCCTTGGGTGTAGGTTACGATACTGGGGCGGGTGACATCGTCGAACCGGCAGTCGCGCAGCACGATGTCGCGAACGGGCGCAGCGGGAAGGCCCTGCAGGTCCAGCACTTGAGCCGCGGCGCGCGTGTGCATGCGTTCGACCGTCACGTTGCGCAGCACCGGCGTGAACGCGCCCTTGGCGCCTTCCTCGTAGTTGAAGTCGCAGGTGATCGCAGCCTTCGAGACGCGGCCCACCGCGATGTCGCGGCAATGGATGTCCTGGATGACGCCGCCGCGCATGGCGTTGTTCTTGAAGCGCAGCGCGTACCAGAGGTCGGTGCTGTCCATCCGGCAGCGCTGGACGAACACGTTGTCAACGCCACCCGAGACCTCGCTGCCGATCACCACACCGCCATGCCCGTCCTTCATCACGCAGTCCTGGATCAGGATGTCGCGCGTGGGCCTGGCCAGGCGTCGGCCGTCGGCGTTGCGGCCGGACTTGATGGCGATGCAGTCGTCGCCGCTGTCAAACGTGCAGCCCTCGATCAGCATGCCATCGACCGACTCCGGATTGCAGCCGTCGGTGTTGGGACCGTGTCCGACCACGGTCACGCCACGAACGGCGACATTGCGGCATAGGACGGGGTGGATCGTCCAGCAGGGCGAGTCCCGCAGGGTTACGCCCTCGACCAGGACGTTGGCGCAGTTTTGAAACTGCACCATCATCGGACGCAGATAGTGTCCGTCGCCGAAGATGCGTTGAGCGACCGGCACGCCCTCCTCGGCCATGCGGAAGAGGGCGCTGCGGGCGGGGTGCTGGTTGGGCAGGCCTGGTCGCCAACCAAATTGGCGGCCGCTGCTCCAAGACCACCAGGCCGCGCCTTGGCCGTCCAGCACGCCTTGTCCCGTGATGGCGACGTCGCGCTCGCCATCGGCGAAGATGAGCGGCGCGTAGTTGATCAGCTCAACGCCTTCCCATCGTGTGGCGACCAGCGGATAGCGCGCCGGATCGGTGCTGAAGACGATGGTCGCCCCCTGCATCACGTGAAGTTCGACACCGCTGCGCAGGCGAATCGCGCCGGTCGTCCAGGTTCCGGGCGGCGCCAGCACGCGTCCGCCTCCCGCTCGGCTGCAGGCGTCAATGGCCTGCGCGAACGCCGCGGTGGTGGCCGCGACATCGCCGGTTACCGCCCCGGCGTCCACGATGCTGAACGTCCGATCCGGAAAACGCGGCGGCCTGACCTTGCCAGCGATGACCGCGGCGTGCGCCCAGACGGAAGCGGCGGCCTTGGCCGGGAGCGGCGTCAGGCAGGCGCCCGCCGCGGCCGCCAAGATGCGCCGACGAGACAAGGTTGTTGCAGCGCCGGTCAAGAACCTGATTTCCATGACTCTTTTCTCCCTCCGACAGCCCTTGGGCGTTCGCGATGCTTGTATCAGGGTATGGATCGTTGTTGCACATATTGGAATTGCGTATTAGCGTTCACTCAATAGCCGCAAAAATGATAGCGGTAACGCAGGAGGGGACTACCGGAATGATCCGCACACAACGCACGTTCATGGGCTGTGAAACGGCCATCGCCCTGGCTATGGCCATGTCTTTGCCAGCGCTGGCACAAGCGCAAGATACGACGACATCAACCGCCGACGAGACTGTCACCGAAGTGGTCGTGACCGGCTCGCGCCTCGCCGCGCGCGGCTTCCAGGCCCCCACGCCGGTCACGGTCATCGGCGCGGAAGAAATCGGCCTGTCAGGTACGCAGAACGTAGAGACGCTGCTCAACGACACGCCTCAGTTCCTGGGGTCCCAAAATAACGGCCCCACGGCCAACACCGTCCCAGGCGGGACGGCGACGCTGAACCTGCGCGGCTTCGGCGCGCAGCGTAACCTGGTGCTGGTGAACGGTCGCCGCTTCACGCTGACCGGGCCGGACCAGACGACGGACATCAACACCGTGCCGGCCGCGTTGATCAAGCGCGTCGAAACCGTCACCGGCGGCTCATCGGCGGTCTATGGCTCTGACGCCATCACCGGCGTCGTCAACTTCATCCTGCGCGACGACTTCGAGGGCGTCGAGCTCAGCGCCGACGCGCGAGCCGACACGCACACCCGCACCAAGACCTATTCGGCCAACCTGACGGCGGGGAGCAATTTCGCTGAAGGCCGCGGCAATGTCGTCGTGGCGCTGAATTACCTGGATCGCGGCGGCTATACGCGCGCTGATCGCGGGGGATGGGCGACCCCCAGCCTGGCCGACGGCTGCGTCACGGCCGCCTCCTTCAGCAGCACGCGTCCCGGTCAGCCGCTGGCCATTCCAGCTGGCCAGACCTGCCTCAGCGCCGGCGGCCGGCCCGGGCTGATCTTTGGCGGCAGCGGCACCATCCCCAACGGCCGCTTCGCCAATATCCCCACCGTGGGCTCCTCGGCCTCCAACCCCGGCCTTGACGCGGCCTTGATCGCCGCGGGTCTGGGCGGCATCACCTCGCGCGGGTTCACCTTCAACGACGCGGGCACGGCGGCGCGGCCGGCGGTGACGCCGGGCGACGATTATGATCTGGGCCCGGCCGCCTATGTGATCATTCCCCAGCGACGCTGGATGGCCAATCTCTCGGCGCACTACGACTTCAATTCGAAGATGACCGGCTATGCCGAGGCCCACTACAGCAACAACCGGGTCTCCATGCGCCTGCCGCCCAGCGGCATCGGCGGAAACTTCCTGGTCAACGTCAACAACAGCTACCTGACGCCGCAGTTGCAGGAAGTGCTGCGTCAGCTGGACCTGCGTGAGACCGGAACCACCCGCGTCACCAACGGGGCCTCGTCACTGACGACGACGGCGGGCGACGGCCTGGCGGTGCTGAACATCAATCGCCGCCTGACCGATGTCGGCGATCGCACCAACACCGCGGATCGCTCGGCCTACCGCTCGGCCCTCGGCGTGCGCGGCGATCTTGGCAGCGTTTCGGAAGGCTTCCTGCGGAACCTCAAGTACGACGCCTACTACACCTTCACCCGCACCACAGACACCAGCATCTCGGGCGGCGCTGCTTCGCTCAGCAAGTTCCAGGCCGGGCTGCTCTCGGTCGGCGGCGCCCCACCGGTGCTGAACATCTTCGGCGCCAACCTTTCCTCGGCCTCCGCAGCCTCGATCGCCGTCACCTCGACCAACTATACCGAGGCCCAGCAGCAGGTGCTGGCCGGCAGCCTTGCGGGCGAATTGTTCGACACCTGGGCGGGCCCGATCGATTTCAGCACCGGTCTCGAATACCGCAAGGCCTCCGCGCGGTTCGTCGCCGACAGCTTCCTGGCGTCTGGCGACGTCTCGGGCTTCAACGCGGCGCTGCCGACCAAGGGCTCTCAGTCGGTCAAGGAAGTCTATGGTGAAGTGCGCGTGCCGCTGCTGATGGACTCGCCGCTCGGCAAGCGCGCCAGCGCCAACGGCGCCTTCCGCTACTCCGACTACGACCTCGCCGGGGTCGGCGGCGTCTGGACCTATTCGGTGGGCGGCGAGTATGCGCCGATCTCGGATGTGACGCTGCGCGGCCAGTTCCAGCACGCCATCCGGGCGCCCAACGTCGGCGAACTGTTCGGTGGCAACACCACCAGCGGCCCGTCCGCGGTCGATCCGTGTTCGAGCCGCCAGCCCACGGCCCAGCAGACCGCCGCCGTTCGCGCGATCTGCCAGGCTACGGGCGTGCCGGCTGCTGCGGTTTTCACCCTCGCCGTTCAGCCCAACACGTTCATCAGCCAGGTCTCGGGCGGCAACCCCAATGTCGGCCCCGAGGAATCGGACACCACCACGTTTGGTCTGGTCTTGCAGCCGCGCTTCGTTCCGGGCCTCGCGCTGAGCGTCGACTATTTCAAGATCAATCTGGATGGCGCGATCGCGCCGCTGGGCGGCGGCATCGCCAATACGCTGAGCCTTTGCTACAACACGGTTCAGGACGCCAATAGCGTGTTCTGTAAGGCCATTACGCGCGATCCGCTGACCGGCCAGATCGCCGCGCCGGGCTATGTCACCACCACCAATGGAAATACGGGCGGCCTGAAAACCTCGGGCGTGGACTTCGACGCCGCCTACCGCTTCAACCTGGCATGGGGGCCGTTCGGCGAGAGCCGCTTCGATGTGGGTGCTAACCTCACCTATACCGACGAGTTCACCGCCACGCCGGTGCAAGCGCTGCCGGCTAGCAAGAACTACTGCGTCGGGTCGTTTGGCCCCACGTGCGGCCAGCCCATACCGCGCTGGAAGGGCGTATCGCCCGGCACCTGGCGTTCGGGGCGGGCGACCCTGAGCCTGCGTCACCGCTTCATTGGTGAAGTCACGGTCGACACCCATCTGCTGCCCAAGCGGCTGGGCCAGGCGTTCCCAGACAAGGCGACGCTGACGACGCCGGTGATCAAGGCCCAGCACTACTTCGATTTGACCGGCGTCTACGACGTCAATGACGCGCTGTCGGTAACGGCGGGCGTACGCAATCTCTTCGACAAGGATCCGCCCATCGTCGGATCTTCCGCGCCCGCCAACAACACCTTCTCGGCGACCTACGATGTCGAGGGGCGCGTTGTGTACGCAAGCGTCACTGCCCGCTTCTGATCGCGTCAAGCTGGCGTCTGGGCCTGCTGACGCAGGCGCCACCAAGCTGGACCTCTTCGACCTCCCCTTGGCCGACGCTTTTCGCGTCGGCCTTTTTTCTTTGGCGAGCGACAGCGCCCAGGGCTATCGCCTTTCCAAGGCGCTTCAAGGGTTCTTCGGCCCCATTCCATCTGCGCCATCTTGATCGCCGGCGTCTTCCTGGCCGGCCAGCTCGACGGCGCGCGCGAGGGAGCCTTCCAGCGCGATCTGGCTCTTGCCCGCGTCGAGCTGGCGAAGGCGCGCCTAGATGCTCCGTCGTCTCCCGATTGCTAGGGTGCGGAGCGCGCTCGCCGCTTTGCTGCGGACGCCAGGCGGGCCTGATAGCGGGGCTTAATGCCTACTAAATCGATCTGATTTGTCGCGGAGCTTCCGAAGGGCCACGGTCGGACACCGGCCGGCGCGATCTGTTCGCGCCGGCGGTGCTTCCTGGCGATGCGCCCATGCCCGACGAAAAACGATCGCCGAGAGTCCGCGAGTCTCTAGTCCTCGGTGATGAGGCTGGTCTTCTTGGTGTCGGGCATCCGCAGATAGACGATCAGCGACACGCCGATCATGGCCGTGACGTAGATGTAGAAGCCGCGCTCCATGCCCTGGCCCTTGAACCACAGCGCCACGTATTCGGCGGTGCCGCCGAAGATGGTGTTGGCCAGGGCGTAGGGCAGGGCGACGCCCAGGGCGCGGATGTGGGCCGGGAACAGCTCGGCCTTCACCACGGCGTTGATCGAGGTGTAGCCCGTGACGATGATCAGGGCGCCCAGCACCAGCAGGAAGGCGGCGAACGAGCTGCTGGTGGTTTCCAGCGTGCGGAAGATGAGGAAGGTGAAAGCCACGCCCAGCACGCCGAAGCCGACCATCAGCGGCTTGCGGCCGATGCGGTCCGACAGGGCGCCGGCGACGGGCTGCAGCAGCATGTAGATGAACAGGGCCGCAGCGGTGATGGCGGTGGCCGACTCGCGGCTGAAGCCCGAGGTGTTGACCAGGAACTTCTGCATGTAGGTAGAGTAGGCGTAGAAGGCCAAGGTGCCACCGGCGGTCAGCAGCACCACGGTCAGCGCCTGCTTGGGATGGTGGCGAAACAGCGCCCAACCGCTGGACACGGCCTTGGGATCGCGCTTGGCGGCGGTGAAGCTGCTGGTCTCGCTGAGGCCGCGTCGGATGTAGAACACCACGATGGCCAGCACACCACCCGCGGCGAAGGGAATGCGCCAGCCCCAGCTTTCCAGGTCGTGGACCGGCATGATCGCCTGCAGCAACAGCAGCACGCACAGGGCGATCAGCTGGCCCGAGATCAGGGTCACGTACTGGAAGCTGGAGAAGAAGCCGCGGTTCTGCTTTCCGGCCATTTCCGACAAATAGGTCGCGGAGGCGCCGTACTCGCCGCCGACCGACAGGCCCTGCAGCAGGCGGGCGGTCAACAGGATGGTCGGGGCGAAGATGCCGATCTGGTCGTAGCCCGGCGTCACCGCGATCATCAGCGAGCCAGCGCACATCAGAGTGACCGAGAACGTCAGGCCCGCCTTGCGGCCCTTGCGGTCGGCATAGATGCCCATCACCCACGCGCCGATCGGGCGCATGATGAAGCCCACCGCGAAGATCGCCGCGGCGCTCAGCAACTGGGCGGTCGGATCGTCCGAAGGGAAGAAGGCCGGCGCGAAATACAGCGTGAAGGCCGAGTAGGCGTACCAGTCGTACCATTCGACCAGATTGCCGGCCGAGCCGCCGATGATCGACTTGATCCTTTGGCGGCGGTCGAGAGCTTCTGCCAAGACGTCGTCTCCGTGATGGGCGCGCGCTCGCCCCTATGCCCGGTTCAAACGAACGGCGCGCGATTTTCCACCATGGGGCGGAATCGACAATCGTCACCGTTCCTCCTGGGGGCTGGCCGGGTGGCTGGAATGCCCGGATTTGATCGGCAAGTGCGGCGGTCTTGCACGGACGCGCCTTACCTTGCGGTCAGCAGCGTCTTTGACGTCGACGCCCGCGATTTGGCGAGACCTTCTGCACACGGCGCGTCGACGCGCCGCCCCTTTCTTGGAGGGACCACATCATGGACGGTCTGACCACGCGCCTGAGCTGGTTCAAGGCGGTGATCCTGCCCCATGAGGCGGCCCTGCGCGCGCGTCTGCGCCGCGCATGCCCGTCGGGCTTCGACGTCGACAACCTGGTCGCCGAGAGCCTGGCCCGCGCCTATGGGACCAAGGACATCGACCGCATCCCGACCGGTCGGGGCTATCTGTTCACGATCGCCCGAAACCTGCTGATCGACACCCTGCGTCGAGAGACCATCGTCTCGCTCGATTTTGTGGCCGATCTCGATACGCTGCGCAGCGACGACAGTCTGGAGGCGTCGCTGACCGCCCGCGACGAGCTGCGCCGATTGCACGCGATCATCGAAACCCTGCCTCCCCAGTGCCGCCAGGTGTTCATTCTGCGGCGCGTGCACGATGTTTCGTTCCAGGAGATAGCGGTTCGCATGTCCTTGTCCGTTTCGACAGTTGAGAAGCATCTTGCTAGAGCCGTAATGCTCGTGGCCAAGGCTATGTCCGAGCGCGAGGAAGGCAGTGTTGACCGCATCATCCGCAGGGGCCGAAAGGCAGCAGATCGACGAGAGGGCCTCGGCGCTCCTCGTTAGGCTGCACGCGGGCGCGGGTGCTGACGAGCGCCAGGCGATCTTCGACTGGATCGACGCCGATCCCCGCCACGCCGTGGCCTTCGCGCGGATGGAAGCGGCCTGGGAGGCTGGCGAGCGCCTCCGGGCCATCGCGCCCTCGGTGGAGGCCGACGCACCGCTGGTGTCGCGCCGGACCCTAGTCGGCGGCGCGGTGGCGGCCCTGGTCGTCGCGGCGGCCGGCACGGCGACCTGGCGCTATCTGGGCGACGTCGACCTGCATCACACCCGGACGGGCGAGCGCCGCACCATCACCCTGGCCGACGGCTCGCGCATTCACCTGAACACCGCCTCGGCGGTCGAGGTGGCCCTGCGCAAGTCCAGCCGCACGGTCCGGCTGATCAAGGGCGAGGCTCTCTTCGAGGTCGCCCACGATCCGGGCCGGCCGTTCCTAGTCGAGGCCGGTTCGGCGCGCCTGCGGGCGATCGGCACGGCCTTCAATGTCCGCATCCGCGACAGCGTGGTCGAGCTGACCGTCACCGAGGGGGTCGTGGCGGTGGCCGAGGCCAAGGGGCAATCGGGCAGCGCGGTGCATCGGGTAAATGCGCCACGAGCCGTCGCCGGCGGCGGGGCGGTGATCGGGTCGGGGGCCATGGCGCCCACGGCGCTGGACCCGGCCATCCTGCGCCAGCGCACCGCCTGGCAGGACGGGGTGATCGAGCTGGACGGCGAAACCCTGGCCCAGGCGGTCGCCGAGTTCAATCGCTACCGCGGCCCGCCCATCGTCATCGGCGACCCGCGCCTGGCCAATCTGCGGGTAGGCGGACGCTTCGAGACGGACGAGGCCGACAAGTTCCTGACCGCCGTGGAGGCCAGCTTCCCGGTCCAGGCGATCCCCGCCGCCGACGGCGGCGTTCTGCTCGTCACAAAATCATAGAAATTATTATTTCGGCGGATGGCGGTTTCCGCCGGGCCGGCTCGTTGGACGCAATTGAGACTGTTCAATCGCGCTTGGGGGCGTCCAATGGCTGGTGGATCTAACTTCAATTCCTGGTATCGCGGCGCGCTGTTCGCCACGGTCGCGTCGATCGCTCTGCCCGCCGCGGCGGCCGAGGCGTCCAAGGACTTCAACATCGCGGCCCAGCCGATGCAGGGGGCGCTGAACGCGCTGTCGCAGCAGTCGGGCGTGCGCCTGCTCTATCCCTATGACCAGGTCGCGGGCCTGCGCGCGCCGGCGGTCAATGGCCGGATGCAGACCCGCCAGGCGCTGGACGCCATCATCGAGCGCTCGCCGCTGCGCATAGCGATCATGAAGGACGGGCTGATCGCCCTGACCGCCGAGCCGGCGACCGGCGGCCTGATCCGGGCCAGCGCACCGATGGGCTACGCCGCCCAGGAGAGCGTCGCGCCGGTGCGCGAAGCGCCCGAGGAAGTCACCGAGGTCGTGGTCACCGGCACGCGCGGCGTGGCCCGCACCGTGACCAACAGCCCGACCCCGATCGACGTGCTCAGCGCCGCCGACCTGGAGCGCACCGGCAAGGCCGGCGCCTTCCAGGCCCTGCAGACCCTGGTGCCCTCGTTCAACCTGCCGGCCCGCGCCGGCGGCGGCACCGCCACAGTGATCGCCACGGGCGGCCTGCGCGGCCTCAATCCCGACCAGACCCTGGTGCTGGTCAACGGCAAGCGCCGCCACAAGACCTCGCTGATCAACTCGGTGTCGTCGCTGTACAACGGCTCGGTGCCCGCCGATCTGGATCTGATCCCGACCTCGGCGATCGGCCGCATCGAGGTGCTGCGCGACGGCGCCGCCGCCCAATATGGCTCGGACGCCATCGCCGGCGTGATCAACATCATGCTGAAGGACACGTCCGGCGGCTCGCTGACCGTGACCCACGGCCAGAACTTCGACCGGGGCGACGGCGAGTTCACCCTGGTGCAGGGCAGCTACGGGACCAAGATCGGCGAGAACGGTTTCCTGAACCTGTTCTTCGCCACCAAGGACCAGGCGCTGTCGAACCGCGCCGAGCCGATCGCCTCCAGCATCCGCCTCTATCCGCTGGTGGGCGGCGCGCTGGATCCGCGCGAGGCGACGGTCAACCGCATGGTCACCCGCAACTCGGGCGTCCTGCCGCAGAACGGCGTCAATCTGGGCTACAACGCCCGATACGACGTCGGCGAGGTCGAGCTCTATTCGTTCGGCACGTTCAGCCACCGGGTGTCGGACCTGCCGTTCACCTTCCGCGCCCCGACCAACGTCAACTCGCTGCCGCAGATCTATCCGGATGGCTTCCGTCCGAACCTGGTGATCAAGGAACAGGACTTCGAGCTGGCCTTCGGCGCGCGCGGCGTGATCCAGGGCTGGGACTGGGACGTTTCGTCGACCTTCGGCAAGAACCTGGCCAAGGAGAACGTCTCCGAGAGCATCAACGCAAGCCTGGGTCCGGCAAGCCCGACCAGCTTCTATGTCGGCAAGCTGGTGTCGTCGGAATGGGTCAACTCGCTGGACGTCACCCGCGGCTTCACGGCCGGCGGCGGCGACCTGCAGCTGTCGTTCGGCGCCCAGCACCGCCGCGAGACCTATCAGGTCGGCGCCGGCGAGCCGCTGAGCTATGCGGCCGGGACCTATGTCATTCCGGCGGGCCAGCCGTCGGCCGGCTCGCGTCCGGCCACCGGCGCCCAGGCCGCGCCGGGCTTCCAGCCCAGCGACGCCAGCAAGACCAAGCGCACGAACCTCGCCGCCTATGCCGAAGCCGGCTACAGCCTCGACAAGCTCTTCCTGGGCGCGGCCGTCCGCTACGAGGACTATGACGACGCCTCGGGCGACACCGTGGTCGGCAAGATCAACGGCCGCTACGAGTTGACCCCCTGGCTGGCCATTCGTGGCGCGGCCAGCACCGGCTTCCGCGCGCCGGGCCTGGCCCAGAACAGCTACGCCGCCAGCTCCAGCCAGTTCCGCCAGGTCAATGGCGTGCTCGACCTGCTTCAGATCAAGACCCTGCCGGTCGGCTCGCGCGAGGCCATCGCCCTGGGCGCCGAACCGCTGAAGCCCGAGAAGTCGACGAACTACAGCGCCGGCGTCACCCTGGAGCCGCTGCCGCGCCTGACCGTCACCCTCGACGCCTATCAGATCGAGGTCGATGGCCGCATCGCCATCACCAGCACCCTGACGGGCACGGCAGTGGCGAACATCCTGGTGGCCAACGGCCTGCCCAGCTCGCTCAGCGCCCAGTACTACACCAACGCCATCGACACCCGCACGCGGGGTATCGACCTGGTCACGGCCTATCGCCACGAACTGGGCGACTACGGCACGCTGCGCCTGACGCTGGGCTACAATCACAACGAAACCAAGATCACCGGCATCATCGCCAACCCGCCCGAGCTGGCGGCGCTGGGCGCCAACTACGTGCTGTTCGACCGTCTCAGCCAGGGTTACCTGACCAAGGCCTTCCCGAAGGACAAGGTCAGCCTGGGCGTCAACTGGGCCTGGAACAAGCTGAACGTGAACCTGCGCGAGACCCGCTTCGGCAGCTACACCGTGCAGCAGAACGTCGTCGCCAACGACCGCTCCTATGGCGCCAAGTGGATCACCGACCTGGAGATCGGCTACCGCGTCCTGCCCACGGTCAATGTCGCGATCGGGGCCAACAACCTGCTGAACGTCTATCCGTCGCGCAGCGGCCCCTCGACCTCGGCCAACAGCGCCTACAACGTCAATACCGGGACCGGGCAGTATCCGGGCATCTCGCCGTTCGGCTTCACCGGCGGCTCGTACTACGCTCGCCTGCAGTGGGACTTCTGATCAAGACCTGAGGGTTGCGGGGGCCGCCGTGGCGGCCCCCGATGAGGATGAAATTGGGGACTAGGGCATGACGATACTTCGCCGCACCGTCGCGACGCTGCTTCTGACCGGCTGGCTTGGCCTGGCCGGTCCGGCCCTGGCCCAGGAGGCGGCGGCGTCAGCCAAGCCCGCTGTCCTGGCCCCCGCCAAGCCGGTCAAGAACGAGATCCTGTGGGACACCTATGGCGTGCCACACATCTACGGCAAGGACGCCAAGGCGGTGTTCTACGGCTATGGCTTCGCCCAGGCCCAGAGCCACGCCAACACCATCCTGCGTCTGTACGGCGAGGCGCGCGGCAAGGGCGCTGAGTACTTCGGTCCCGAGTACGAAGAGACCACGACCTGGCTGCTGACCAACGGCGTGCCCGACCGCGCCAAGCTCTGGTACAAGCAGCAGACGCCAGCGTTCCGGGCCAATCTCGACGCCTTCGCCAAGGGCATCAACGCCTATGCGGCGGCCCATCCCGACAAGATCGACGCCGACCTGAAACAGGTGCTGCCGGTCAGCGGCGTCGACGTCGTGGCCCACGCCCACCGGCTGATGAACTTCATCTACGTGGCCTCGCCCGGCAAGACGATCGGCGAGGGCGATCCGCCGGACATCGCCGACCAGGGCTCCAACTCGTGGGCCGTGTCGCCGTCCAAGACCGCCGACGGCAACGCGCTGCTGCTGCAGAACCCCCACCTGCCGTGGGGCACCGGCTATTTCATCTATTACGAGGCCCACCTGACCGGGCCCAACTTCGAGGTCTATGGCGCGACCCAGGTCGGCCTGCCGATCATCCGCTTCGCCTTCAACCAGCAGATGGGCATCACCAACACCGTCAACAGCATGGTGGGGGCGACCAACTACAAGCTGACCCTGAAGGACGACGGCTACGTCTTCGACGGCAAGGTGCTGCCGTTCAAATCGCAGGGCCTGACCTACAAGGTGCGCCAGGCCGACGGGACCCTGGCGACCAAGCCGCTGACGGTCCGCTCGACCGTGCACGGCCCGGTGTTCGACCGCAAGGACGGCTCCAAGGTCGCCGTTCGCGTGGCCGGCCTGGACCGGCCCAAGATGCTGGAACAGTACTTCGACATGGTCACGGCGCCGAACTTCAAGGCGTTCGAGACGGCGATGAAACGGCTGCAGGTGCCGACCTTCAACATCATGTACGCCGACCGTGACGGCCATATCGATTACACCTTCAACGGCATCGCGCCCAAGCGCAGCGAAGGCGACCTGGCCTTCTGGAGCGGCCTCGTGCCGGGCGACAGCTCGCGCTATCTGTGGAAAGAGACCCATCCGTTCGAAGACCTGCCGCGCGTCACCGACCCGGTCGGCGGCTTCGTCCAGAACGCCAACGACCCGCCGTGGGTGGCCAGCTGGCCGGTGACGCTGAAGCCGGACGACTATCCCAAATATCTGGCCCCGCGCACGCCGGAGTCGTTCCGCGCCCAGAACGCCGTCAAGCTGATGGCCGAGAACGGCAAGATCAGCCTGGACCGCTTCAAGGACCTGAAGCTCTCGACCAACGCCCTGATGGCCGAGCGCGTGCTGCCCGAGCTGGTGCCCGCCGCGCTGAAGGACAAGGATCCCGAGGTCCAGGCCGCCGCCCGCCTGCTGGCCGGCTGGGACCGCAACTTCACGGCCGACAGCCGTGCGGGCCTGTTGTTCGAGGAGTGGGCCAAACTGTTCGCCGGCCCGACCTTCGCCGGTCAGGGCGGCTACACCATTCCGTGGACGGAAGCCCGGCCGATCAGCACGCCTTACGGGCTGAAGGATCCGGCCGCCGCCGTCGAGCAGCTGCGCACCGCCATCGCCAACACCAAGAAAAAGTACGGCGCGATCGACCGCCCCTTCGGCGACGCCTCGCGCTTCATCCTGGACGGCGTCGACGTGCCCGGCACCGGCGGCTTCGGCAACCTGGGGGCCTTCCGGGTGATCACCTGGTCGGAGCCTGACGCCAAGGGCATTCGCACGCCCAACCACGGCGAGACCTGGGTGGCGATGATCGAGTTTTCGACCCCGGTGAAGGCCTATGGCCTGATGAGCTACGGCAACAGCCGCCAGCCCGGCACGACCCACTACAGCGACCAGCTGGACATGCTGTCCAAGGACCAGTTCCGCGAGCTGTGGCTGCGTCGCGAGCAGGTCGAGGCCCACGTCTCCGAACGCACCGACCTGAAGCCCTGAAAGGCGATCCCATGCTCAAGAAACACGCCTTGATGGCCTCGTCTCTATTGGCCGCCGTCCTGATGGCCGGCGCCGCCCATGCCGCACAAAAGGGGGCGGCCGATCCCGCCTTCACCTCGATCCAGACCGAGACCTTCGCGGTCCCCGGTTCGCTGTCTAACGCCTGGGCCGATTTCGACAAGGACGGCGACCTGGATCTGGCCGTGTCGTTGAAGGGCGGCGAGGTTCGGCTCTATCGCAACGACAACGGTGTGCTGACCAATATCGGCGCGGCCGTCGGCCTGCCGACCTCGGGCAAGGAAGTCCGCGGCGTCAGCTGGGGCGACTATGACGGCGACGGTTTCCTGGACCTGCTCGGCGGCTCGAACGTCATGCCGATCGACCAGAACCGCACGTTCATCTGGAAGAACGAAGGCGGCAAGCGCTTCGTCGAGGTGGCTGAAAAGGTCGGCCTGACCATCCCGGGTCGCATCAGCCGCCAGGCCAACTGGGTCGACTACGACAATGACGGTCAGGTCGATCTCTATGCGGCCGACCGCGTGGGCTCCAATAAGCTGTTCCGCAATCAGGGCGGCGTGTTCAGCCAAGTGTTCGCCGACAACGGCGTGACGGCCAAGCGAGCCACGGTTGGGGCTTGCTGGTTCGACTACAATCGCGACGGCAAGCTGGATCTGTTCCTCGCCAACCAGTCAGGCTCGACCGACGCCCTGTGGCGTAACGACGGCGACAAGGGCTTCACCGACGTCGCCCCGGCCCTGGGCCTGGATGCGCCCGGCCGCACCAAGGAAGAGGGCGGGGTGGGCTGCGCCATCGGCGACTATGACAATGACGGCCATCTCGACATCTTCGTCGCCGTCTACGGGGCCAACCTGCTGTACCGCAGCAAGGGCGACGGCACGTTCGAGGAGGTCGGCAAGGCGGCCGGCGTCGACGACGCGGGCCACGCGGTCGGCGCGGCCTGGGGCGATTACGACAACGACGGCTATCTGGATCTCTACGTCACCAGCTACGAGGGCGAGGCCGGCAAGCAGACGCCGCTGGACCTGCTGTACCACAACAACGGCAAGGGCGGTTTCGACCAGATCCTGACCCGTGAGAGCCTGCTCAACGCCGGCGACCACGGCGTGGAGTGGGTGGACTACAACGGCGACGGCGCGCTGGATCTGTCGGTCATGCGCGGCTACAGCCCGGTGGGCGGCCACTTCCTATTCCGCAACGACTTGGCCGCGCCGGCCAAGAGCCGCAGCCTGAGCGTCCTGGTGCTGGACGCCAAGGGGAACTACACGCGGGCCGGGGCCGAGGTCCGCCTCTATGACAAGGCCGGCAAGATCCTGGCCACGCGCCTGGTCTCGACCGGCGGCGGCTACAACGCCCAGAGCGCGCTTCCCGTCCACTTCGGCCTGAAGACCTTCGATCCGGTCACGGTCGAGGTGTCGTTCATGAGCAACGACGGCGTGAAGAAGCAGACCCTGCGCAACGTGAATCCCAAGGCGTTCGCCAAGGCGCCGTTGGTCGTCCGCGAGCGCTAGTCGGCATCCGCCAGCAGATCCGCATGATGCGCGCGGGACACGTCGGGATGCGAGCGTAGCCGGCTCTTGAGCTGGTTGCGCTCAACCTCGCGGAAGATCGGGTTCAGCTGATCGACCGAGAGGCCGCGCTGGTGCGATTTGAGCGCGTCCGGCAACGGAATGACCGGGATCGTCGCGTCCGGGCGCGTGCGCTCCTGGGGCGACTTGACCATCTCGATCGCCAGCTTCTCGGCGCTTGGCAGGGAGAAGAAGCCTCTGGACGCGGCCGTGACCTGGGCGATCAGGTCCGGATCGACGCCATGGCCGGCCGAGGCGGCGGCGGCTCTGACGCGCCTGCGCGCGGCCGGCAAGATCGGCGAGGTCGGCGTCTCCCACTACGCGCCGTCGCAGGTCTCGGCCCTGCAGGCATCTCGACTTCCCGCTGGCCAGTATCCAGCCGGAGTTCTCGGCCCTGGCCATTGAACCGCTGTCGGACGGCGTCCTGGACCAGGCGCTGCAACACGGCCTAAGCGTCCTGGCTTGGTCGCCGCTGGCGGGCGGACGCCTGGGCGGGGCAGGGGTCGACGATCGCGCCCAGGCGGTGCTGACGGCGAGCCGCGGCGGGGCACGCGCGATAGCCTATGTGATAGGCCGGCTTAGACCCTTAGCCCACTTAGTCCCTGCGTAGGCGCAGGCTACAGTCATACGGCTTAAGGCGCGCAGGGGCCGCGAGCTTGAAGGTCGCTTCTCGGGCACGGTTTCAATGTCAGCAAATGGCGCGAAGAGACCAATCGGGACGGATCAGGCCCGTAGTGTCTCGATGACTGCGCGCAGGCCGGCCGACAGATACTTGCGCGTCGGATAGTACAGATAAAGCCAGTCCTCGGGCTGACACCATGGCTCCAGGCAGCGGATCAACCGACCGTCGCGCACGTGCTGCGCGGCGCGGTCTTCCCAGACATAGGCCAGCCCGCCCCCTGACAAGGCGGCGGCTACCAGCAGGTCGTGGTCGTCCGAGGTCAGCGGGCCGTTGGGCTGGAACTCGATCGTGCGGCTGTCCCTGATGAACTCCCAGGCATAGCGCACCCCGGTGGGGTAGCAGTTCTGGAAGCAGACGTGGTCCTTCAGGTCGGCGGGCGTCCTGGGGATCGGCAGGCGCTCGAAATAGGCCGGGGAGCCGACCAGGGAAAAGCGCAGGCGCGGCAGGATCTTCACCGCCGTCATGCCCTCGCGCAGGCTTTCGCCCAGGCGCACCCCGGCGTCGAAGCCTTCCTCGACGATATCTACCAGGCGGTCGGTGGTGATGATCTCCAGCTGCAGATTGGGATAGGCCTCGGCCAGTCGGCCCACGGCGTCGCCAAGCACAGCGGCAGCGATCGAGCTGGGGGCGTTGATCCGCACCCTGCCGAAGGGCGTGTCGCGGAATTGGTTCAACCCGTCCATGGCCGAGCCGATGTCGCCGAAGGCTGGGGACAGGCGCGACAGCAGCATGGCGCCGGCGTCGGTCAGCGAGACGCTGCGGGTCGTGCGGTTCAGCAGGCGGATGCCGACCCGGGCCTCCAGATTGGTGACCGCGTGGCTGATGGCCGAGGCTGTGACACCGCGCTCCTCGCCGGCGCGACGGAACGAGCGATGCCGCGCCACCGCGTCGAAGGCCGCCAACTCCGAGAGATCCGTGGTTCTCATTGTTGAATATGGCTCAGCATTGATCGGAAGACTTCCAATCTAATCGAGGCGATCGATCGAGGCAATTCTCCTCCTCACAGACGGGCGGCGCGGACGCGGCTCCCGAGGAAGACAGGAGAAAACCGATGCCCGACTTTACCCCGCCGGCCCAGAACACCGGCTCGCCGTTCGCCGACCTGCGCGGCCACCATGTCGCCATCCGCACCCCCAGCCTGGAGGCGGCCAAGGCTTTCTATGTCGACCTGCTGGACTTCCGGGTCGTGGCCGAGTGGGACTACGCCGACGAGAAACTGGCCTATCTGGCCCCGGCCGCCGACGACCACTTCTACATCGAGGTGCTGGGCGGCGGCGAACCGACCCCGGTCGACGTCAGGCCGTACACGGACCTGGGCGACAGCCTGAAATACGCCGGCTACCACCACCTGTGCCTGAACGTGGCCAGCGTCGAGGCGACGGTCGAGACGCTGCGCGGCCGCGGCGTGACCATCGTCACCGAGCCGTTCGTGCTGGAAGCCATCAGCCGCAAGCTGGCCTTCTTCTGCGACCCCTTCGGCAACCTGATCGAGCTGGCCGAGGTGCTGCCGTGAGCCGCGCGCTACTGATCGTCGGGGCCGGTCCGGGCATCGGCGAGGCGACCGCCGAACGGTTCGGTCGCCAGGGCTGGACCGTCGTCCTGGCCAGCCGCAATCCGCGCACCATCGACCCGATGGTCGCTCGCCTGATCGGCCGGGGTATCGACGCCCAAGGCCTGGTCATCGACGCCACCGATCCCGAGGCGGTCCGGGCCGGCCTGAGGACCGCCGACCGGATGGCGGGCGGGCTGGAGGCGATGCTCTACAACGCCGCGGTCGTGCGCCGGCAGGACCTGTTCAGCATGACCGACGCCGAGGTCGAGAGCGATCTGGCCGCCAATGTCGCCGGCGGACTGCACGTCATCCGCGCCGCCGTCGGTCTCTTCGGGGATCGGGGCGGGACCATCCTGGTCACCGGCGGCGGCTTGGCGCTCAGCCCCCATGCCGACTGGGCCAGCCTGGGTCTGGGCAAGGCCGCCCTGCGCAATCTCGTGCAGGGGCTGGCCCCGGCCCTGGCCGAGCGCGGGATCCGCATCGGCCTGGCCACGGTCGCCACGCTGGTCGCTCCGGCCTCGGCCGAAGCGGCGGGCGTCGCCGAGACGCTCTGGACCCTGGCCACCGACCCGAACGCCGGCTGGGAGCGCGCCTTCCCCGCCGCCTGAAATCTCTTCCCTCGAAAGGAACACGACCATGCTCACCCTGAAGCAGGCCCAGGCGGCGATCGCCGCCGGCCAGGCCCATGCCGCCGACCTCGGCGTCCCGGTCAACATCGCCGTCCTCGACGCCGCCGCGCACCTCCAGGCCTTCGGGCGCATGGACGAGGCCGTGCTGGGCTCCATCGACGTCGCCCTGGGCAAGGCCCGCACCTCGGCCCTGTTCGGCATCACCAGCGAGGCGGTGTGGGACTACTGCAAGCCCGGCGCCCCGGCTCCCGGCCTGGAACGCAGCAACGGCGGTCTGATGCCCTTCCCCGGCGGCGCGCCGCTGCGGGACCTGCTGGGCCGGCTGCTGGGCGCGGTCGGTGTCTCCGGCGGCAGTCCCGACCAGGACGCCGAAATCGCCCGGATCGCCACTGAAACCCTCAACGGCTGAACCTTCTCCAACCCCAGACTGAACCTCGAACCCAAGGAACCAAGATCATGACCCGCAAGACCATCCTCATCACCGGCGCGGCCGGCGGCTTCGGCAAGGGCGCCGCCATCGGCATGGCCAAGAATGGCCACAACGTCATCGCCACCGTTCAGGTCTCCTCGCAGGTGACCGCCCTGCGCGAGGAGGTCGCCGCGCTCGGCCTTTCCGACCGCATCACCGTCTATCGCCTGGACCTGACCGACCCCTACGACATCCAGCAGGCCATCGGGTTGGACTTCGACATCCTGTGGAACAACGCCGGCATGGGCGAGGCCGGGCCGGTCTGGGAGATCCCCGTCGACCTGGTGCGCAAGAACTTCGAGATCAACGTCTTCCTGCCGCTGACCCTGACCCAGGGCGTCGTTCAGAAGTGGGTCCGCGAGGGCTTGAGCCAGGGCAAGAAGGTGGTCTTCACCTCGTCGATGGGCGGGCTGTTCACCCCGGCCAACTGGGGGACCTACGTCTCGACCAAGCACGCCCTGGAGTCGGTTGCCGAGGCCATGCAGCAGGAGCTGGCCGCCTACGGCGTCAAGATCCAGACCATCAATCCGGGCGCCTACTACACCGGCTACAACGAGACGATGGCTGACAATCCGTTCCGCTGGCTGGACGACAGCAAGAACTTCACCAAGCGAGCCGACCTGCGCAAGGGCTTCGACGACTTCTTCGCCACGCCCGAGGGCAAGATGGACGCCCAGGAGATGATCGACCGGATGATCGACATCGTCCCGGCCGACACCGGCAAGTTCCGCAACGTCGTGCCGCAGGTGATCGAGAACATGCTCAAGGATCACCAGCTGAAGGCCTGGGACAACCAGATCTGACACCGCGCCCAACAGGCCGCCGCCGGCGTCGAAGCCGGGGGGGCGCCCCCTCCGGGGGTCTTTCCCTTCCTCCCCCGGTGCCCG
>CAZRPD010000005.1:0-34506 GCA_964601775.1 uncultured Caulobacter sp. | reverse complement strand
CCAAACGAACCCCGGCGAAGCCCCGGGACCAACAAACTCCCCCCCCCCCCCCACCGGCCCCCCGCGGGGGCGGAGCCCGGCGGCGCGCCGCTTCCGGAGATCTTCCCATGCTTCGCCTGATCGCGGCCCTTGCCGCCTTTGCCCTGACCCTTTTCCCAGGAATTTCCGCCATGGCCCAGACCCCCGACACCGCGGCTGGCAACAAGGCCATCGTCGCGGCCGCCTTCGAAGCCTGGCGCGCCGGGACCGGCGGACCGTTCGACCTGCTGGCCGACGACGCCAGCTGGACCATCGTTGGCCAGTCCGACGCCGCCGGGAGCTATCCTAGCCGCGAGGCTTTCATGACCAAGGTCATCGCACCTTTCAATGCGCGCATGAGCCAGGGCATCAAGCCCACGATCCGCGAGATTCACGCCGACAACGACACCGTCGTAATCTTCTTCGACGCTGTCGGGACCGCGCGCGACGGCAAGCCCTACACCAACACGTACGCTTGGTTCTTCCAGATGCGCGACGGCAAGGTGATCAAGGTCTCCGCGTTTTTCGACACCCTGGTATTCAACGATCTTTGGCGGCGGATATCGCCTCGGGCCAA
The DNA here is from genome assembly GCA_964601775.1 of uncultured Caulobacter sp. Lineage (GTDB taxonomy): Bacteria > Pseudomonadota > Alphaproteobacteria > Caulobacterales > Caulobacteraceae > Caulobacter. Next base: position 33,911 of record CAZRPD010000005.1, on the reverse strand, counting down.
ATAGGATGTTTATGGGCCTCCAGGTCTCAGCGGGCCTGGAGGCCGTCTTTCGGGAGCCCTGTCTAGTTCCGCTAATGGCGCAACAGCGACGCGGTGGTTAGGCTCCGGTGCCCACCGTCTAGGTGAAGTATTCCGTCTCGTTACGATTTATAACGACATAGTTCGTTACGCAAAATCGTAGAGTGGCGTAGTCTAGAGGGGGCGTAGAAGTAATTCTCGCGCGTGCCCAAAGAATGGCGTCAGCTTCGCCGATTGTACAATCCTGTATGCTTGACCCGCCGAAGCTACGACAGCGAGGCGCCGGACAAGCGCACCCGTCGCGCGCGCCATGTCGTCAAACGGCGCGCGCGATTTCAGGCCGGTCCTAGGTCAACCGCTGGTCTGCAGGCGGTCGGCGTTCTCGAGATCGGCGAGCGGGGCCAGGATCCGGCGGTCGAAGGCTTCGAGTTCCTCTCCGTCGGCGACCCGGCGTGGCCAGTCCGCGTGCGTGAGTGCGCCACGGCCAAGTGTCACCATCTCGGCCCCGTGCGCGTCGAGCATGTCGACGGCGCGCGCCGGCTCGTGCAGCGACCCGTTGGTCAGGACCGGCAGGCCGCCGTGGCGCCCGGCCAGCGCCGCGAGGCTGAGCCCGTCGTCGAAGGCGGGCCGCCAAGCCTCGAACTCGGTGGTGTGGAGATAGTCCAGCGGCAGCTTTCCCAGCCGCGCGTAGATCTCGGCGGCCTCGACCTCTCCCCGCCATTTGTGGGCGAAGTCGTTGACCTTGCCCTGGGAACTGCGCAGGCCGACGACGAAGTCCGAACCGACCGCCGCCCGCACCGCCTCGACGACCTCGACCGTGATCCGCAGGCGGTTGGCGACGTCGCCGCCATAGCCGTCGGCGCGTAGGTTGACGCCCTCGGTCAGGAACTGGTCGAGCAGGTAGCCATTGGCGCCGTGGATCTCGACGCCGTCGAACCCGGCCTCGCGCGCCCGGGCCGCGGCCGTCGCGAAGCCGGCGACCGCCGCGTCGATCTCGTCCCGGGTCATTTCGCCCGGAAGCGGATACTCGCCCTCGCCGCGATAGAAGGTCATCTGCAGCCCGACGGGCCGGACCCGCGACGGGCCGCGCGTACCGGCTTGGAAGCGATTGCCCTGCGAGAGCGCTCCGGCGTGCATCAGCTGGGCGACGATGCGTCCCCCGGCCGCGTGGACGCGGTCGACGACCGGCCGCCAGGCGTCGCGCTGGGTGTCGTCCGAAAGTCCCGGTTGGCGCAGATAGCCTTGTGACCAGGCCTGGTCCGTATAGAGGCCTTCGGTGATCACCAGCCCGAAGCCGCCCTCCGCGAACGCGCCGTAATATTCGGCCATGCGAGCGGTCGGATGGCCGTCTTCGGTGGCGCTGACGCGGGTCATCGGCGCCACGGCCAGGCGGTTGCGCGCCTTAAGGCCCGCGATCGTCGCCGGCTCGAAGAGGCGCGCCATGCGGGTGCGGTTCTCCTGCTCCGTCTGCGCGGCCATCTACTTGGTCTCGCGATCACGGACGGCGGCGATCGCCTCGATCTCGATCATGACCTGGGGATCGTACAGCGCCTTGACCTCGGCGATCGTGTCCGCCGGATAGGGTTCGGAAAAGAACTGGCGACGCAGCGCCACGACCTCTTGGAATTGGCCCATGTCGGTGACGAAGATCGTGACCTTGATCACGTCGTCCAGACTGGACCCGCCGGCTTCCAGCGCGCGGCGCAGGTTGGCGAAGGCCTGTTCGCCCTGAGCGCGAAAGCCGCCTTCGACGATCTTGCCGTCGTCATCCGCGCCGGCCTGGCCGGAGATGAACAGCAGGTCGCCGAACCGGATCCCCTGCGACAGCAGGAAGGGGGCGTAGTTGTCGGGCGTGGTGACCACACGCGTCAGCGTCATTGTCTTGCTCCATCCTTTGGGCAATGGCGAAGAACAGCTTCTCCATGGCCCGTTTGATGGCGGGGAAAATCGGCCTTACATGGCGCGCTGACAAACGCCAAACCGTCACCCGACAGGTAAGTTGAACTCATCCATGCGCCGACGCCTCCCTCCGCTTTCCGCCCTGCGAGCCTTCGAGGCCGCCGCCCGCCATGGGAGCTTCAAGCAGGCGGCCGAGGAACTGGCCGTCACGCCCACGGCGGTCAGCCACCACATTCGCGCGTTGGAGGCCTATTCGGATCTGGCCCTGTTCGAACGGCGCACGCGCAAGGTCGTGCTGACCGACGCGGGCGCCCAGCTCTATCCGGTGCTGCGCGACGGGTTCGACGCCTTCGCCGAGGTGCTCGAACGCCTCACTCGGCGGCGAAGCCGGGCCCAGGTCACCATCTCGGCGACGATCGCTCTGACGGCGCGCTGGCTCGTGCCGAGGATGGCCGCCTTCCGAGCCCTGCACCCGAATATCGATTTGCAGCTCCAGGCCTCAGACGATCTTGCGAACCTGGAGGCGGCGGGCGTCGACATCGCCATCCGCTACGGGGCGGGACCCTATCCCGGCTTCGTCGTCACGCCGCTGTTTTCGGACCAGTTCGCGCCCGTCGCCAACCCGCTGCTGAAGGTCCGGACGCCGGCCGATCTCGCGACGCAGGCGCGGATCGACTTTCAGTGGCGGCGGCGCAACCCCGACAACCCAACCTGGGAGCGCTGGTTCGCCGCGGCGGGAGTTCCGCGGTCGGACGACGCGCCGCAGCTTCGGTTTTCCGACGAGAGCCATGCGATCCAGGCCGCGGTGGCGGGCCAGGGGGTGGCCCTGGTCAGCCTGGCTCTGGTCCGGGACGAGCTCGCCTCCGGCCAACTGGTCCAGCCCTTCGCTACCGCCATCGGCGGTTTCCGTCACCATCTCTTGACGCGGGAAGGAGAGGCCGACGCCGCGGTCGTCGTGACGCGGCAGTGGCTCATCGCGGAAGCCAACGCCGCCGCCTTTCCAGAGTGAGCCGTCACGACGCGACGTGAGTTGGTTCGAGGCTCGGGCGTAAGTGTCCGCAGCGGTCCTTGCGCACCGCCAGCCGACGCCCTTTGCCGCCGCCGCGCTCAGCTCGCTTCGTTGCATTGTTAGGATATGGCGTTTGGCCATTTAACGTTTCTCTCGCCAATGCCCAAAGTCCGACCACAGATGTCTGGGCGAGGCGTGACGGTTTCAGGTTTGCGCCGTCGATCGGACGTGGGGCGGGCCTCAGCTGAGGTCGTTGCGGGCTGCGCAATGATCTGTTGGGGCCCTAACAAAGCGAGCTTTGAATTGCGGATAATCGGACGCGCCTGGAAACCTTTAGTCGCCGCAGCTGGCAGTCTTGGCGTCGCTCTGTCGCCATTGGCGCCGGCTATCGCCCAGGAGCGGGAAGACCGAACGCTGCTGCCGTGGGAGCAACTGCACGCCATCATCAATGAGGCGTCCGGCGAGCGCGCCTTGCATACGGTTCTGGAGTCGACGCCCTATCCGCGGATCCGCGCCCGCGCGGAGTACGAGGGTCATTTCCGGGAGAACGAGGTCATCGCCAGGCTGGCCAAGGACTATGGCTTTGCGGACGTGAAGATCGAGTCTTTCGCCTCGCCGCGTCCGTCTTGGCAAGCCTGGCGAGGCGAGCTGTGGCTGACCGGACCGGAGAAGCGAAAGCTGTACGACATCAACGATGTCGCCATCGCCCTGGCGCCCAACAGCAAGGGCGGCGACGTCACGGCCGAGGTGATCGATGTCGGCATCGGCGCGCGGCCTGAGGACTATGCGGGCAAGTCGGTCGCCGGCAAGGTGGTGCTGGGCACGGCGTCGCCCGCGATCCTGCAGCAGCTGGGCGTCTTCGAGCGCGGCGCGGTGGGGGTGATCAGCGCCAACATCCTGCGCGCCGCCAATCCGGACGCCATCCTTGAGGGCAGCATCGTTCGGGCGCCGCAGGGGCGCGACACCGGCTTTGCCTGGGTGATCTCGGCCACCGTGGGGCGCGAGCTGGCCAATCTTCTGGGGCGCGGCCAGACGGTGACGATCCGCTCGATCGCCGAGGTCGAGGACTTCGCCGGCGAGATCGAGACCGTCCATGCGACGATCCCGGGCGATGGCTCCTCGGACCAGGCCATTGTCTATTCGGCCCACCTGCACGAGGGCTACATCAAGCAGGGCGCCAACGACAATTCATCGGGCAGCGCGGCCATTCTGGAGATGGGACGGACCTATATCCGCCTGATCAACGAAGGAAAGCTGCCGCGACCCAAGCGCACGATCCATTTCCTGTGGGTTCCGGAGATCAGCGGCACCAGCGCCTGGCTGGACGCCCATGCCGATGTCCAGAAGACCTTGATCGCCGACCTCAACTTCGACATGGAGGGCATCGGTCTGGCGCGCGGCGGCTCGCGCTGGGTGCTGTATCGGACGCCTGACACCTTCCCCAGCTATCTCAACGACGTGGGTCAAAGCGTCACCGAATGGCTGGCCGCCGTGAACCAGGAGCGGGTGCGGTTCCGCGACAACGGCTATCGTTTCACGCTGCCGGTGCTGTCGCCCAACGGCAGCAATGACCCGTTCTATGTGGCGACCGAGAAGCACTACGGATCCAGCGACCATTCGCTATACTTGGCGCGCGGCATTCCGGCCCTGATCTTCGCGACCTGGCCAGATCCTTGGTACCATTCCTCGCAGGACACGCCCGACAAGCTGGACCCCACGCAGTTGCGCAGAGCGGTCGTGGCTGGCGTCGGCGTTCTGAGCGTCCTGGCCTCGGCGGACGACGTTGGCGCCCTTCGGGTGGCCGGGGAGTCGCTGGCGCGCGGAACCGAGCGTTTGGGCGCGGCGCAGCGAAAGGGTCTGGGCTATCTGGCTGACGCGCAGGATGGCGCGGCCCTGACCAACGCCTTCCGTGAGGCGTCGAACGCGGTCCGCCACCAACAGGCGGTCGAGAAGGCCGTCGTGCGCTCGACCAAGACCCTGTTCGAGCTGGGCCAGCAGGCCCGGGGGCTGGACGAGCTGGCGTCGCTGATCGATCGGCGCGCGGTCGCGCTGCAGGCGGAAACGGCGGCCTTCTATAGATTGCGGGCCTTGCAGCTTGGCGTGAAGCCGGTCGCCTATGTGGCGACGGCCGCGGATCGCGAGGCGTCCAGCCTTGTCGCGAGCCGCGTGCCGGGCGGACGACTGTTCGGGCGGCGCGGGCGCAATGACGCGCTGTTCAACAGTCTGCCTGCCGATCAGCGCCCGGCCATCGTCGCAGCTTACGAGCGGCTGCCCCAGCACATGGCCGCCGAGCTGACCATCCTGCTGTCGCAGGGCAAGACGGTGGCGGAAATCCGCGACTTTCTCGCCGGCGAGTTTGACCCGCTGCCGACCGAGGATCTGCTGGCCTATCTGCGCGCCACCGAAACACTTGGCGGCGTGAAGCTGTCCCCCAAGAGTCGATGAGTGGTCTGAGGGGAGGGCGCTGATCCGGCGCCTGGCCGTCTGTGTCCAGATCATCCCGTCGGTCACCTGTTCGCCCGGATCAGCTTCGCGCTGATCCGGGCGTATCTATTGTGGACTCCCTCTCGCGGATCGCTCGTCGAAGTTGAGGTGGGGATATCCTTATAATGTTTCGTAATATTACTAAGTATTCATTTTAGACAGAATGCTTTTCAGAGTCGTTTCTGGGTTGTCGCAATGTCTGCGGCAGGGGCGTGTGCGCGCTTTAAGCTTCGGGGAAATAGATCGCCCAGACGACAACTGACGTCGCGCGCTTGGTCGCGGCGGAAAGGTGATTTCAAGAAATCACGTCACGGGGCAAAAACTATGACAAGCTTTAAGCGTAATCGCGTTCACCAGACGCGTCTGATGGCCGGCACGATCCTCAGCGGCGTCGTGCTGGCTCTTGCGGCGCCGGCCTACGCCCAGAGCGGCGCCAATCCGTCCCAGGCCGAGGACGCCTCCACCGTCGACAGCGTGGTGATCACCGGGTCGATCATCCGGCGCACCAACGCCAACTCGACGTCGCCCTTGACGGTGCTGGACGCGCAAGACCTGGAGCGCCGCGGCGTCACCCAGATTTCCACCGCGCTACAGGCTTTGGCGGGCAACAACGCGGGCGCCTTGCCCGACACCTTCAGCGGGGCTTTCGCGGCCGGCGCCTCGGGCGCGTCGCTGCGCGGGCTGCTCGTCAACTCGACCCTGGTCCTGGTGGATGGCCTACGCGGGCCGTTCTACCCGCTCGCCGACGACGGCCAGCGTAACTTCGTCGACCTGAACTCGATCCCCAGCTCGACCGTGGAGCGGCTAGAGGTCCTGCAGGATGGCGCGTCGTCGACCTACGGCGCCGACGCCATCGCCGGCGTCATCAACGTGATCACGCGCAAGAACTTCCAGGGCTTCACCGGCCGGGCGGAATACGGGGTGTCCGAATACGGAGATGGCAAGTCTCCCGCCGTGTCGGCGATCTGGGGCAAGGGCGACCTGAGCCGCGACGGCTGGAACGTCTACGTCGCCGGCGAGTACGAGAAAGATGACTTCATCTGGAATCGGGATCGCGACTATCCCTACAACACCGCCAACCTGAGCCCGACGGTCGGTCGCGACGCCAATGGCAACGTCGTCTATCGCACCAACAGCATCATCAACGGCGTCCAGGGCAACGGCGCCTTCCGGGGCATCTCGACGGCGACGCAGCTGGGGGCTCTGGTCCGGCCTTACAACGCCGCCAACACGACGGCTCAGGGGCCCTGGCAACTGCTGGCGTCCAGCTGTCCGTCCCCGGCGACGCCGCACGTCCTGACCGCTCAGGAATTGGCCCTGGGCGGGGTGACCAACATCGCCGCCGGCACGACCGTCTGCCAGGTCGACCTCGTGAAAGAGTACCGAACCATCCAGCCGGAGATCGAGCGCTTCAGCGTCTCGGGCCGCCTGACCAAGCGGTTCGGCAACGGCGCCGAGGGCTATGTCGCCGCCAACTTCTATCAGAACGAGACCAACCGGGTCGGCAATCCCAACCAGATCGCGCTCAGCGCACCGCCCGCCGTCGGGGTGGAGCGCTATATCGGCACGGCCGTGACCCTGCCGGTCTATCTGAAGAACGGGACGCTCAATCCGCAGAACCCGTTCGCCGCCCAGGGGCAGGTCGCCCGCATCCTGGCCTCGCTCTACGACATCCCCAACAGCAATACGCTGATCAACAAGAACCTCCGCTTCGCGGCCGGCCTGCAAGGCTCGCTCGCCGATGTCTGGAACTACAACCTGAACTTCACGGCGGGCCGATCGTCGCTGGACTACACGCGCCGGGGCTCGATCTACATCCAGCATCTGCTCGATGTGATCGCCGACGGCAGCTACAACTTCATCGACCAGACCAAGAACTCCCAGACGGTTCGCAGCTACGTCTCGCCGGACAACGTGCAGAAGTCGGTCTCGGAGATCGTCCAGGCCGAGGCCAACATCTCGCGGGCGCTGTGGACCTTGCCGGGCGGCGACCTGTCGCTGGGCGCGGGCGCGTCCTGGCGCTGGGAGCGGATCGACAACCCCAGCGCCAATCCGTTCACCGGTGGTCCGACCGAGGGCTGGCTGGGCATCAACTCGTTCTATTCCAAGGGCAAGCGCAGCGTCGCCGCCGGCTATTTCGAGATCGACGCGCCGGTGCTGAAGACCGTGGATGTCAATATCTCGGGTCGTTACGACCATTACTCCACGGGGCAGAAGGCCTTCTCGCCCAAGATCGGCGTGCGCTACCAGCCCATCAAGGCCCTGGCCTTCCGCGCCACCTATTCGGAAGGTTTCCGCATTCCCAGCATCGCGGAGGGCAACTCCCAGGTCACGGGTTATGCCGGACGCTCGGCTCCGGCCAGCTTCCTGGCGCTGCACGGCAATGATGGCTACGGCCAGAGCTATCAGCTGGGTCTGACCACGGTGGGCAATCCCAACCTGAAACCGGAAACGTCCGACAGCACCAACATCGGCATCGTGTTCACGCCGACGCGGAACCTGACCTTCAGCATCGACCACTTCAAGATCAACAAGAAGAACGTCATCGCCGGCGGCGACTCCGTACCCGCCCTCGAGGCCTATTTCGCGGGACGGCCTATTCCCGAGGGCTACACCGTCATCGCGGGGGTGCCCAACCCCAACAAGCCAAACCTGCTGCCGCTGCCGGGCTTCATCCTGTCGCCGTTCCAGAACCTGAACGCGTTGCAGACGGCCGGCTTCGACTTCGCGGCCAACGCCCGCTTCCATCTGACCGACGACGTTCTGTGGAGCAGCACCTTCTCGGCCACCTATATCGACCACTTCGACCAGTCGTTCCCGCGGCCGGACGGAACCGTGCAGGTCCAGCGCTACGCCGGGTCGGTCGGACCCTGTAACGTCGGCGGCTGCCTGGGGACGCCGAAGTGGCGCGGGAACTGGCAGAACACGCTCGACTTCGGCAAGGCCTCGCTGACCGGCACGCTCTACTACACCGGCGGCTACCAGCTTCAGGCCGAGGACTATGGCGACGTGGTCGGCCGCTGCGTCGACGCCAACGGTCGCAGCGCCGCCTCGGTCAACGGCACCTACGCCGACGGCGTGACGCCGATCCTGTGCAAGACCCGCTCGTTCCTGAAGTTCGATCTCAACGGCACGTACCAGCTGAACGACCGCTACCAGGTGTTCGGCACCGTCCTGAACCTGTTCGGGGCCAATGCGCCGCTCGATACGGCGACCTATGGCGGTTACCAGTACCAGACCGCCTGGGCGCAGTCGGGGGTGATCGGCCGCTACTACAAGGTCGGCTTCAAGGCCACCTTCTAAGCCTTCAGGGCTCCCTCAGGCCCGAAGCCGCGGCTCCTGTCCGGGTCGACCCCAGTGGTCCGGACAGGAGGCGTGTGATGGCCAAGATCGGGCGCTGCCATTCTCAAGAGGATATCAACGTGGACGGATCCAAAACGCCGAGCCGGCGCATTCTGAACGCGATCGGGCTAGCAGCCACGATCGCCATCGCGGCGCAGGCATCGGCTTCGGCCGTCATGGCCCAGATCGCGCCGTCGGCCCTGGTCACCGAGTCCGAGCGCTCCGGTTTCACGCGCACCGGGCGCTACGCCGAGGTCGAGGTCCTGAACCAGGCCTTCGCGCGAGCCTATCCCGACGCGGTGCGGGCCTTCACCTTCGGCAAGAGCGCCGAGGGCCGTCCGCTGCAGGCGCTGGCGATCTCGCGCAGCGGCGCCCTGACGCCGGAGGCGGCGCGGGCCAAGGGCCTGCCGGTGGTCCTCATCCATGGCGGCATCCACGCCGGCGAGATCGACGGCAAGGACGCCGGTTACCTGGCGCTGCGCCAGTTGCTCGAAGGTCAGGCTGCTCCGGGCGCGCTGGAAAAGCAGGTCGTGATCTTCGTGCCCATCTACAATGTCGACGGCCATGAGCGCTTCGGCCGCTGGAACCGTCCCAACCAGCGCGGGCCGGAAGAGAGCGGCGTGCGGGCGACCGCGCAGAACTACAATCTCAACCGCGACTACGTGAAGGCCGACGCGCCCGAGACCCGTGCGCTGCTAGGGCTGATCAACGCCTGGGACCCGATCGCCTATGCCGATCTGCACGTCACCAACGGCGCTCAGTTCGAGCATGACGTCGCGGTGCAGCTGGAACCCCTGACAGCGGGCGATCCGGCCCTGGCCAAGCTGGGTCTCTCGTTGCGCGACTCGCTGATCGACCGCTACGCCAAGCAGGGCTCGCTGCCCTTGCCCTTCTATCCGACCCTGGCCAGACGCGACGACCCGGCGTCCGGCTTCGTGGCTTCGGTCTATTCGCCGCGCTACTCGACCGGCTATCTAGCCCTGCGCAACCGCTTCTCCATCCTCTTGGAGACGCACTCGTGGAAGCCCTATCCCGTGCGGGTGCGCATCACGCGCAACTTCATTGTCAACCTGGTCGAGGAGACCGCCCAGCACGGCCAGGCCTGGCTGCGCGAGGCCCGCGCCGCCGACCTGCGCGCCGCGGACCTGGCCGGACGCGAGGTGGTGCTGGACTGGAAGGCGACCGAGCAATCGCGGCTGATCGACTTTCGCGGCTACGCTTACAGCCAGACGCCTTCGGCGGTCACCGGCGGGTTGCTGATCCGCTACGACGAAACCCGGCCCCAGATCTGGCGCGTGCCGCTGCGCGACCAACTGGTCCCGTCGGTGACCGCCCGCCTGCCGGCCGGCGGCTATGTGGTCCAGCCGGCCTATGCCGACGCCGTGGCGACCCTGCTGGATGTGCATGGCGTCCGGTATCGTCGTCTGACGGAAGCCGCGCCGCGAGCGGAGATCGAGGCCTTCCGCGCCGAGCAAGTGACCCTGGCTTCGGTTCCGACAGAGGGCCGCCAGCGGGCCGAGGTGAAGGGCGCGTGGAAGTCCGAGCAGCGGGATCTCCCGGCCGGCTCCCTTTTCGTGCCAAGCATGCAGCCGGGCGCGCGTCTGGTGGCCGCCCTGTTCGAGCCGGCGGGACAGGATTCGCTGCTGGCCTGGGGGCAGTTCAATCTGGCCCTGCAGTCGGGGGCGTATCTGGAGCCCTACGTGGCCGAGGATATCGCGCTTGAGCAATTGAAGGATCCGGCCATCGCCGCCGAATTCGCCCAGCGCCTTGCTCGGGATCCGGAGTTTGCTCGCGACCCCCGCGCTCGCATCGGCTTCTTCGCCCGGCGGCACTCGTCCTGGGACCCTGACACGCGCCTCTATCCGGTCTTTAGGGCCGCCAGGGAGCCGAGAGATTGAGATCTGCTGTCGTGGATGAGGATCGCAGATCAGGCGCCTAGCTCTGTAGCCGCGCCAATGCCGAGACCAGAATTTCTGAAATCTCATATCTCTATAATTTAAGTAGGAATTTGACGTGACGGTTTTGTGACGCTTTCGGTTCCGCTGAGGCGTCGTCAGCCACATGGGTCGTTCCATAATCAGAAACTGGGGGTTTCGGTGCGCAGATCAGGTAAATTCGCCGCGGTGTCGTCTTTGGCGTTGGTTTGGGCGGCCGGCGGAGCCATGGCCGAAGAGCAGGCTAACGCCCTGGACCAGGTTGTTGTCACCGCTCAGCGGCGCGCCGAGGCGGCCAACACCGTGGGCCTGGCGCTGAGCGTCGTCAGCGGCGTGCAGCTGCAGGAAAAGAACATCAGCATCGTCAACGACCTGGAGACGGCGATCCCCAACCTGGAGGTCGACAGCCAGTTCGGGGGCGGCCAGCCGCAGTTCCGCATCCGGGGCATCGGCGCGCGCGAATACTCCAGCAACAACGCTTCGACCGTCGGCGTCTATGTCGATGAGGTCTCCCATCCCTACACCGTGACGACGCAGGGCAGCCTGTTCGACGTCGAGCGGATCGAGGTGCTGCGCGGCCCGCAGGGTACGCTCTATGGCCGCAACACCACCGGCGGCGCGGTCAACATCATCACCCGCGCCCCGACCCGAGACTTCCATGCCGGCGCCAGCACCGAATACGGCTCCTATGACCGCTACCGGCTGGAAGGTTTTGTCTCTGGTCCGATCACCGACACCGTGCGGGCGCGCTTGGCGGCGACGACCGAGCAGGGCGGCGCCTGGCAATACAACCGCGACACCGGTGAAGAGCTGGGCGACGCCGACCGCACCGCCGTCCGGGGCCGCCTGACCTGGGACCTGTCCGAAAACACCACGCTGGACCTGGCGGCGACCTATACGCGCGATAAATCCGATGGCCTGGGCTTTCGCCTGCTGAATCCCTACGCCGCCGTCGGTGGTCCGACCTATCCGGCCGACACCGCCTGGCGCATCACTGGCTGGCGGATCTCGCCGGTGCTGGCCGCCGTCGCCGGCGTCGACACCAACGCCAAGCCGTTCCGCAACAACGAGGGCGTCGACCTCAACGCCCGGTTCTCGGTGGATCTCGGCTTTGCCGACCTGACCTCGCTGACCGCGCGCCAGAGCTTCAGCCGCAAGGAATATAACGACTGGGATTCGACCCGCTATTATGAGTCCGACGTCTACTTCTACAACGACATCGACGTGTTCTCGCAGGAACTGCGCCTGACCTCGAAGGGCGATGGGCCGTTCACCTGGCTGGTCGGCGCGCACTATGCCGACGAGGCCAATGACGGCGGCTTCTATACGCAGTTCCGATCGGTCGCCAATCTGGTCAACACCGCCTACCAGCAGGACGTCGAGGCGTTCGGCCTGTTCTCCAACTTCAAGTACGCCCTGACCGATCGCTTCAGCCTGATCGGCGGCCTGCGCTACGAGGATGAGGATCGCACGCTGAAGAGCGCGGGCACGACCCAGGCGGGCCAGGCCGTTCCGGCGCTGAAGACCTACAAGACCGGCCTGTCGGAAGTCTCCGGCCGTTTCGGCGCCGAGTACAAGCTGGCGCCCGACGTCCTGACCTACGCCAACGTCTCGCGCGGCGTGAAGTCGGGCGGCTTCACCACCTACAACACCACCTCCGCCACGCCGTTCAAGCCCGAGATCGTCTGGGCCTATGAGGCTGGCGTGCGTTCGGAACTGTTCGAGCGCCGGGTCCGCCTGAACGCGGCGGCCTTCTATTACGACTATCGCGACCAGCAGGTGCAGGGGCTGGAGTACGACACCGTCACCGGGCGCCTCGGCAAGATCACCAACGCGCCCAAGTCGCACATCTATGGCGCCGAGGCCGAACTGGCCGTGGTGCTGGGCCACGGCGTGCAACTGAGCCAGTTCGGCAGCTACAAGAAGGGCGAGTACGACGAATATTTCGCCATCGACGGCACGGCGACAGACGCGGCCAATCCGGTCAACGGCCCCTGGACGCGGATTATCGCCAACGATCTGTCCAACCAGCGTCTGGGCTTCCCGACCTGGTCGTATGGCGGGTCGCTGTCCTACGACACCGAACTGGGCGACTGGGCGGTGCGGGCCGAGACCAACTACGCCTATCGCAGCAGCCTCTATTCGGTGACCACCACCTCGGTCATTCCCGGCTACTGGGTGGCCAACGCCAATCTCACGACCGGGCCGCGTGACGCCAACTGGCGCGTGGGTCTGTGGGTGCGCAACCTGTTCAACGAGTACTACGAAGAGACCCGCAACGGCTTCAACAGCTCGTCGCGCCGCACGACCTCGCCGCACCAGCCGCGCACGATCGGCGTGCGGATCAATCTGGAGATCTAGACCCATGGGGCAGGGACGAGGGATCGCGATCCTGATCGGCGGCGCCCTGTGCGTCGCCAGCCTTGCCGGCGGCGCTTGCGCGCAGGAGAGTTTCTGGCGCGGCTTCGAGGATCATCCCGGCGGCTATAGCGCCAAGAGCGCGGCCCTGGATGCGGCGGGGTTCATCCCGCCGCCGCCCCTGCCGACTTCCAGCCAGGGCCTGGTCGATCAGGAGGCTTTCGTCGCCTCGCGCGCCTTGCAGGGCTCGCTGCGCTGGGCCCAGGCGGCGGCCGACAACGAGATCGAGACGCCGGAGGCGCCGTTCAAGGCGTTCGCTGACGCGCTTCAGGTCCGGATAGATCCCCAGGTCGCGCCGACCCTGACCTTGCTGCTGGGCAAGGTGCTGGGCGAAATCCAGCTCGCCCAGCACGAATTGAAGACCAAGACCTTCCGGCCCCGGCCGTTCGTGGGGACACGGGCTGCGATCTGCATCGCGCCCGAGCCTTGGTTGGCCAAGAGCAGCTCCTATCCCTCGGGGCACTCGGCGACTGGCTGGACCTGGGCGCTGGTCCTGGCCAGCCTGGCGCCGGATCGCCGCGAGGCGGTGCTGAAGCGCGGCCTGGACTATGGCGACAGCCGCGCGGTGTGCGGCGTCCACTTCCGCAGCGACGTGGAGGCCGGGCGCGTGCTGGGCGGGGCGGTGTTCGCCAGCCTGTCGGCCGATCCGGCCTTCCAGCGGGACCTCGCCGCAGCGCGCGTCGAGCTGGCCAAGGTTCGCGGCGGGTCCTAGAGATCGTCCGCCAGCAGGTCCGCATGGTGCGCGCGGGCGACGTCGGGATGCGAGCGTAGCCGGCTCTTGAGCTGGTTGCGCCCAACCTCGCGGAAGATCGGGTTCAACGGATCGACCGATAGACCGCGTTGGTGCGACTTGAGCGCGTCTGGCAGCGGAATGACCGGGATTGTCGCGTCCGGGCGCGAGCCCAGGAAGAAGGCGATCGAGAACCGCTCCAGCCCGGCCGGCGGGGCGACCACGTCGTGGACGGCGGCGCGCACGAAGCCGTCGGTGGCCAGCTCCAGAAACTCGCCGGCGTTGATCACGAAGGTTCCAGGCGCGGGTGGGGCGTCGATCCAGGCGCCGTCCTGGCCCTGCACGCGAAGGCCGGCGACCTCATCTTGCAGCAGCACGGTGACGAAGCCGCCGTCCCGGTGCGCACCGACGCCTTGGTCGCTGTCGGCCGTCTCGCGGCCAGGATAGCGGATGATCTTCAGAAGCTGCGACGGGTTCGGCGCGAAGATGTCGGCAAAGGCGGTCGGCGGCTGGCCCAGCGCGGCGGCGATCGCCTCCAGCAGCGCCATGCCCAGGCGGGTGACCTGCGCCTGATAGGCCAGCAGCAGCGGCCGCAGTTCGGGCTGAGCCTCCGGCCACTGGTTGGGGCCTTGCAGACGCCGCCAGGCTGGGGCGCCCGGGGTCATCTCGGCCGGCGTGGCTTCGGTGTTGATGTCCAGCTGCTCGCGCCAATCGGGCTGGCCCCGCGTGCGCTCCTGGCCGGCCCGGGTATAGCCGCGAAAGTGGGGCGACTTGACCATCTCGATCGCAAGCTTTTCGGCGATCGGTAGGGCGAAGAAGCGTCTGGACGCGGCCGTGACCTGGGCGATCAGGTCCGGATCGACGCCATGGCCGGTCAGATAGAAGAAGCCGTGCTCGTGCAGGGCCTGGCGCAGCGCGGCCAGGAACGCCTCGCGCGTCTCCGGCGATCCCTGAAGGCGGCTGAAGTCCAAGGTCGGCAGCTGGCGATCGAGCATGGGCGTCGGCGACCAAAAGAAAAGCCCGGCCAGGGACCGGGCTCAGTTTCGAGGAGGAAACGCCCAGGAAGGGCAGAAGCGATGACGCTCCACGGATCCTGTCTAGGCCTGGTGTGCTGTTGCTCAAATCCAGAAAACCTCGGGTCGGCTTTAGCGGATCCGCTGCGGTTATAAGGCAAGGCTTCCCAGCTATAAGCGGGGCGGGCTCACCATCCGACCGCGGCGGCCATGCGCCGGGGATCGACGCTAGGGGTTCAGGCGCGTGACTCTCACCCGGTTCGCGGTCGGGGGCCTGGCCGGCAAATGAGCGTCGCTTCGCTTGATAGAACCAAAACTCACTAAGGCGCGGCGGAGGCAACTGATAGCGCCACCCTCCAGGCTAGCGAAGAGGAGCTCGCAATGGCGCAGATCACGAGGGCGCACGTGCGCGCGGGCTTCCTGCAGGTTCACCGCTGGCTGGGCCTGACCCTGGGTCTGGTGCTGGCGCTGATGGGACTGACGGGCGCGACCATGGCGTTCGAGGACCCGATCATGGCGGCGCTCAGCCCCGGCGTGGCCAGCGTGCCGGTCAGGAGCGCGCCGACGTTGTCGCCGGACGCGCTGCTCGCTCGCTTTTCGGAGGGCGAGCCTGAGGCGGTCGTGACGACCCTGACCCTCAGGTCCAAGCCAGGCGCCAGTCCGCAGGTCAGCTTCACCGAGGCCGCCGAGCCCGGCGGGCATGCGCGGAAGCTCTATTTGGATCCTTATGATGGCCATGTCCTGGGGCCCGCAACGGGGGAGGAGTTCTTCGCCACGACGCGGCGGCTGCACCGCTTTCTGCTGCTGCCCGGCGAGGGCAAGGGCTGGGGTCGCCAGATCACCGGCGCGGCCGCGATCAGCCTGATCTTCTTCGCCTTCTCGGGGCTGTATCTGCGCTGGCCCAAGCGCCTGCTGGACTGGAAGGTCTGGCTGAAGCCGAACCTGAAGGCCAAGCGGCGCGGCCTCTACTGGTCGCTGCACGCGGTGATCGGCACCTGGGTCTTCGTCGTCTATCTGATCATCGCCCTGACCGGGCTGACCTGGTCCTACGAGTGGTACCGCAAGGGTTTCCAGATCGTCCTGACCGGGACTGCGCCGCTCGCCCAGGAGCCAGCCGGACCGCGAAAGGCGGCGGTACCCGCCTCGCTGGACAAGGCCTATGTCGCAGCGCGTCCCGGCGGCGAGACGCCGGAACTGGTCTTGCTGACCGTGCCGCGCAACGCCAAGGCGACGGTGCGGGTTCGCACCCTGGCCGCCGACGCCGCCCACGATCGCGCCTTCGACGAATGGCGCATCGACGGAAGAACCGGAGCGGTGCGCGAGTACAAGGCCTATGCCGTTCGCAGCCTGGGAGAGCAGATCGTCCAGGCTCGCCTGGCGGTTCATCGGGGCTCGTTCTTCGGCCTGCCGGGCCAGATCGTCTTCATGCTGGCGGCGGCGACGATGCCGCTGTTTCCGATCACCGGCTATCTGCTCTATCTCGGACGCGGGCGCCGGCCGGTGCGGGCCAAGCCGGCTGTCGCGACGCTAAAGCCCGGTAGGGCATAAGCATATGAGCGATCGTTCGTTCTGACCGGCGTTGCGATATCGGCAAATCGCCCCCTGGCGCGGCGCGTAAGCCGCGGCCTTCGAGGGGCTTTGCGACAATGCGACATGAAATTGCGGCTTTCTGTTCAATCCTGACCTTGGCGGCGGCTCCGGCCGTCGTCGTTGCGGCGCCGGCCGAACCGGTGGCGGGCCTGTGGAACGGGGCGATCAAGACCAACGGCGCCGAGATTCCGTTCCGCCTGTCGATCGCCGGCTCCGGCAAGGCCGTCAACGCGGTGTTCTTCGACGGCGACCGCAAGACCAATCCGTCCCAGTCGGGATCCTACGTCAACGGCGTCCTGACCCTGAACTTCCCCAGCTACAACAGCCAGTTCGTCGGCAAGCTGAACGGCGGGGTCCTGACCGGCGCCTATGGCCAGGTCGGCAAGCCAGGTCTGCCCATCGAGGCGCGCCGCACCGCGCCGCCCAAGCTGGCGGCGGGCAAGGCCCCCACGATCGGCGGCGACTGGATCATCCCCTACAAGAGCCCAAAGGGCGAGGACTCCTGGCGACTGATCGTCAAGCAGAACGGCGCGAGCGCCCAGGCCTCGATCCTGCGGATCGACGGCGACACCGGGACGCTGTCGGGCGACTATCGCAACGGCGTCTTCCGCCTGTCGCACTTCGCCGGCGAGCGTCCGCTGCTGGTGGAGATCACGCCGCGCCCGAATGGCGCCCTCGACCTGGTCCTGACCGATCCGAACGGACAGAAGCGATTGCAGGCGCTGCGTCCAGACGCGGCCCGCGCCCAGGGCGTCGCCGCGCCGACCGATCCCAAGGGTTTCACGCGGGTCAAGGATCCGGCCGCGCCGTTCCGATTCAGCTTTCCGGACCTGAACCACAAGACCGTGTCCAACACCGACGCGCGATTCAAGGGCAAGGTGCTGGTCGTGAATGTGATGGGCAGCTGGTGTCCCAACTGTCACGACGAGGCGCCGTATCTGGCCCAGCTCTACAAGTCGCATAAGGCGCGGGGTCTCGAGGTGGTGGCTCTGGACTTCGAGCAGGCCGACCAGCTTCAGGATCCCACGCGTCTCAAGGCGTTCCTGGCGCGCTATGGCGTGACCTACACCGTGCTGCTGGCCGGCGAGCCCAAGGAGGCCCAAGCCAAGCTGCCGCAGGTCGTCAACTTCAACGCCTGGCCCACGACGTTCATCATCGGCCGCGACGGCAAGGTCCGCAGTGTCCATGTCGGCTTCACCAGCCGCGGTAGCGGCGCGCACGACAAGACGCGCCGGGCGGACTTCAAGACCGAGGTCGAAAAACTCCTGGCCGAGCGCGGCTGAGGCGCGCCGGCGCCGCATATCGTTATGTCGCGAGGTTATTGGCGACGGTCTCCTTCAGGGCTCAGCAAGGCCCCGAAGGAGCGTCCCATGTCCAAGCTTTCCGATCGTCTGCGTCTAAGCCTCGTCCTGCTGGGGGCGGCCTTGCCGTTGCTGAGCGTCGCCGTCGCCCACGCCGATCAGCTGGACGACATCCGCAAGGCCGGTGTAGTGCGCGTCGCGGTGTTCGACTCCAACCCGCCGTTCGGGTCGATCGATCCCAAGACCCGCTCGGTGGTGGGCTATGACGTCGACTTCGCCCAGGCCCTGGCCGCCAAGCTCGGGGTCAAGCTGGCGCTGACGGTGACCAATCCAGCCAACCGGATCCCGCTGCTGCAGTCGCGCAAGGTCGATCTGCTGGTCGCCGACGTCAGCATCACGCCCGAACGCGCCCAGGTCATCGACTTCAGCCACGCCTATTTCGTCACCGGCCAGCAGTTCCTGACCCGCGCCGACGGTCCGGGCCGTCCCGACGATTACGCCAAGACGCGCATCGCCGCCGTGAAGGGCACGACCGGCGAGCAGAACCTGCGTCGTCGTTTTCCCGGCGCGACGGTGATTTCCTATGACGACCTGCCAGCGGCCCTGACCGCGCTGCGCAGCGGGCAGGTCAAGGCCGTGACCCAGGACGGCGCAGTGCTGTCGGGCGCTCTGGCCAAGGCGCCGGATCGCGCCAAGTTCAAGATCCTGCCGCAGGCGATCAGCCGCGAGGAGGCCGGCGTCGGCGTGCGCAAGGGCGAGCGCCGGGTGCTCGATGCGGTCAACCGCGCCCTGGTCGAACTTGAACAGACCGGCCGCGCCGCCGCCATATACGACCGCTGGTTCGGTAAAGGCTCGGCCGCGCCGCAAGCGCGCTCGTTCAAGATCTCGGCCGCCAAGACGCGATGAGTCAGGCCGTCCCGGCCGTGGAGTTCCGCGGCGTCGTCAAGCGCTTCGCCGGCGTCGAGGTGTTGAAGGGCGTGGACCTGTCCGTCGCCAAAGGCGAGGTCTTGGTCGTTTGCGGCCCGTCGGGCTCGGGCAAGTCGACCCTGATCCGTCTGGTCAACCAGCTGGAGAGCCTGACCGATGGCGAGGTGCTGGTCAGCGGTCAGGCCGTCTCGGGGCTGACGGGCAGGGCGTTGCAACAGCTGCGCGGCCGCGTCGGCTTCGTGTTCCAGCAGTTCAACCTCTATGGACACTTGACCGCGCGCGGCAACATCACCCTGGGCCTGCGCAAGGTGCAGGGTCTCAAGGCGGCCGAGGCCGACGCCCGCGCCGACGTCTTGCTGGCGCGGGTGGGCCTGTCTCATCGCGCCGACGCCTATCCTGCCCAGCTGTCCGGCGGCCAGCAGCAGCGCGTGGCCATCGCCCGCGCCCTGGCCTCGGAGCCGGACATCCTGCTGTTCGACGAGCCGACCTCGGCCCTGGATCCGGAAGCGATCGGCGAGGTGCTGGACGTCATGCGGTCGCTGGCCCACGACGTGACCATGATCGTGGTGACCCACGAGATGGGCTTTGCCCGCGCGCTGGCCGACAGGATCGCTTTCCTGGACGACGGCGTCCTGCTGCAGGCGGCGCCGCCAAGCGTCTTCTTTGGCGAGGACGCCCATCCGCGCGCCAAGCGTTTCCTGCAGCGCCTGACCACGCCGTTCGCGGAGCCGGCGTGAGCTTTCCTGCCGATATGGCGGAGGTCCTGACGGGGCAGCCTGGACGATGGCTGTTCGATGGCGCGCTGGTCACCGCAGCTGTCAGCATCGCCGCCGGCCTGACGGCGACGATGCTGGGAGTCCTGCTGTTCGCCTTGCGGATCGGCGTTTGGACGCCGGGCCGCCTGGTCGCCGGCGCCGTCATCGGCGCCATCCGCAACTCGCCGCTGCTGGTGCAACTGCTGTTCTGGTACTTCGCCGCCTGGGGGCTGCTCCCCCAAGCGCTGCGGGACGCGCTGATGGAAGGGCCCTGGCAAGGGGTGGCGATCGGCGGCGTGTCGCTGACGTCGCCGGAATGGCTGACCGCCGTCTTCGGACTGGGCGTGTTCTTCGCCGCCTTTCTCGCCGAAGAACTCCGGGCCGGCTTCCTGTCGGTGCCCCCGGGCCAGGCCCTGGCGGCGCGCGCGCAAGGCCTGGCGGAGCGCGACGTCCTGCTGGCGGTGGTGTTACCCCAAGCGCTGGGCGCGGCCTGGCAGCCGATGATCGGCCAGTATCTCAACCTGATGAAGTTCTCGTCGTTGGCCGCAGCGATCGGCCTGGCGGAGCTGACCTACGCCGTGCGCCAGGTCGAGAGCTTCAACGCCCGCGCGTTCGAGGCCATCGCCGTGGGAACCATCATCTATCTCGTCTTCGGACTGGCGGCCGGCCGGGTTCTGACCGCGCTGAAGCCCGCCTGGGCCGGGCGGGTAAAGGCGGCCGATGTCCCTTGATCCAGCGGTGATCGTCGAAAACCTCCCCTATCTCCTGTGGGGGCGAACGCTTCAGGGCGAGCCGGGTGGCATGCTGCTGACGGTGCTGATGGCCCTGGCCGCGGCCGTCCTGGCCTTGGTCGGGGGCGTCGGGCTGGCGGGAACGGCCTGGCTGGCCGGTGGCGTCACCCGCCGCGTCGCGCTCGGCTGGGCGAACCTGACCCGCGCCATCCCGCTGCCGTTCCTGATCTTCTGGATGTACTTCATCCTGCCGGTGTTGTTCGGCGCGACCCCCGCCACCCTGACCGTCATCCTAGCCTTGGGCTGGTTCGGCGCGGCGTCGGTCCTGCATGCGACGCTATCGGGCGTGGAAGCCCTGCCGCCCGGTCAGTCGGAAGCGGCGCTGGCAGGCGGGCTGTCGCGCTCGCAGGCTCTGGTGTTCGTGTTGCTGCCGCAGGCGGTGCGCAATCTGGGACCTTCCTATGCCGGCCTGATCGTCGCCCTGATCAAGGACACCTCGCTGGCCTTCATCATCAATGCGCCGGAGCTGACGACCCTGGCGGGGCAGGTCAACAACCAGACCCAGGTCTATCCCGCCGAGATCTTCCTGACGGTCGGCGTTCTCTACATGCTGCTTTGCGCGCTGGCGTCCTACGGGCTGAACCGATTGAGCGGCGGGCGCTGAAGCCGACAGTCTGTCTTGAGAGGTAAGCCGCGCCCCGGAGTTTTCCGGAGCTGTCGTCCCCGGGGCGCGGCGCGAACTCCCACAAGCTCGCCAGAGTTGGACGCCCTAAAGTGGATGATGGCGTCCTTGAGGTGAGCGTATTCCTGAGGTGTCGGTGGGCGATGGAGAATTTCTAGGGCCTCCATCAGATTTGACGTTCAGTCGACGTGGTTGGTTGAGAAAAATCAAGATTTAACCGCATTTTTCCCGTCGTTTATAATGTGGTGGGAAAGTAATCATCCGTCGTTATGGCGATATAACTTCTGCTTATTGCAGTGTGGGTTCGGTGGCCGCCTAGCATTCCATCATCAAGGCCGAGACGAGGGCTTGAAAGATCCCGGGCGACGCCTCGGGGCAGGATGGGGTGCATCACATGTCAGCTTCACACAGGCGGCCTGCCGTCTTCGCGGTCTCACGCGCTTCGAGCGGTCGACGCCTTCTGGCGACCTTGCTGGGCGGCGCTTCGCTGCTCGCGGCGGGACAGGCGTCTGCACAGAGTCTGGAAGAGTTCCAGGCCGCCAATGCGCGCTTGGCCGCCGAGAACGCCGCCCTTCGCGCCGCGCTGGCCAAGGCGGGGGTCAGCGCCGAGCCGGCCGCGTCTGCACCGCCGTCGCGCATTCCGGCCAGCGTCGAAAGCGCGCGGCCGGCGTTCGTCGATGACGGCCGTGGCGACGCGGTCCTGGTCGAGGCCGTCAGCATCACCAATGCACGCATCAAGGAGTCGCCGCGATCGGTGTCGGCCGTGACCGGCGAGGAACTGCAGAAGTTCAACGTCAACAATTTCCGCGACATCGCCAACCGCATCGGCAATGTCCGCACCTCGTGGAACAACCCCAACACCGCCTCGATCTTCGTGCGCGGCGTGGGCTGGGCGGCTGGGGCCGGGGTCCTGGATCCCAGCGTCGGGGTCAGCGTCGATGGCGTCAGCCACGGCATCACCTCGATCTCGGCGCTGAGCAACTATCTCGACATCGAGACTGTCGAGGTCATTCGCGGTCCGACGGGCTCTGATGGTCTGAAGGCGACCAATCTGGGCCGGATCGATATCCAGACCCGACGTCCCAGCTTCGAGCCGGAGGCGCGAGCCTCCGTCACCCTGGGCGAGTTGAAAACCGTCATCGCCACAGCGGCCATCGGCGGCGCCGTGATCGACGACGTCCTGGCCTATCGCCTGACAGTCAATCGCGAGACGGCCGATGGCCCGTTCAAGAACCTCAACGACACCCACTACACCTGGCGCAACACCGATCGCACCAATGTGCGGGCCCAGCTCTACTACACGCCGACACCGAAATTCGACGCGCTGGTGGCCGTGGACTACACGCCCAAGGGCCGGGAGATCTGCGAGAACTGCTTTGCCTTCCCGACGAAGACCCCTGCGACCTATGACTGGATCAATCCCACGACGGGCCAGCCCGGTTTGGTCGACTACGCCAACGACAACTTCGGCAAGATCCAGCGGCGCTGGTTCGCCCAGAAGGCGGACTACACGGTCGACGATTATTACGCCCCCGTGGTCAACACGGCTGGCGAGTATCCCAACACCTACGAGACGCGCGGCGTCAGCGCCAACCTGCGCTGGGCGCTGAACGACAGCACCACGCTGCGCTCGATCAGCGGCTGGCGCGACTACGACTTCTCGCAAGGGGCCGGATCGCACACGCCGTTCGAGTGGCTGCGCGCGCCGCGCGGCACCCAGACCTCTTACGAGCAGTGGAGCCAGGAGTTCCGGCTGGATTCGAAGCTGTCCGACACCCTAACCTACCGCGGCGGCCTGTTCGCCTTCCTGGGCCGCTTCCCCAACTATAGCCAGACCGAACGCTACGGCGCCGACGGCGGGGCCTGGTACGCCAATGCCGCGCAGTATGCTCTGCTGGATCCGGTGAACCCGGCCCTGCCCAACGCCACCGACAGCGCCGGCCGCGCCTTGCTGCTGAATTCGGTCGACGGCCTGATCACCCAGCGCAAGGAGCGCTATCGCAACACGTCCTTTGCGGCCTATTCGAACGTCATCTGGGAGGCCACGGACGCCCTGACGCTCAGCGCCGGCCTGCGCCTGACGCGGGAGACGCGCCGCAGTTGGGCCCAGAGCGGCATCCTGGCCGACGGCTTCGGCGCTGAGCTCAATCCGGCCGCCGTCAACAACATCACGCTGAACGGCTTCAACAGCAACGCGGCCGGGGCGCTGACTGGCGTCAACTCAACCACGCAACTGGCGCTCGCCGACCTCGTCGCCCAGAAGTACTTCGGCGTGGCCAACTATGCGGCCCTGTCGACGGCCCAGCGCGCCCAGGTCGGGGCGGCCAAGTCGATCCGTGCGGCCCGCATCGGCGCGCTCTATGCTCCTGTGGAGGCCGAGCCCTACAAGGCGACCCTGGCCAACTACGAGCTGGGCCTGTCCTACCGCCTGGGCGAAGCCCACACCCTGCACGCCAGCTACAAGCACGGCGAAAAGCCCGGTATCTCGCAGATCGTCGGCGCCACCGCCGCCGGCGGCAAGTCGGTGCCGGCCAAGACCGAGAAGACCGACGCCTATGAGCTGGGCCTGAAGTCGCTGGTGCTGGACAAGACCCTGTCGCTCAGCGCCACGGCTTTCCTGCAGGACATCGACGACTACATTCAGCCCAGCTTCGTCTACGACGAGGTTCAGACTCGGCTGAACAATAACGGCCTGCCGGCCTATCTGTCGGCGCTGGGCAACGTACCCAAGGTCCGCACCAAGGGCGTCGAGGTCGATGTCGCCTATTTCGGCATCCCCTACACGACGGTCCGCTTCTCCGGGGCCTATACCGACGCGGTCTATCGCGACTTCAAGTTCGCGGCCAATCCGGGCGAGCTGGGCGGGGCCAATCCGGGCGGCGCCTACTACGACGCCAGCGGCAAGACCCTGGCCGGCGCGCCCAAGTGGAGCGGCAACCTGTTCGCCGACTTCTCGTATCCGCTGTCGGCCCAGACGACGTTCCTGGCCAACGTCAATCACAACTTCCAGAGCGGCTACTACGCCGACACCACGCTGTCGCGGTACACGAGAACGGACGCCTGGGGCGTCACCGACGCCTCGATCGGCCTGGGCCTGAACGGTGGCCGTTTCGAGGTTCGGCTGCTGGCCAAGAACCTGTTCGATGTCGACACCGGCCTGAAGCCGACCTGGAACCAGTACAAGCCCGGCATTCCCCGCTGGGTCGGCGTGACCCTGAACGCCTCTCTCTATTGACCCTCGACAGCCGACCGGTCGCGGCTGGTCGGCGTCTTTCTGGAGCTTCCATGACCCAATCCAACACCAGACTTTTGGCGCCCCGCCTGGCTCGGCGCGTCCTTCTGACCGGCGCGACGGCCGCCACCCTGGCCCTGACCTTTGCCGGCGTCAGCCTCGCCGACGCCGGTTCGCCGTTGCAGGCGGTGCTGACGCGCAAGGCCGAAGCCCTGAAGGCCGCGCCCGC
The DNA here is from genome assembly GCA_964601775.1 of uncultured Caulobacter sp. Classification (GTDB taxonomy): domain Bacteria; phylum Pseudomonadota; class Alphaproteobacteria; order Caulobacterales; family Caulobacteraceae; genus Caulobacter. The sequence goes on along the minus strand of CAZRPD010000005.1, from coordinate 9,617 downwards.
CGGCCCGGTGCGCGAGCTGAAGGCCCGAGTCACCGCCGAGAGCCGCTCGGGCGTGCGCCGCCTGCGCATTCGCGACTTCCAGTACCTCAGCGACAGCGGCCGCGACTTCGGCGGCTACAACCTGGGCGCCGGCTCGTGGGACACCGAGGTGGCCGTGCTGGCCAGCGCCGTGGCCGACGAGTTCCTGCTTCAGGCCGCCGCGCACGGGACCCCGATCGATGCGATCGACGTCGTCTTCACCAGCCAGCCCGACGATCCTTCTGTAGAAAAGGCGCGCAAGGTCGCCTATCCGCGGAACCTGAAGTACGTGGCCTATGTCCAGTCCTCGGCCAGCGACGCCGATCTCGAGGCCCTACGCCAGGCCGTCGAGAAGTCCTCGCCGGTGCTTAACCTGGTCACCGAGGCCCAGCCCATCGGTCACGGCGAGATTCACTACACCCAGAGCCCGGCGCAGCGCGATCCGAACCTCCCGCCGGGACTCCGCGACTTCCTGGTGGAGAAGCGTCAGGCTATCCTGCGGCGCAACGAGAAGGCCAAGACCCAGCCTTCCAAACCCTATGCCCTGCGCGCTCAGGCCCATGTCGAGCCCCGCACGGGCGTGCGCACAACGCGGACCGGGGAGGGCAACTTCCAGATCCTGCACGACGCCCAGCCCGAGCTGGGCGGTTACGGCCTGGCGCCGACCGTCGAGGAGCACCAGCTGGGCGTGCTGGCCACCTGCCTGACCCACATCTTCGAGATCCAGGCCGCCACCCGCCAGGTCGTGCTCGACAGCCTGGAGGTGCGCACCGAAGGCAAGCTGGCGCCGCGCCAGGGCGGGGCTCCGGTCCGCTATCAGGACGTCAAGTACAGCGTCCACATCGAGTCGCCGGCCGATCGCGAGGCCATCGACGGCCTGCGCCAGGCGGTCGAGGCCAGTTGTCCGGTCTACAACCTGCTCAAGGACGCCCAGACCATCGGCGGCAGCATCGTGCGCGGCGCGCCGCCGAAGAGCTGAGCTGGCTGAACACGCCAGCCGGAACACCGAAGGGCGCCCCGCCTTTCTCAGCGCGGCGCCCTTCTCATTGGCTCAATCTCAGAAGCGATAGCTCAGCCGCGAATACCAGAAACCGCCCAGCAGACCGACCGGGCCGGAGTTGTCGTAGGCGTACTGGTACTGGGCGATCGAGGTCGCCGTGCGGTAGCGGTCCTCTAGTCTGTCGGGATAGACGTCGAACAGGTTGTCGACGCCGACATCGACGCTGACGCCGTTGGCGAAGTCATAACCGGCCGCCAGGTCCGTCAGCCACTTGGCTTCGGACTTGTAGCGCAGGCCGTTGGCCAGACGCTGCAGCCCGCCGAAGTGTTTGACGCGCGCCGTCGCTCGCCAGCCGCCCTTGTCCCAGTTCACGCCGAGGATGCTCTTGAAGCGCGGCGCGCGCTCGGTGAGATTCAGCTGCGCGGCCTCGTTGAGCAGGTCGATGTGGGGCAGGGCGCGAAGCTCCTGCGGGACCAGCGCGACATTGCGGATGGTGGTCTTGTTGTAGTTCGCCGCGAGGGTCCAACGGAACCGGCCAAGGTCCTGGGTCGGCGTGGTGGCTTCGACGGTCAGGTCCACGCCGCGGGTGCGCGTGTCGCCGGCGTTGGTGAAGTAGCGGACGCGGAACACTTCGGCCGTCGGCCGTAGTCCGGCTGCTGCGATCAGGCTGTCGATGATCGCCACCTGAGCGGCGGTCAGCGACCGGCCGCTGGCGTCCAGCGGGTTGGCGGGGTTGCTCTTGTCGTAACCGATGTTCGGCGACAGGGCGATGCGGTCGTCGATGTCGATCTGATAGGCGTCGAGCGCGATGTGGATGTTGCGCACCGGGGTCCAGCTCAGGCCAAAGGTCAGGTTGTTTGACTCCTCGGGGCGCAGCGCCCGGCCGCCCACCGCCGCGGCCTCGGCCGAGCCGGCCGGGGCCAGGCGATTGACCACGCCGACGCTGTCGGAGGTGGTCGAGTACGACTGGGTGACCAGGGCCGGGGCGTGGAAGCCGTTACTGATGGTGAAGCGCGCCGCCAGGCTGGGGCTGACTTCGTAGCGGGTGCTCAGGCGCGCCGTTGTCACGTCGCCGAAATCCGAATAGCGCTCGTGCCGCACGGCCGCGTCGACCAGCCACTTGTCGGTGAGCGAGGTCGAGGCGCTGGCATAGAAGGCGGTGCTGTCGCGGCGGGTCTTCAGGGCGTCGATCGGCAGGTAGCCGGTGATCGCCTGCGAGCCCTGGCCGAAGATCGAGGCTGGCTCGCCCTGCTTGAGCTGGAACCACTGGCGCTGGTGTTCGGCGCCCAAAGCCACTTCCAGCGGCGCGGCGAACAGGCCGGTGTCGAAGCCGCGGCGCAGGTCCAGGTTGGTCGTGTTTTGGGTGAAGATGTGCGAGCCGGTGTAAAAGTCGGTCTGGCCGCCCGGATAGCTCAGGCTGTAGTTGGCCGAGTTGGTGACGAAGACGTCGACATGGTCGCGGCCGTAGCTGTTGCTGATGTCCCAATCCCAGCCGCCGGCCTTGCCCTTCAGTCCGGCCGCCAGCTCGTAGTCTTCCTCGTCGGTCTCCTCCCAGGGGGTGAAGCCGTCGGGATAGACGTTCAGCAGGCCGGGGTTGTTGATGAAGAGGGTGTTGGCCGGGCGCAGGTTCTGCGGCGACTGGGCCTTGCGGTGTGAATAGGTGCCCGAGCTGTAGAGCGAGACGCCCTCGTTGAAGTCGTAGCCGAAGTTGTAGGCCAGGGCGGTGGTCTCGTACTGTGGCACGCCGGAATTGATCCACGGGCGACCGGGACGGCCGGCCTCTTTCGGGTTGCGCGAGGCGCCGGCGGGCAGGGAGTTCAGCGACCCCAGGCGCACGGGCAGGCCCGTGGTGTTGCTGATCGCCGGATAGAGCAGATAGGTGTCGCGCAGCGGTGAGGTCCGGATCGCCAGCGACTGCTTCTGGTGCTCGGCCGACAGGTGCAGGAAGCCGTTCTCGGCGATCTTCAGGCCCAGGCTGGCGCGCAACTTACGCACCGCGCCGTCGCCTTCGTAGGAGCGGCCGTACTCGGCCGAGATCTCGCCGCCCGACGGATCGTCCTTGAGAATGATGTTGATGACGCCGGCGATGGCGTCCGACCCGTAAAGCGCCGAGGCGCCGTCGCGCAGGACCTCTACGCGCTTGATGGCCGAGACCGGGATCAGGCCGAGGTCCGCCCAGACCGAGCCGGCGAAGCCACCGTCCTGCGTGACGGCCGTGGTGTGGCGGCGGCGGCCGTTGACCAGCACCAGGGTGTAGCCGGGGTCCAGATTGCGCAGTTGGCCGCCGCGCACGATGCTTCCCAGGTCCGGTTGGATGCTGGCCGGGATGTTGAACGACGGCAGCAGGTTCTGCAGGGCTTCCAGCAGGTTGGCCTTGCCGGTCGTGGCTAGGTCTTGCGCGCCGATGACGTCGATGGGCGCGGCGCTTTCACGCGCGGTGCGGCCCTGGGCGCGTGTGCCGGTGACCACAACGGAGTCCAGGGCCGTAGCCGTGACTTGCAGGTCTCGAGGTTCACGCGAGCGTTCCACCGGTCCTTCTTGAGCGAAGGATGTGTCGTGGAAGGCAGTCGCTATGGCGATCGTCATAAGACTTGCGCTCAGGATGCTCCGGCGCGATGCGTGAATAGTTTTCAAAATATTCCCCTACGTATTCGTAACAGGGGAGATCAGTTATATTTTGAAGGTATTTTTCTCAACACAGCTTATTATGAATTATCGGAATATGGAATTTCCGTTAGTTTTAGTTGTGAAACAATTTGATATGTTTCTGCATTCGTGTGGTGCTTACGGGGGAGGCGATTTTCAATTCTTCTACCGCTCAAGTAATTCATCGCCGACCCGTTTTTCTCAAATAGGCCGACAGTTCCGCGGGGTGATCGGTCTGGATCGCTGTGACGCCAAGGTTCAGGAGCGCGCCCCACACGGCGTCGGGATCACGCAGCGCTACGGCTTCGTCCCGTCCGGCCATGAAGCGAGGGCCGAGGGCGTTGACCCACAGGCCAGCATCGCCCGCCCTGGCTCTGACGCGCTTGAGGAAGGCGTCGTCGCAAAAGACGGCCTCGTAGATCGGCGTCTGCAGGTCGGCATAGGTCGCAGCTTGACCGGATGGATCCAGGTCCGGCGCGCAGACGGACCCCGAATACTGATCGAACTTCGGCATCAGGACGGAGTCACCGACGAGCGCGCGGGTTAGAACCTTGGGGCCGAAGGCGGCGTTGACCGAGAACAGCACCTGTTGCTCGGCGCCGTGCTTGCGGACCAGTTCGGCGACCTCGGCGTGGATCGGATCCTTGATGTCCAGGAACAGGAAGATCCGCCCCTTAGATGCTTCCAGAACCTGTTCGAACGTCGGCGGCGCCTCTTTGGTGAAAGGCGCATCCGGGCCGCCGAGGCCGCGCTTCAGGCGCGCCTTGGCCAGGGTGGCATAGGGGGTCTGGGCCAATGGTCCCGTCAGCGACGTCGTCCGGTCGAGAGTGGCGTCGTGGAGCAGGACGATGACGCCGTCCTGCGTGCGGCGCAGATCGATCTCGACCATATCGATTCCCAGGTCGATGCAGGCGCGCAAGCCGGCCAAGGCGTTCTCGGCCGGCGATCGCCAGCAGCCGCGATGCGCGACGACCAGCGGCCGGGGATCGGTCAGACGGGCGGCCAGCGAAGCGTGGGGCGTCTGTTCCATGGCGGCGCAGTCGGCGAGCGGGACAGCGGCGAGGCCCATGGCCAGCGCAAGGCCGACCGCGCGAGCGGTGGTCGGGAAGGGCATCGGAATGTCCTGAATGGGAAGAAGGCGCCGGCCGCCCCCGTTTGGCGCGGCCGGCGTCGGCGTCGTCAGTACTTGAAGGTGAACCCGGCGAAGTAGGCCGAGCCAGTGTCGGCGGCGATCATCAGATATTCCTGGTCCCAGCCGACCCACTCGCCGCGACGGCCGCCGATCAGGTTGGTGGCGGTGAGCAGCGCCGAAAGGCGGTCGTTGACCCGGTAGCGCAGCCTGAAGTCCAGGGTCTTGTCCGCGCCCTCGTAGCGGTTGCGATAGGCCGAGGTGGCGTTGACCGAGTCGTGCAGCCGCTCGCCGGTGTAGTTGTAGGCCAGGCGCGCGGCCCAACGGTCGCGGTCGTAGGACAGGGCGACATTGGCCGTGGTGTTGGGCTGTCCGACCATGGTCTTCAGTTCGACCATCTCGCCATTGCTCATCCGCTGCTGGAAGTTGGTGTCCAGCAGGGTGAGGTTGGCCGAAACCGTGAAGCCCGACAGCGCCTGGGGCAGGGCGAAGTCGAGTTCGCGAACCAGATTGACCTCGACGCCGCGGATGTCGATCGGCTGGCCCGCGTTCATCGGCTGCGTCACGGTCGCCTCGACCTGCCGGCCATCCAGATCGATCATCATCTCCGAGGCGGCGGTGAAGAACTCGTTCTTGACCTTCTTGTAGAAGACGCTGGCCGACAGAAGGCCCCGGCCGCCGCCGAAGTACCAGTCCAGAGCCAGGTCCAGATTGTCGGCTCGGCGCGGCTGCAGGTCGGGATTGGAGCGCGACAGGGTCACGACGCCGTTGGCCTCGCGCAGGTTCTCGCCGACGGGAGCGATGGCGTTGAACGGCGTGCGGCCGAGCGACTTGGAATAGCCGGTGCGCAGCTTCAGGTCGTCGCGCAGATCGTAGCTGAGGGCGATCGACGGCAGGATGTCGTCGTAGCCGCCTGCATTGCGGGTCTGCGTCCAGGCGCTGCCGACCAGCCGGCGGCCTTCGCCGCGCGTCCGGGTGTTCTCGTAACGGGCGCCGGCGGTCAGGTTCCAGCGCTCGCCCGCATAGCGTAGCAGGCCATAGCCGTTCCAGACCGTCTCGCGCAGCCTGTAGTCGAGGTTGTTGTCGTCAGCCGCCATGGTGTCGAGACGCCACTGGCCCGGATTGGCGGCCAGATGGGCGTCGAAGTTCGCCGTCGCCGCCTTCGGGTCGATCGCCACCTGGCACTGGCCGGGGCCGGCCCCGACGGCGCGCAGGCACAGGTCGTCCCGCACCACATTGGCGGCCGCCAGATTATAGGTGTTGCCGGCGTTGGGCAGGTAGCGGTCGCGGTTTTCGTCGAACGTCCGCTCGATCCGGCGTACGCCGCCGCCCAGCTCGTAACGCCAACCGCCTGCGAGGTCGCGACCGAAGTCCAGCTTGGCCTCGTACAGATCCTCGTTCAGTTCGCGCTCGTCGAACTGACGGCGGAATGGGGCGTAGGCGGCGTGGTTGTTGAACGCCGTCGGGTTCAGGGGCGTGAAGACATAGTGGTCGCCGGTCTTCTGGAAGGCGAAGGCGCCGGCCTCGCCGTCCTGGCGCCATTCGGCCCAGTTCTCGGGGTTCTCGAAGTGCGAGCCCGAATAGTTTAGCCGCCACGACAGGTCGCCGCCCATCGGCTTGTGGTCGCCGCCGCCGGTCAGGGCCCAGACCGTACGCTCGAAGTCGAACTGTCCCAGGTTCTCCTGGATCGACAGGCCGGTGGCGCCGCGCAACTCGCCGCTGGTGGGGGTCGCGTTGCTCAGTGTCCCGCCGCCGGTGTTGACCCAGGCGTCCGTCTGACGCGCCTCGTCGTCGGTGGCCGTGTTCCAGAAGCCGCGCAGGAAGACGTAGTCGCGGTCGGAAGGGCGGTACTCCAGCTTGGCCCCGCCGCCGTAACGCGTGCGGTCGTTGTGGTAGTAGAACCAGCGGCGCGCGCTGGGCACGGCCGGACCGGTCCCGGGATAGGCGCCGCTGTTGGCGCCCGGCTGGCCGGCGCTCTTGCCGTCGGCGCCGTAGAAGTAGCGGACCGAACCATACTCGGTGTGGGCGGTGTAGGAGTCGCGCTTGTAGTAGTTGCCGAACAGCACCAGGCCGAACTGGTCGGCGTTGCCGAACTTCGTTGAATAGCTGGCGTCCAGCGTGCCTGACGGACCCGCGCCCTCGAAGCCCTTGTCGTTCTCGTAGCGCCCCATCTCGATGGACAGGTCCAGGCTGTGGCGCGGACTGTCGAAGGCGCTGGCGGTGCGGATGTCGATGACGCCGCCGATCGCGCCGCCCTCGAGGTTTGGCGTGAAGGTCTTGTAGACGTCGATCCGGTCGGCCAGCGAGGCCGGCATCACGTCCATGTAGACGCGTCGGCCGTTGCGGTCAGGCACGGCGATCGAGACCCCGTCCACCAGGGTGTAGTTGTAGGCGGCGTTCATCGCCCGGACGGTGACAAAGCGGGCCTCGCCCTGGTCGTTCTGCACCGAGATCCCGGGAATGCGCTGCAGCGCCTCGCCGATGTTGAAGTCGGGCAGGCGGCCCACGTCGTCGGAGGTGACCGAGTCGGTGACCTGCAGGTGCTCGCGACGTTCGGCGATGGCCTTGCGGTTCTGGAAGCGGGCGCCGGTGACGACGATCTCGTCGACCGCCTGCTGGGCGGCCGCGACGCCGGCGGGCGTCAGGATGGCGGCCGAGGCCAGGAGGCGCAGCATCAGTCGGCGGCGCGCGCGTGAAAGGTTCGGGCGGGTCATGGGTGTTCCCTCAGCTGCCAAGTGGCTTCGGAGGGAGGACCTGAAGGCCGCATGCGACAGGCTTATTTATTAAAACGAAAATTAATCGACCCCGGCGCGGCGATCACTGGTGGATCACGATCATCTCGTGCAGCGGCAGCAAGGCCGCGCCGATCGGGATGGCCCAACTGCCCAAGCGCGTGACGTGAAACGAGGGACGCGGACGCGGCGAGGGCCAGGGCGCGGCGCGCACTCGCTCGCCGATCTGATCCAGGATCGGCAGAGGAATCGAGCCTGTGACGATAATGGCGCCGGGATCGATCCAGGCCGCGCCGTTCCAGGCCATGGTCATTAATTGCTCTGAGGCGCGTGCGACCCAGGCGGCGATGACATCGGCATGGGTTTCCAGGCAATCGCTAACGTCCAGCAGCGACTCCAGCCGTCCGCCCGCGGCGTTGATCTCGCGCACCAAGTCGATGCCGGAGGGGCGGGGGCCGTCGAGATCGGGGAACAGCCGCCCGATGTCGCCGGCGTTGCCGAACTCGCCGCTCACGATATCGCGCTGCGACATGATGCTGCCGCCGACCCCGTGGCCGACGAACAGCGAGATCGCTGAGCCGTACTGCCGTGACAGGCCATGGTCGTAGAAATCGGCCAGGCCGGCCAGGGTCGACTCGTTCTCGATCCAGACCGGCAGGCCCAGCACGTCCTCGAAGAAGCCCGGATAGTCGATCTGGCGCCAGCCCTCCAGCCACTGGGTCGTCCACCGTTGTTGCGAGCCCGCGGCCGGAACGAAGCCGGGCACAGCGACGCCCAGGCCCAGGAAGCGGGACCGCATCAGGTCGGTGGCGCCCGACAACTCCTGCAACTTGGCGCCGACGCGCTCGATGAAGGCGCGCGGATCGGGATCGGCGAAGGGCTCGCTGTGGCGCGCCAGGATTGTCCCGGCGAAATCGACCAGCACCAGCTCCAGCCAGCCCGGATGGGCCATGGCCCCGGCCGTGTAGCCGGCCCTCCCGCTCAGCGTCAGGGGCGTCAGGGGGCGGCCACGCTGGGTGGTCTGGCTTTCCTGCTCGTCGATACAGCCCAGATTGATCAGATCGCGGGCCAGCCGGGTGAGCGAGGCGTTGTGCATGTCCAGGTCGGTGGCCAGACGCGAACGCGGCATCGGCCCTTGGGTGCGCAGGTGCCAGAGGATCCGCTTCTGGTCGCTGGACAGCAGGATGTCAGTCTTGCGGCTTTTCAGCATGGTGTCGCGGTTCGGGCCTTAAGGTGAGCGGGCGAGGAGGCTCTGGCCCGGGCCAAACAGCATGAGCTTCGAACGTTCGGCAAGCGGGACGGCCTTCTTGTCGGGCGGCGGCGACTGCATGCGTGCGCGGTTAGCGCGGTTGTGTGACGTCCCGATGCCTGCCCGGCGGCGAAGAGGACGTCATTTCCTTCCGGCGTCATCGCCTGCGCCAGCGCATCGAAATGCATAATCATCATTCATTTCAGGCATTTTCTCGCAGGTCTGGTTGCGAATAGACCGGCCCTTGAGGACCTCGATATAGAGGCAAGCGTCGAGGGGCTTCGTTGAGAAACGGCAATCGCGCAGCGATCATGGGTCTGCTGAGCGCCGAGGACGGTCCGTTGGACGCCGAGATGGTTTTTCGCAAGCTCTCGACAGGACCGTTGCGCATCAATCGCAGCACGGTTTATCGCGCGCTCCGGCGGCTGGAGGACGAGGGCGCGGTCCTCATCGTGGATCTGGGCGCGCGACGCGGATACCGCGACGCCAGAACCCCCGGCACGCTGAGCATCGTCAAGCACCGCACCCATTCGCCAGGCGGCGAGCGCCTGGATCTGATCGCGCAGGAAGTGAAGTCCCTGTTCAGGGCGCACGGCTATCGGCTGCATGGACACTTCGAGATCTTCGTGGCGCCCCTCGTCGCGGAAGGGGGCGCTGCGGAAGAGGGGTGAACGTGGCCGCCGTCCCTGGAGACGCAAGGTGGAAGGGACGCATCCGACGGGGGTCTCGATGCGTCCCTTCCTATCGCAGCGGGTGGGGGTGGGGAGCCCGCTACGATCGACCCACGCGCTCACGTGGGTTTCGTGGAGGGGCCGGCCAGGGCGGGGTCTCGGGTCTCAAGAC
>CAZRPD010000004.1:0-68926 GCA_964601775.1 uncultured Caulobacter sp. | reverse complement strand
GGGGGGAAGCCTCAGCCATCCGGTCAAAGAGCCGGGCCTGGCCGGTGGTCAGGTCGCGCAAGATGATCCCGAAGCGGTCGGCTTCGAAGCCCGGTCGCTTCATGGCGCGATAGGCCGCCCACTTGCCGTCGACCGAATAGACGGGGGCCGTATCCCAGGCCTTGTTGGCCTGCGTCAGGTTGCGGACCTTTTCCGAACCGTCCAGCGGGACCGACCAGACGTCGTAGTTGGTGGTCCAGGCCTCGTCCTTGCCGGCGACCTTGGCCGAGAAGGTCAGGGTCTTGCCGTCCGGGCTGATGGTGAAGTCGTCGTCGCCGCCATAGGGCTTGTTCGGCGTGTCGCCGTCGAAGCCCTTCATCAGGTCGATCGGCTGGCCCGTTGCCACACCGTCCGGCCCCAGCGTCCAGGCGAACAGGTGGTTCTGGGTCCCGTCGGCCCAGGTGTCCCAGTGGCGGACGAACAGGCGGTCGTAGACGACGCCCGTGGCCTTGGTGGTTCCCTTGGCCGCCAGGCGGGCCTCGGTGCAGGAAAGGTCGGCGCAGTCGGGGAACACGGCCTGGCCGACCACGATGGTCTTGCCGTCCGGCGCGACGCGGAAGGCCTGGACGTCGAACGGGGCCTTGGTCACCTGGGTTGCCGTCTCGCCCATGACGTCGGTGCGGAACACCTGCTCGGTCCCGCCCGTGCGGCCGGACGAGAAGTAGATGGCCTTGCCGTCGGCGCTCCAGCGGCCGCTCGCGGCGCCGCCGTCGGAGATCGCCAGCCGGCGCGGGGCCATCCGGGCCTTCAGGTCCGCGACCCACAGCGACATCGCCGCCTTGTTGGCCGGATAGTCCAGGGTGCGCACGGAATAGAGGACGTATCGACCGTCCGGCGACACGCGCGGATCGCTCAGGCGGTCCAGGCTGGCCATGTCCTTGGCGGTGAAGACGTGGGGCTTTTGCGGGGCCTGGGCGTGGGCGGCGCTGGCCGCCGCGGCCAGGACGAGGACGGAGGTGGCGAGGCGCAAAGTCTTGATCATGAAACCGAAATTCCCGGAAACGGTTATCCCTTTGGCGGCGGAGCCTAGCCCTGCTTTCGCCACATCGCCAGGGAAACTGAGGTACAGATTCCCGACCACGGATCGCCGAGCGGCGTTCCGTTTCGACGCGTATGTTTGCGTGACAAAAACGTAATGAAGTCAGCTTCTTAGCGCGTAACAATCCGAAACAGACTTTGCTTTGCCGCGTCGCAGCATCACGCCTAGTGCTAGGTCGGGGCGAAAGGGCGACCGTAGAGTCGTCCATCGAACGATAAGGGTTTCTTGTGTCGGCTTCGGGTTATTTTCAGCACACGGTCGCAGGGCCGGTGATCTTCGCGGGGATCGGCCTGCACACGGGCGCGCACGTTCGCGTCTCGGTGCGTCCGGCGGCTCCCGAGGCGGGGATCGTCTTTGTGCGGACCGACGTGCACACCTCCGACAACCGCGTCCCCGTCACGCCGGAGTCGGTCTGCCAGACTCAACTGGGCACGGTGATCTGCAACGACGACGACGTTCGCGTCTCGACCATCGAGCACCTGATGGCGGCCCTGGCGGCCCTGTCGATCGACAACTGCGTCGTCGAGCTGGACGGCCCGGAAGTGCCGATCATGGACGGCTCGTCCGAGCCCTTCGTCCAGATCCTGGACCGCGCCGGCCGCCGCCGCCAAGAAGCCGTCCGCCAGTACATCGAGATCCTGGCTCCGATCACGGTGGAGGAGGGCGACAAGCGCGCCAGCCTGCTGCCGTCGGACCGTTTCGAAGTCGCCTTCGAGATCGCCTTCGGCAGCAAGGCCATCGGCCGCCAGGTCGTGGACCTGACGATCGACGAAGAATCGTTCCGCGCCGAGCTGTCGGACTGCCGCACCTTCGGCTTCGTCCGCGACGTCGAGGCCCTGCGCGCCATCGGCCTGGCCCGCGGCGGCTCAATGGAGAACGCCGTGGTCATCGACGGCGACCGCGTGCTGAACCCGGAAGGCCTGCGTCGTCCCGACGAGTTCGTGCGCCACAAGGCGCTGGACGCTATCGGCGACCTCTATGTGCTGGGCAAGCCGATCCTGGGCCGTTTCGAAGGCGTCCTGGCCGGTCACGGCCTCAATAACGCCGTGGTTCGGGCGCTTCTGGCGCAACCGCGCGCTTGGCGCCTGCGCGCTCTCGCGCCGGAACTGGCTGAAGCGGTCTAATCCAGCGTTCGAGAGTCGGGGCTCGGCGTTCGCATTTGCGCCTTCGACGGCGTGGTGTAGAAGCCTTCCACGGCGCAGGGGCGCGCGTTTGCTTCGAAGGTGAGACTCGGTGCTTCGTAAATTCTCGGGACGTTCGGCCGTCACCATCGCCGTCATGGTCGCCGCCGTGTCGGTGGCCGGCTGCGCCGGCAAGTCCAAGAAGCCGTCCCTCGCCTACGAAGAGCGCCCCGTCGAGCTGCTGTACTCCACCGGCGCCGATCGCCTGGACCGCGGCAACTGGAACGAGGCCGTCGACTATTTCCGCGAAGTCGAGCGCCAGCACCCCTATTCGGAATGGTCGCGTCGCTCGATCCTGATGACCGGCTACGCCCACTATCAGGGCAACCAGTACAACGAGGCCATCGGCGACGCCGACCGCTTCATCTCGCTGTACCCGGGCAACCCGTCGGCCCAGTACGCCTACTATCTGAAGTCCATCTGCTATTTCGAGCAGATCGTCGATGTGAACCGCGACCAGGCCGCCACCGAGCAGGCCCTGGCGGCCCTGCGCGACGTCGTCCAGCGCTATCCGAACACCGAATACGCCACCGACGCCCGCCTGAAGATCGACATGGTCAACGACCAGCTGGCCGGCAAGGAAATGGCCATCGGCCGCTGGTACCTGAAGAACGGCAACACCCTGGCCTCGATCGGCCGGTTCAAGGCCGTTCTGGACCGTCACCAGACCACCTCGCACACGCCTGAAGCCCTGTATCGCCTGGTCGAGGCCTACATGACGCTGGGCCTGCTGGACGAGGCCAAGCGCAACGGCGCGGTGCTGGGCTACAACTTCCCGGGCGACCGCTGGTATGTCGACGCCTACAAGCTGCTCAACGACACCGGCCTGCGTCCCGCCGTCGAGCCGCTGAAGGCTGGCACCAAGCGCAACGTGCTGGAGCGCGTGCTGACCAAGGACAAGGACGCCACCCTGGCGCCCCCCGGCGAACGCAAGGCCAAGAAGGGCCTGATGGGCGTTCTGGGCATGTAGTTTTGACAGCGGAGCGCGTTTTGTACTCGCTCCGTTCTCAAAGCCTCTTTGAAAAACTTTGATTCCCGGCGATCTTGCGAACCATGCTGATCGGCCTATCCATCCGTGACGTCGTGCTCATCGAGAGCCTGGACCTGGCCATCGGCGAGGGCCTGACCGCGCTCACCGGCGAAACCGGGGCCGGCAAGTCGATCATTCTCGACGCCTTGGGCCTGGCGACCGGCGCGCGCGCCGACGCCGGCTTGGTTCGTCGCGGGGCGGCTGGCCACGCCTCGGCCACGGCGATGTTCGCCCTGCCGGCCGACCACCCCGCCTTTGCCTATCTGGACGAGAAGGGCCTGACCTACGCCCGCGACGAGGACCTGGTCCTGCGTCGCCAGCTGTCGCCCGACGGCCGTTCGCGCGCCTTCGTTAACGACCAGGCCACCAGCGTCGGCGTGCTGAAGGACCTCGGCGCGCTGCTGCTGGAGGTCCATGGTCAGCACGAGACCGTTGGCCTGCTGGACCCCAAGACCCACCGCCACCTGCTGGATACGTTCGGCGGCGTCAGCGTCGGGGCTGTCGCCTCGGGCTGGAGCGCGTGGCGGGCCGCGCGCGGCAAGGCCGACGAATTGCGGGACCTGGCCGGCCGGGCCGCCGCCGAAACCGAGGAACTGACGCTTCGCCTGTCGGAGCTGGACCGCCTCGACCCCCGCGAGGGCGAGGAAGAGGCCCTGGCCGAGGAGCGGGCGCTGCTCAGCGCGGCCGAAAAGGTCATCACCGACGTCGCTTCGGCCCAGGACGCGCTGGGCGGCGAGATTTCCGGCAAGCTGGCTCAGGCCTATCGCGCCCTGGAGCGGGCGCGCGATCGCGCGGTGCAGGCTGGCGCGCCCGCCGACGGCGCGGCCATGGTCCGCCTGCAGGCCGCCTGCGACGCCGTCGACCGCGCCTTGGTCGAGGCCCAGGAGGCTAGCGCCGCCATCGACGCGGTCGCCGAGTCGTTCGAGTTCGAGCCCGACCGGTTGGAAAAGGCTGAGGAGCGCCTGTTCGCCCTGCGCGGCATGGCTCGCAAGCTGAACGTCCTGGTCGAAGACCTGCCGGCCAAGCGCGCCGAGTTCGCCGCGAGCCTGCAGGCGATCGAGACCTCCGAGGAGGCCCTGAAGGCCGCCGACGAAGAGGCCGCCGAGGCGCGCGAGGCCTATCTCTACGCCGCCGAAGCCCTGTCGGCCGAACGCCGCGCCGCCGGCGACGCCCTGGCCGTGGCCGTCGAGAGCGAACTGGCGCCGCTGAAGCTGGAGAAGGCCAAGTTCCGCGTCGCCGTCGAGCCTGTGGCCGAGGACCGCGCGGGTCCGACGGGCCTCGACCGCATCGCCTTCGAGATCGCCACCAACCCTGGCGCGCCGTTCGGCCCGATGGAGGCCATCGCCTCGGGCGGCGAACTGGCGCGCTTCGCCCTGGCGCTGAAGGCCGCCCTAGCTGCCCGTGGCGGCGGTCCGCAGCCGTTGATGATCTTCGATGAAGTCGACCAAGGCGTCGGCGGCGCGGTGGCCGACGCGGTGGGCCTGCGCCTGAAGCGCCTGGCCGCCAACGCTCAGGTGCTGGTGGTGACCCACTCGGCCCAGGTCGCGGCGCGGGGCGACGCCCACTGGCGCATCGCCAAGTCCGGCGACGATGCGGCGATCCGCACGCGGGTCGAGCCGCTGTCACCTGCCGAGCGCGAAGAAGAGATCGCCCGTATGCTGTCGGGGGCCGAGGTCACCGAGGCGGCAAGGGCCGCGGCGCGGGCGTTGATGGCCTAGGCTGCTTGGGTCTCCGCTTTCGCAGGGATGATAGATATTCTTTAATTCGTTGTTTTTCACAGTCATTTTTGCTAGAATGCCTCCCACACAATCCATGCACAGCACAGCAAATCAATGATTTAGCGCCGCGATATGCACGGAACCTGCACAGAGTGAGGGTATCCCATGGCGTTCGTAACCGACAAAGAAGAGATCAAACCCGGCCTCATCATCTTCCGCCGGGCCGACGTGGACCATCGCAATTGGTACTGCCGCGTCAAGCTCCCCAAAGCCGACCGGTACAAGACGGTCTCCCTCAAGACCGCCGACATCGGCGTGGCTCGCCACCTCGCCAATGAGCAGGAGGTCGAAGTTCGGGCCATGCTTAAGCATGACATTCCGGTCTTTAACCATCCGTTCCGAGCCGTGGCGAAGGAATACCTCGCCACCCAGGAGGCGCGCGCCAAGCGCGGCGAGATCAGCAAGGAACGACCGAAGAAGCTCAAAGCCGTGATCGAGGGCGCCCTGGAGGATTACGTCGGCTCAGTGCAAGTGCATCGCGTTGGCGACGAGCTGTGGGCGAGCTATCCGGCATGGCGACGCGAGAACGGCGCCGGCCGTAACACGCGCAACGGCGTGCGCGAAATCCCCGCCGAGAAGGCGGCCGAACTGGACGCCCGCGATGCCGCCGGTCGCGCTAGGGCGATGGCGGCGCGTGGCTTTACGAAGCTCCGGCCTGTAACTCCCGCTCCGGCCGAAGCCCGCACTGTGGCCTTCATCAGCGACAGCACCATTCGCTTCGAGATGTCGATCTTCGGGGCGGTGATGAACTACGCGATCAAGAAGCGCTACGTCCCGGCCAGCCAGCGGTTCGAGGATCGCCCTAAGCTCAAGACAATGCGGCGAGACGAGTTCACTCTGGAGGAGTACCGCCAGCTCCACACGGTCGCTCGGTCATGGGTCAAGCAGGCGATTCGGCCGTCCAGCACATGGTATCGGACGATCGCTTACAACTTCATCCTGATCATGTGCAATACGGGTATGCGCCCGTCCGAGGCCAAGAACCTACGCTGGCGCGACATCACGGCGGGCAAGGATCGTGAGGGCCGCGAGTTAGTCATCCTGTTCGTCCAAGGCAAGGGGAAGTCACGCAAGTTGGTCGCTCCCAAAAGCGTTGGCGACTATTTCGAGCGCATCCGCGAAGCCACGCGCGAATATCGGCGCCAAGCGGCGGAAGCCGAAGGCAGAGATGCTCCGGAGGTCGAGTGCCGGTCCGAGGACCGGGTGTTCACCACCATCACCGGCGAACCGGCCAAGTCGCTCTATCAGGCGATGATTGAAGATCTTCTCATCAAGGCCAAGCTGCGGGAGGGCGCCTCCGGCGTCCCTCGCTCCACATACTGCTTCCGTCACACATACGCGACCTTCCGGCTGGCCGAAGGCGTGGACGTTTATTTTCTGGCCGAGCAGATGGGAACCTCGGTCAAAATGATCGAGGAGCACTATGGCCATGTGAACACGGTCAAAAACGCCAACCTCGTGCTGCAGGGTATGGGCGGCTGGGACCCTGCAGTCGGCGGCAAGGACGAAGCCGACAGCGTCAGGGCGGCACGAACCCCACGGGCGAAGGCCAGGACTGCGGAATCTGGTGGCACGCTTCGCCGACGCAAATCTTAGGCCAGAGAGATGATCCGCTGGCGTCGGGCTCCGACGCTACACTGGCTTTCCCGTTTCTTGTCCAGCGCGCCCGAGGGCGCTTTGGCGCACTTCTCCTAACGTTGGCGGGAGAAAGCAGTGGATCCTCCCTCGGCTTGGTGGACACCCTGGCCGACCTCACCTACATCCCGCCGGCGAGGGCTGGCTGCACCTCGCCACGGTGCTCGATCTCTTCTCCCGCAAGATCGTCGGCTGGTGCATGCGGCCCACCCTACAGAGTTCACCGCTGCAGCAACGCTAAGGATGCAACCAAACTTCTCGATGCTTCTAACGCGCTTGATAGCGCTTAACGGGATGCAACACTCGTTCTGGTATCCTCAGCAAAGCGGCGCAGCAACGCGAGAGCGGCACGGCCGCTTCAAGTGCCAAATTACGCTGGTTGGCCCGGCGAGGATTTGAACCTGCGACCTCACCCTTATCGAGGGTGCGCTCTGCCCCTGAGCTACAAGCCACCAGTGGCTCAAGCCTAACAACTTACCTTTAATAGATCGTGTATCGCTCAAGCTTGGCAAAATTGCCCGCAGTTTTGCTCCCACGGACGGAGGTAGAATCGCCCGGTCGGATGAACAGTTCAACGCCGCGAGGATAAGTCCGAAGCGCCTGGGTTTCGTGACACCTACGAAATACTTTGGCGCTTACAGCAAGACAAACCAAGAGCGCTCCCGCGTGCCGGGGCAGTACGTGATGACAACCGTTGCGCCCGTCCGACACCAGTCCCCGCGTTTCTCACCCTTTCCCTACACCACCGACCATCCCGTAAGTCTGCCGAGACGCTGAAGGGCAAGACGGCCCACCAGGGAAGTGCCGGCGCGGTCGAGGCCGGGGCTCCACGTGGCGATCGAGCCGCGCCCCGGCGCGATGGCTAAAATCCCGCCGCCAACGCCGCTCTTGCCGGGCAGACCAACTCGAAAGGCGAAGTCGCCGGAGGCGTCGTAGTGTCCGCAGGTCATCATGATGGCGTTGATTCGCCGTGCACGCAGGGGGGTCGTGATTTTAACATGGTTTAGAGGATCAACACCGCGATGGGCGAGGTACAGCCCGGCCCGGGCCAGTTGACGGCAGCTCATGCTCAAGGAGCACTGGTTGAAGTAGACGTGCAGGACGTCGGCCACATTGCTCTTTAAATTGTCCGAGGCCCGCAGAAAGTTAGCCAGACTGGCGTTGCGGAACCCCGTCGCAGCCTCAGAGGCAGCGATTTCATGATCGATGCTGACAGCTGGGTCGCAGGCGAGATCGCGCATCAGCTTCGTAATTCGGATAATCAGCGGGTCCGCGTCGCCACCATCCAGAAGGGCGTCCGTCACCACCAAGGCGCCGGCGTTGATCAGCGGATTGCGCGGGATTCCCTTCTCGTATTCAAGTTGTACGATGGAGTTGAACGCTGAGCCCGAGGGCTCGCGCCCAACTCGACTCCAGAGGTCCGAGCCTAACTTTCCCAAGGCCATCGTCAGGGTGAACACCTTGGATATGCTCTGGATCGAGAAGGCGACTCCAGCGTCGCCAGCCGCCGCCATTTGCCCGTCGCAGGTCGCTACAGCTATGCCGAAATGGCGCGGATCCATCCCTGCTAGGGTTGGGATGTACTGGGCCACCCGACCACGCCCAAGGTGGGGCTCCATATCCCGATGTACGGTTTCAACAACATCTGCGAGATCTTTCGCGCCGTTCATGAGCAAACCTAACTGCCGTTGGGGTGCCGAATACGCAGCACCCCCGAACGCAGTCCTGGACGTCGTGATCGGGGCAAAAGAAGGTATTCCATCAGTCAAACCTTAGTTTCGGGACAGTTCACTGCGTTCATCTCGAGGCCGGAAGCTCGATGGCCGGCACACATCCGGCTGACGTGCCGGCTGAGGTTGTCGCGCCAGAGCAGCGACGGATTTCAACCGCTAAACTCCCGTATCGCTCGCCAAGAGATAGTCTATCATCTGTTGTTAACCATAATGGCCAAACTTCCAGCAGCACAATTCAGAGGGCGTCATGGCGAAGGTAGAAGGGAGCGGTGTTAACGACGTTGCCGTCTATGCCTTGAAAGCGCAGCAGGCGCGCATGCGGGTCATTGCGGAAAACATAGCCAACGCCGACTCCACCGGGCAAAAGCCGGGCGCCGAGCCTTATCGACGGCAAGTACCGGTTTTTACGCCGTTGCAGATGGAGGATGGCTCTACAAGCGTGCGGATGACCCGCGTAGCCTCCGACAACAAGCCCTTCAAACAGGAGTACAATCCTAGTCATCCGGCAGCCAATAACCAGGGCTACGTGCAGATGCCTAACGTCGATACGCTGATCGAAGCGATGGACATGAGAGAGGCTCAACGCGCCTACGAGGCGAACCTAAACGTGCTGGAGAATCAGGACGCGATCGAGAAGCGCACCCTCGACCTCTTGAAGAGGTAAGCCGCCAGACTTGAATTATGAATGAGCACATCTCGGTGACGGTGAAGGGCTCTTAATCGCCGACCAGCAAACGATCGACGAGTCCCGAAAAAGGCGCGCCAAATCCGACCGCGACACCAGCGCTCGCCGCTCCGCAGTCCCAGACGGGCGCTATGATCGGCGAAGCGACGTCTGGCGCGCCCGCTGCCGATGTCATCGAAGGTGGTCGTGGGCGAGCCGACCAGGCGGGATAATCGGGGAAGGCCAATGGAGGCTCCAGCGATGAGCCCCCTACGCTAGCCGTCCGACGAGGGACGCGCGCTATCCTGTGCGGCCTGCTTCATTGGCCGGGCGCACCGCAGCGTGAGGAAGGTCGTAAGGCTAAGGACAATCGCGATGTCGTAGAGGCCGTACCCGACTGCGGCGCCCAGCGCGCCGGTCGCCCACAGGCTCGCCGCCGTCGCTGTGCCGCTTGCCTTGCCGCCCTGCTTAAGGATCGCCCCGCCGCCAATGAACCCAACGCCGGTGATCAGGCCCTCCATGATCCGCGCTTGCCCCATCGACTGGCGGCCCAGCACCGCGATCGCCACCAGCACGAAGCCGCAGCTGGCGATGGCCACGAGGGGAAAGGTCCGGATGCCCGCGCTGCGATCTTCCCGTTCCCGGTCCCATCCCACCAGCAAGGCGAGCGCGTAGGCGACGGCGAGATTGAAGATGTGGGTGATGACCTCCCAGAGGCCGGCGGCGTCGAAGGTCATGGCTTTTCCCGAAATGTGTCGGTTTAAGATGAACAGAAGATGAGGCTGACCGTTCCCTCAACGTTCAGGCGCGTCGGTTGATGATGCCTGATCGCTCGGCGAATCCTCGCCTGGCAAACTGGAGTGAATTCTATGAAATTCCTCATCGCCGCGACAGCGGCTCTCACGGTTCTTGGTGGCTCGGCGGCCCTCGCCCAGCCCTACGGTTATGGTGGGCAGCAGGGTTATTACGCCCAACAGCCGTACTATGGCCAGTCGCAGGTTTATGGTGGCCAAGGCTACGGCCGGGGCGCTTATGCGCCGCCCGTGCAGTACGGCTACGCCCAGCCCTACGGCAACGTCTACACCGGCGGCCCGAGCTATTACGGCGCTCAGACCTACGGCTACAACACCCGGTCCAATCGATACGTCGGTCGCGAACCCCGCCGTGACCGCCACTATGTCGCCCCGCGGAGCAATTATAATCGTCACCGCTAAGCGAATGCCCGCCTTGATCCAATCCGTCGGCGCCTCGCTCGTCAGAACGGGGCGTCCGTCAGGAGAATGAAATGACCGATCCCAGCCCAACCCCTTCGCCTCGGCCTGAGCAGGGCCTGCTGTGTCCAGAGTGCCGTGTAGACTTGGTGATGACAGATCGCCAGGGCGTCGAGATCGACTATTGTCCTAAGTGCCGTGGCGTCTGGCTCGATCGGGGCGAACTGGACAAGATCATTGAGCGCAGCGCCGCTTTCGAGACCGGCGCTCCGCAGCCGCAACCGATCGCGCCGTCCTTGCCCATGCCTGCGCCGGATTATGGTCAGCCCTGGAATGGCGGTTACGCCGGAGGGCGAGGCGGCCATGGCGGCAAGCGCGGCGGCGGTCAGGGGGGCGGTCATGGCGGTGGCGGTAACGGCGGCCGCCGGCGCGGCTTCCTAGGCAGCCTTTTCGACGACTGAGTGTTGGCCGGCTTGCGCGTCACGACGCGAGACGCGTCGGACGTCTCTTAAAACCTTATCCCTGCGTCGGCTCCATGAGCACCGCCACCTATGAGCCGATCATGACGCCTGATGTCAATTTGCGAACCCTCCGAGTCGCCGCCTTGCTCAACACGTCGAGCGGCAGCTGCGACGCGTCTGCGCAGGCTGCACTAAGCGCCATCCTAGACGAAGCCGGCGTCAAGCTCAGCAAGGTCTGGGTGGTCACCGGCAAGGAGGTTGATCATGCCTTGAACGAGGCTACAGAGGCCAGCGTGGATGTGCTGATCGTCCTCGGGGGCGACGGGACCATCCGCTCCGCCGCGCAACGCTGCGATGAGCTCGGCCCGCTGCTTGTCCCGCTTCCAGGCGGCACCATGAACATGCTGCCCAAGGCGCTCTACGGCGCACGGCCCTGGAGGCAGGCGCTAGCGGACACGCTCAAGTCTCCAGCCGTACAGGCTGTCCATGGCGGCCAGGTCGGCTCGCACCGGTTCTTTGTCGCCGGCGTGTTTGGCAGCGCCTCGCTCCTGGCCGAGGCGAGGGAGTCGATCCGGGACGGCGACTTAGCTGGTGCGCTTGGCCAAGGTGTCGCCGCGCTTAGGCAGGCCTTGGGCCATGAACTTGGCTATCGTTTCGAAGGGCAGGCAGAGTCCAAGGCTGAGGCTGTCGTGGTGCTCTGTCCGCTGCCGCCGCCGCAGACTGACGCCCCAGTGCTGCTTGACGCCGCCGCCATCGACATCGAAGGGGCGGGGGATGCTATCCGGCTGGCGGTGATGTCGGCGTTCCGGGACTGGCGGGCCGATCAGACGGTGACCCATGCCCGCCTTGAAAGCCTCGATCTAACCTCCGAAGACCCTATTCCGGCGATCCTCGACGGCGAACGGTTCACCTTGAGACGGAGTGAGCGCGTGACGCGGCTTAGTAAGGCGTTCTACGCCTTGCGGCCCACCCAAGACGTCGAAGGCGCAGGTTGCCTCGCCGTCCCCAAAACGCAGATTGAAGCGGACAGCTCGGCGAGTTCTGACGCCTAGGAATTTTGCGTCAGCGGCTCGACTGAGAGAGGATTGGATCTGTGGTCAATAAGATTCTCGCGCCCGACACCCGCAGTCTTGCTGCGGAGGCGCTTGTCGAGCCACCGGTGCATCACAGGCCTGTCGATCTGACCGACCGGTTCGCGCTGGGCTTTACAAAGCTGATGCGGTTTGCCGCCGACACCTTCTTTGCCAAACGCTATGGGCACCGCGCCATCGTCCTCGAAACCGTCGCGGCGGTGCCGGGCATGGTTGGGGCGACCATCAATCACCTCACCGCCCTGCGCCGCATGTGTGACGACGACGGCTGGATCCGGACATTAATGGAGGAGGCGGAAAACGAGCGGATGCACCTGATGACGTTCGTGCAGATCGCCCAGCCCAATCTGTTCGAGCGCCTGGTGATCATCCTGGTGCAGTGGGTTTTCTATATCTGCTTCTTCCTGCTTTACTTAGTTTCCAAGCGTAGCGCGCACCGCGTCGTTGGCTATTTCGAAGAAGAGGCAGTGACAAGCTATACGCTCTACCTAAAGGAAATCGACGAGGGGCGCTCGCCCAATGTGCCGGCGCCCGCCATCGCCAAACACTACTGGATGATGCCTGACAACGCGACGCTAAGGGACGTCATCATCGTCGTGCGCGCCGACGAAGCCCATCACCGCGACGTCAATCATGGCTTCGCAAGCACCCTGGCGGGGTTGCCCGTCGACCCCGCCGCTACGGCGCCCTACCCGCCCCACGCCAACGACATCAGAATGAGCGCCTGACATGGAGAAGCCGACCAAGGCCGGCGACCCTAAGGCCGTCGAGCGGCGCGCCCTTTGGATAGTGCTGATCCTCAACGTCGGGTTGGCGATCGCTTTTTGCATCGCCGGGATCATTGCCGACTCCAGCGCCCTGATCGCCAACGGCCTCGACAACGGTTCTGACGGGCTCGTCTATGCGATCAGCCTGATCGCGCTCACCAGGAGCCCAAAATGGAAGGAGGCGGCTGCAGGAATCTCCGGCGTCCTGCTACTCATCTTCGCGGCCGGCGTGCTGTACGACGTTGGGCGGCGCTATTTCCAGGGCAGCGAGCCCGTCGGCGCAACGATGATCGCGATGTCGATCGCGGCCGCAGCGGTCAACTACTATTGCCTGCGCGTGCTGCAACGGATCCAAAAGCCGGACGTGAACATGCGCGCAGCCACAACGTTCAGCTTTAACGACTTTATCTCCAACGGCGGCATCGTGGTGGCCGGCATCATCGTCATCCTCACAAACCAGAACTGGCCGGACCTGCTGGTCGGGCTCGTCACGGCGCTGATCGCAGTCAAGGGCGGCGTGGAGATATTGCGCGATACCCGCAAAACAGCGAAGAGCCGGAAAGACGAGGCGTAAAGCGCAAAACGCACCCGCTTTTGACGTTCAAAAGCCGCCGACCACGCAGGGCGGCTGGCATGGACGATGAACTGGCGCATACTTCCAGCCGCACTCGAGGTTAAGACGCAAGAATGGAAAGCATCCTTTCGCTCCTCGCCGATCCCGCCGCGTGGCTAGCGCTGATCACCCTCATCGTCATGGAGGTGGTGCTCGGGATCGACAATCTGATCTTCATCTCGATCCTGACCAACAAGCTGCCGGGGGAGCAGCGCGGCAAGGCGCGAAAGATCGGCATCGGCCTGGCCTTGGGCATGCGACTGGCCTTGTTGGCCGCCTTGAGCTGGATCGTCGGCCTGACGGCGCCGGTATTTTCGCTACTGTTCAGCCTGACCCCGGACCCGCAAGGTCGCGTCCCCTTCGACCTCGATTTCTCCTGGCGTGACCTGATCCTAATCGCTGGCGGCCTGTTTCTGGTATGGAAGGCGACCAAGGAAATCCACGAGACCATGGAGGCCAAGCAGGCCCCCGAACCGCTAAGCGGACCCAGGCAGGTGGAGGTGAACTTCAGCTCGGCCATCGTGCAGATCATTCTCCTCGATCTGGTGTTCTCGATCGACTCGATCCTCACCGCCGTCGGCATGACCGATCACCTGCCGATCATGGTCGTGGCCGTCGTCGTGGCGGTGCTGCTAATGTTGCTGGCGTCCGGGCCGCTGGCCAATTTCATCAATAGCAACCCCACCGTGGTGATGCTGGCGCTAAGCTTCCTGCTGATGATCGGCATGGTGCTGATCGCCGATGGCTTCGGCGTGCAGGTGCCCAAGGGCTACATCTACGCGGCGATGGCGTTTTCGGCCTTCGTCGAGTTTCTGAACATGATGTCCCGAAAGAGGACGAGATCGGGAGGCGGCGTTTAGCCTGCACATCATGATCTTCAGACAGCTGTTTGAACCGCAGTCATCGACCTACACTTATCTTGTGGGTTGCCCAGAGACCCGCAGGGCTGTCCTGATTGATCCGGTTCTGGAGACGATCGAACGTGATCTCGCTGTGCTTCAAGAGTTGGAGCTTCAATTAGCCTACAGCCTCGACACCCATATTCATGCCGACCATGTCACCTCCGCCTGCCGCTTGCGCAGCCGCACGGGATCAAAGATCGCTCACCCCGCCATCGACGCGCTTGCATGCGCGGACACTGGCGTGTCCGAAGACTGCCCCCTTGTCGTGGGCGCGATGACGTTTCGAGCCGTGTTCACCCCTGGCCATACGGACGCCCACCACGCCTATCTGATCTCGCAGCCTGGGGTGCTTCGCGTTTTCACAGGCGATGCCCTGCTTATTGACGGGTGTGGCCGAACTGATTTTCAGAACGGCGATGCGCCAACCCTCTACCGGTCCGTTACCGAGAAGATTTTCACTCTGCCTGAAGACGGCTTGATCTATCCCGCCCATGACTACAACCATCGCCATGTCAGCACGGTCGCCCAGGAGCGCGAACGCAATCCTCGCCTCGCGGGCAAGTCCATCGAGGAGTTTGTTGCGATTATGGATGCGCTGGATCTTCCCTATCCCAAGAAGATCGACCTCGCAGTTCCAGCGAATCGCCTCTGCGGCGACTGTCCTACGGAGGTCCCCGGCGTCATATTCCAGATCGGCGGCAAGTCGGAGCAAGGCTGAGCGCCGAAGACTTCAAGACAGTTTGCGCCGCAGTCCTGACGCGTCAGCCAAAGCCAGCGCGTCAGTGCCGGCGGCCACCTAGGCCTAAGCCGCTATGACCATTCGAATAACCGCGAACGCCATAACCGAAGGAGCGTCCCCGGTCGTAGCCATAGGGCGCGCCGTAAACTGAGCCGCGGCCGTAGCTGTACGGCGAACCGTAACCGGCATTTGGATGGGATCGGCCATAGTACCCGAAGTCTCCAGATCCGTAGGTCGAACAACCCGCTAAAGTCAGGCCGGCGAGGCCAACGACGAACAACGGAACAACCTTGCTCACGCTCCAGCTAGACATGACCAATCTCCTTCTTGAGACCTGAACGTTTCCTGCTTATTTCGGTTCAAATATGGGGTTTGTGGCGCCGAGCCGCCATGCGTCGGCCGAGGTCCATCGGTCAACTGCCGCTGATTCGGACTATTCAGCGTCAGTCGAACGCCACGGCCGCGTTCGGCCGCGCCGCTCGAAACTGTGGCCAAGCCTCGCGGAGCACCTTGATCGCAGAGCGGAAGAACATCGCCGCGATAACGCCGCCGACCAGGATGTCGGGCCAGCCATTGCCGAACAGAGCCACCCCACCGGCCGCGGCCAGCACGCCGGTATTGGCGATCACGTCGTTGCGCGAGCACTCGAATGTGCTCGACATGTTCACATCGCGGTTGCGGTAGCGATAGAGCATGACCAGGCAGGTCAGGTTGGCGACCAGGGCGATCGCCCCGAACATGGCCATCAGTGGCGCGGTGGGCGTCACGCCGTTGAGGGTCTTGAGAACCACTTCAACGACAACGCCAATGCCGAACAGCGCGATGATCGCGCCCTTGGCGACGGCGGCGCCTGCCCGCCAACGCAGGCTGCGGCTGAGCGCATAGAGGCTGAGTCCATAGACCAGGGCGTCGCCCAGCATATCAACGGAATCGGCCATGAGAGCGGTCGAGTTGGCGACCAGGCCAGCGGCGAACTCCACCACGAACATGACAAGATTGATCGCCAGCACGACCTGCAGCACCCGCTTGACGCCGGCGATCTGGCTCAGCGCAACAAGCTCATGCTCCTTGCCCGCGCAGCAGTCGTCAGCCGGCGCCTTCCGCGCGCTTTCCCCCAGGATAGGCTGCGAGGCCGTGCAGGTCGCCGAAGGGACCCGCAGATCATCCAGTCGAGCGTGTTCGACAGGCGGTTCCGACGGCGAGATTGTTGAGCGGGCGATCGCGACCGCCATGTCAGGCGTTTCCGCGCAGGAACCGCTAGCGCAGCAGGGGTCCACCTGCGCCTCCGATGGAGGCTTGCGGCGCGAGGGCGACACCACAAAGCCTGGGCCGTCTTCCTTGGCGCCTTCGCTTGAACAACAGTCCTTCATGGCTCACCTCCGCGGGACGAGGCCCTAGGGCCGCTGCGAACAGGCCCAATACGCTCTCGCAACCAACATGCATGCTCTACCCACTAGAGGGTCAAGCAGGGTTTTCGGAACGGCGACAGGGACGACTCTACGCGGCGGCGGCGCCGCTACTTAGCGGCGGCGACCTCACCGCGCACCAGGTCCTGGAACTGCCGCGCGCCGAAGTCCTGCAGCGGCTTGCCGTTGACGAAGAACGTTGGCGTCTGGGAAACGCCCACCGTCGCTAGGTCTTGGATGTCCTGGTCCAGCGCCGCAGTGATCTTGGATCCCATCCTCGCCTGCTTAGCTTTCGTCAGATCGAGACCCGCCTCTCCCGCTATCACCCAGGCCCTGTCCAGATCCATCGAACCGTGCGCGGCCCACTCCGGCTGCCGCGCCAGAAGCGCCTCCAGCACCGGGATAAAAATGTTCTGGAGCCTTGCCGTTTCCAGAATGCGCACGGCCTCGTCCGAGCCCTGATGGAGAGGGGCGTATCGTAAGACCAATCGGACATCCCCGGGATACTGCGCCATGGTCTGTTTGACGATGGGATAGAAGGCGCGGCACGCCTCGCAGGCCGGATCGAAGAATTCGACAATGGTCACCTTGGCGGCGACCGGACCCACTGTCGGCGAATGGGGCCTCACAAGGGCGTTGTCCCTTGGGCCCGCCGCCGGCGGACTCAATGCGCCGGCCGCTCCCGCTGCCGGAACACTTGAAGCGGTGCGATCGCCAACTGCGGCGGCAGGCGTTTCCGTCGCTCCCCCAACAGACGGGGAAAGCGGTGTTGCCGGGTTCGGGCTCTGCACGTGCGCTTTGGGCGCGTTAGCGCCTTGGCTACTGTTGTAGATAAAGGCCGCTGCTGCGAAGCCGGCCAAGGCGAGACCGGCGATCACAAGGATGACGATGCGGTTTTTCATGGCGACCTGCGGCGAACAAGGACGAGGAGGACGATAATGGCGGTGAACGCCGCCAGCGAGAGGGCCGGGATCGGGAGCCAGCCAAGAATGACCGTATCGGCGCTGGAGCAGGATGGACCGGCTCCGCAGGGCTTGATCTCTTCGGGGATCACGCCCCCGAGCAGGAGCACATGGTAAAACGCGACCAGCCAGCCCATGGCGGCCAGCGGCAAGGCATAGCGACCCACGCGGCTGTCCCCGATCAGGCACGACACCATCAGCACCACGGCCAAGGGGAACATGAAGGCGCGCTGAAACCAGCAGAGATTGCAAGGGGCTTGCCCCATGACCTCGCCGATGAACAACGCGCCAAGCGTCGCTGATAGGGCGACGAGCCAGGCGACCACCAGCAACGTCCAGGCGACCCGGTCGGGCGGCCCGGCCGCCCTTGTCACCGCGCCATGCCGCGTGTTGTCTTCATTAGCCGCCAACCCGTCACCGACATTTTTTTTTCGTATAAGATTGAGCAGTATAATCTCAAGGGAGGAAAATCTATAGCGCTCGCGTTTCGCCCTGGTGAAGATCGGCGCTTGTTGCTTTCTAGAGTAAGCTGGGGAGAACGGCGCGAACACAGCAGCCAAAGATATACAGAAAACGCGCGCCGTGCGCGCCAAGGTGTACTGAATACATATGGCGTCTAGCGAGAGTGGCCATCCTTTTGGCGCAGGTCATTGTGCAGCGCGGTCGCCGCGATCGCGGCATGTCCCATGGCGACGCTGATCTGGTCAAGCGCCACCACGATGTCGCCTGCCGCGTAGACGCCCGTCACGTTGGTGCGCTGCTTGAGGTCCGCGACGATGCATTTTTCCTCGCTGAGTTCGACGCCGAGCTGCCGGGCCAGCGCGTTGTTGCTGTCCGACCCGAGGGCGGGATAGACGGTGTCGAAGCGCAGCGCCTGGCCTCCCGTCAGATGTGCGATGACCTGTTTTTCCGTGAAATCGAACCGATCGAGCGGTGAAGGCGCAATGGCGATGCCGGCTTCTTTCAACGCTTTGCGATCGTCAGGATCGAGTTCGATCTCCCTCGCGGCGAAAACGGTTACTCGATCGGAGTAGCCGCGAAGGAACAGCGCTTCGGCGACGCCGTGGGCGTCGGCGCCGAGCACACCGATCGCTTGGCCGGTCGCCTCGTAGCCATCGCAGACCGGGCAGTAGCGCAGCAGTCCGCGGTTGAGCGCATCGCTATGCGTCTCGCCGTCAATCGCCGGGCGTCGGTTCGTGACGCCGGTCGCGAGCAAAACCGCACGTGCGGTAATGGTCAGATCGCCGGACCGCGCAATAAAGGCCTCCGCTTGGCCTTCCAAGGTGTCGATACGGGCCTCCAAGGTGGTCGCGCCGTAGCGCTGCGCCTGTTGGCTCATGCGCCGGAGCAGGTCCTCACCGTTGATCCCGTCCGGGAAGCCGGCGTGATTGTGAGATCGGGGAATCCACTTGGCGCGGCTGTTGCCGTCGTCCACCACGAGCACCCGGCGCTTAAACCGAGCGAGATAGATCGCGGCGGTCAGACCTGCCGGGCCACCGCCGACTATCAGGACATCGACCTGTTCCGCCCTCATGCTGCGGCACGATCGCGATAAGCGAGAAGCCGCAGCGCGTTGAACACGACCAGCAGCGTCGAACCCTCGTGCACGGCGACCGCCGGACCGATGCCCAGACCCATAATCGTCGCCGGCACCAGGAATGCGACGACGCCGAGGCTGACGAAGACATTCTGGAGGATGATGCCCCGGGTGTGCCGGCTGAGCCCGACCGCAAACGGCAGGTGTGCGAGGTCGTCGGCCATCAGCGCGACGTCGGCCGTCTCCAGCGCCACGTCGCTTCCGGCCGCGCCCATGGCGATGCCCACTGTGGCGCTGGCCATCGCCGGAGCGTCGTTGACGCCGTCGCCGACCATCGCCACCTTGTCCTCGGCCGCCAACTTCTTGATCGCGGCCACCTTGTCTTCGGGCATCAGGTCGCCCCAGGCCTCATCAAGGCCAACCTCCTTAGCGATGGCTTCGGCGACTTTCTGGTGGTCGCCCGAGATCATGATCATGCGCTTGATGCCCATGTCGTGCAGGCGCTTGAGCGCGACCGTCGCCGCCGCGCGCGGCGTATCCATCAATCCGATCGCGCCGAAGTCGCGGTCGCCCTTGCGCACCACCATGGTCGTGCGGCCGCCCTCGCGCAGCTTTGCGATCGCATCCGTCATGACCGCGCCCAAGGCCGGAACGCCTTCCGTCCCGAACATCTCCGCCTTGCCGATCCAGACGGTCTCGCCATCGACGGTCGCAACGACCCCGCGGCCGGTCAGGCTCTTGAGGTCGGCAGCGGTGGGCACGCTCCGATCCCCCAGCCGCCCGCGGCCTTCCTTGACGATCGCCTGCGCCAGCGGGTGGTCGCTCAGCGCCTCGACCGCGACGGCCAGGGCCAGCAACTCGTCCTCGCTGACGCCGTCGACCGCCACCACGTCGGTGATGCGCGGGCGGCCTTCGGTCAAGGTGCCGGTCTTGTCGAACGCGATGGCCTTGAGCGAACCAAGGTTCTCCAACGCCGCTCCCCCTTTGACGAGGACACCGCCCCGCGCCGCGCGGGCGACGCCGGAGAGCACGGCGCTGGGGGTGGCGATGGCCAGGGCGCAGGGGCTAGCCGCCACCAGGACCGCCATCGCCCGATAGAAGCTATCCCGGAACGGCTCATCGACAACCACCCAGGCGAACAGCAACACGAACGCCAAGAGCAGCACCGCGGGCACGAAGATGCGTTCGAACCGGTCGGTGAAGCGCTGGGTGGGAGACTTCTGGGTCTCCGCCTCGCTGACCATCCTCACCACCTTGGCGAGCGCGCTCTCGTTCGAGCGCCTGGTGACCTCGATCTCGATCGCGCCCCCACCGTTGATTGTGCCCGCAAAGACGCGCGACGCGGCATCGACCGCATCGGGCTTCGCCCGGGCCGCTTCGAGATTGGGGACCGGGCTTTTGTCGACCGGCATGCTCTCACCGGTGACCGGCGCCTGGTTGATGGCGCTCGCCCCCTTGATCACGAAGCCGTCAGCCGGCAGCCGCTCGTTGGGGCGGACGATGGCGACGTCGCCGACTTCGAGCTGTTCGACGGGTATCTCGATGGTTTGTCCGTCACGGCGCACCGTCGCGGTGTCGGGAGCCAGCTCCGCTAAGGCCTCGATCGCACGCTTGGCGCGGCCCATCGCATAATGTTCCAGCGCGTGGCCGATGCTGAACAAGAACAGCAGCAGCGCGCCCTCGGCCCAGGCCCCGAGCGCGGCGGCGCCGGCCGCGGCGACCAGCATGAGCGAGTCGATCTCAAGCTTCTTGAGCTTCAGATTATCGATCGCCTCGCGCACGGTGAAGAAGCCGCCGAAGCCGTAGGCGGCGATAAAGCAGCCGGTCGGCAGCCAACCGGGTAGGCCCTCGGCGAACTTCTCTATCACATAGCCGATGCCCAGGAGCGCGCCGCAGGCGAGCGCAAAGATCAGTTCCGTGTTCGGGCCAAGGAAGCCGCCTTCAGCGTGACCGTGCGCGTCGCCCGCGCCACCGCCGCTTCCGCCGGGATGAACGCCCGCGCCGTGGTCATGGCCCTCTTGATCGCCCTTCTGGGCCACAGTCGGTGATAGCTTCAGGTCGACGAGCGCCTTGCGAATCGCGGGTTCGCTCGTGCGTTGCCGATCATAGTCGACGCGGACCGTGCCGGCGGCGCTTGCTTCGGCTTGCAGGACCCCGGGCAGGGCGCGAAGCGCGTCGCCTACGGTCGTCGCACGGCGCTGGTGCGTAACGCCCTTCACCTGGAAGACTGCGTGGCCGTAAAGCGCGCTGACCTCTGCGCCTGCCGCTCGCACCATGTCGCGCACGCGCGCCAGCGGCAGCTGCCCTGGATCGAAGTGCAAGCACAGCTTGGCGGGCGCGTCCGCTGTTGCGGGCTTCACATGAACGCGGTCGACACCGGGCTTGGCGCCGACGATGGCCACCAGACGATCGACGCAGGCGTCGGCGGCGTCCGACACCTCCGGAAGCAGCACCGGGATATCAAGCTCGAGTTTGTCGCTCATCCGCGCGCTCCTAGATGTTGCTGTTGCGACTATGGAGACCCAACGTCAGGGCGAGCCAATCGCCTCGTTTAGAACTAAGCTGTGGGGGAAGCGATCCCTGACCAACCCTGCCGCAATGCTTTGATGCGAAGGCGCCGCTCAGCGGGTGCGCATGGCGAAGGATCTGACCTGTTTAAGGGCTGCTCGCCGCCATGCCCTTGTTGGGCGCCTGTGCGACCAACGCCGCTACGGCCCTGGCGATGACGATCTGTTCGTCGGTCGGGATAACGAACGCCTTCACGGCGCTTTCCGGCTGACTGATGCCGCCTGATCCAGCGGCGTTGGCTTCGGCGTCCACACGAAGGCCGAGCCAGCCACAGTGATCTGCGATCCGCCGCCGGATCCCGACGGCGTTTTCTCCGACGCCGGCCGTGAACACCAGAGTGTCCAGGCCGCCGAGCGCTGCGGCCAACGATCCGATCTCACGAGCGATCCGATAGACATAGACTTCGAGAGCCTGAACCGCCTCAGGCTTGGCGCTGGCAAGCAAGGCGACCATGTCGCCGGTCAGCCCCGACAGGCCCAGCAAGCCCGAGCGGTGATAAAGCAGGTCGCTGACGGCCTGCGCCGAGAGGCCCTTTTCCTGCAGCAAATAGAGCATGACGCCGGGGTCCAGGGCGCCGCAGCGCGTGCTCATCGGCGGACCGTCCAGCGCCGAGAACCCCATCGTCGTCGCGACACTCACCCCCTTATCCAGGGCGCAGAGCGAGACCCCGCTGCCGAGATGCAGGACAATGCTGCGGCCTCCGGCGTGCTGGGGATCCTGCGTGCGGAGTTCCCCGGCGATATAGTCGAAGGAGAGTCCGTGAAAGCCGTAGGCCACCACGCCCTCGTCGATGAGGTCTCGCGGCAGCGCATAGAGCCGCGCCACCTCCGGCTGGCTCGCATGGAAAGCCGTGTCGAATACGCCGACCTGCAGTGTGTCGGGGAAGCGCGACCGAGCCGTGTTCACCCCGCGCAAGTTGAAGGGCTGGTGCAGCGGCGCCAACGGTGAGAGACGGTCGAGGCGCTGCATCACGTCAGGTGTCAGAATGGCGGGTTTTCGAAATTGGAGACCGCCGTGGACGATGCGGTGACCGACCGCGACGATCCCCCTGGCCCATTCCGTCGTCGCCAGCCAATCGAACACCCGCTGGAGCGCGGCATCGAGGTCGGCCGCACCGGACCAGGTCTCGTCAACGACCACCGCCCCGCCGGCACTGGCGCGCATCCTGGGCGCACCCCCTAAGCCAGAAACCTGGCCTGATAGTTTTAGAGCCAAGCCGGCGCCTGGGTCATAGATCGCGAACTTCAGGCTGGAGGACCCTGCGTTCAGCGTCAGCACCCGGTCGGTCATGGCGTGTACTTGCTGAGACCATGCTGGGTCACCAGGATCGCCAATGCGCAGGAGGCCAGACGTGAGGCTTCGGGATCCGAGCGGCTGGTCAGGATGATGGGGACCCGGGCGCCCATGACGATCCCGGCCGATTGAGCCTTGGACAGATAGAAGAGCTGCTTGGCCAGCATGTTGCCGGACTCGATATCGGGCACGATGAGGATATCCGCCAGGCCGGCTACGACCGAGACGATGCCCTTGGTCTCGGCGGCCTCGAGGGAGATGGCGTTGTCGAAGGCCAGAGGCCCATCCAGTAGTCCGCCGACGATCTGTCCGCGGTCGGCCATCTTGCAGAGCGCGGCGGCGTCGAGGGTTGAGGTCATCTTCGGATTGATGGTTTCCACAGCCGACAGGATGGCGACCTTGGGTTCGACAATGTCCATCGCTAGGGCGCAGTCGATGGCGTTTTGAACGATGTCGCGCTTGGTCATCAAGTCGGGCGCGATGTTGAGCGCGGCATCGCTGACCAGCAGGGGGCGAGGATGCCCTGGAACGTCCAGAACGAAAACATGGCTCATGCGCCGATCGGTGCGCAGGCCAGATGCCTTGTCGACGACAGCCTCCATCAATTCGTCGGTATGCAGCGCCCCCTTCATGATGGCGGCGGCCTTGCCGCTCGCCGCCAGTTCGCAAGCCTTGGCGGCGGCGGCGTGACTGTGGGGGACGTCCATGATCTGATACTTGGCGATGTCGACCCCGGCGGCCAGGGCGGCGGCCCCGATGCGCGCTTTCGGGCCGATCAGGATAGGGTCGATTAGCCGGCGTTCCGCGGCCTCGGCGGCCGCTGAGAGTGAAACCGCGTCGACAGGGTGAACGACCGCCGTGACCAGGGGCTGCGGCGTCTCGGCCATGAGCAGAAGACGCTCAAGCTGAGAGGCTTCACCAAAGTCGCTGGAGGGTGTGGGGCTTTTAAGTTTGGCGGGCATAGTCTCGGGTTCGCTCCAGGTATCGCGCCCGGGGAATGGGCGGGCTTTCGCCGTATGTCAGCTCGCGCTGGTGTCGTCTCTATGCCACCACCCCATCTCAGCCCGGATAAACTCGATTTAATGTTCGCGACACGTCGTTGATACACGGGTTTCACATTTGTTGCGGCAGTGCCAAGAGCGCAGCATCAAATCGCTTACCGCCCTCTGCGACATCTCGACAGCATTAACACGCGCTTCGGCGCGGCCGCGTCTGTAGCTGCTCATGCACCAACTATTGCATTGTTTAGGTGTGTATCTGTGTGTTTGAAATTGCCAACTCAGGCCGCGTTTACAATGCAACCTAGTCGCTGCCCTTGCGACTTGCCCGCTGCTCTTTTCGAGCTCCGACATGTCGGCAACTGACGCGATGGCGCCCTATACGGAAGGGGTGTCCTCCATCTTGGTGGTCGAGGACGATCCGAGCCTGCGCCTCCTCCTTGTCCGCAATTTACGTGAAAGCGGCTTCAACGTCGTCGGGGCCTCGGCAGGCCCCGAAATGTGGGTAGCGCTCCGACGCGACACCATAGACTTGGTGCTGCTTGACGTCATGCTGCCCGGCGCTAGCGGTCTGGACCTATGCCGCACTCTGCGGCAGACCAGCGCGGTTCCCATCATCTTTCTGAGCGCGCGCGGCGATGAGGTCGACCGCGTTGTCGGGCTGGAACTCGGAGCGGACGACTACATTACCAAGCCATTTGGGACCAAGGAGCTATTGGCTCGGGTTCGCGCCCTGCTCCGCCGGGTGGCCATGCGCCAGTTTGCACCGGCCACCGAGTTCGCGGCCCGCGAGATTATGTCCTTCAGTGGTTGGACGGTGGACTTGCGACGTCGGCAGGTCTGCTCACCGGCTGGGGCGGAGGTGGATCTGTCCGGGGCGGAATATGATCTCCTCGTTAGCTTCGCCGGCCATCCGCAGCGAGTCATCGGTCGCGAACGGCTTTTGGCGCTGTCCCGCACTCGGTTGTCCGACGGTTCGGACCGCAGCATTGACGTGCTGGTCAGCCGGCTACGTCGCAAGCTGGCCGATCCCAGCGGAAAAGAGACGTTGATCCGCACTGTGCGGGGGGTGGGCTATATTTTTACCGCCAAGGTGCAGCGCACGTGATGCATCTATTAATGGTCAAATGGTTCGTCGGCCGACTCACGGCGGTGCTCCTCCCCGCTGTCATGCCCGGGTCCATCAGCAGCCAGAGCTCATCAAGAACAGCTTCAAGCTACATCGCCAGGCACGACCGAGCCGGCGATAAAGCGCTTGGGGTTGGCGGTCGCTACGGGTGGTGTGACACTGCTCAGCTACGGACGATAACGACGCGGCCCACTTGCTGTGGTGCGACGTTCCACAGCGACGCATCAGGGAAGGACAACGCTATTGGACAAGCATTCACAGGACGGATGGCGTGGTGGGGGCGGCGACAACACCCCGTACTTCGGGCCTAGGCCGAAGGGGGGCAGGCCAACTGAGCGCAGCCCCCGGATGCGGTCCATTGTCTGGGTTCTCGCCGGCGCGGCGCTGATCGTGTGGTCGCTGTTGGCCTGGTTGGGCTACGAGGCCGCGGACGGCGTGACCGCCTGGTTGAGCACCAACAATGCTTCGACGCTGAGCGGCGTCAAGGACCTCGCGGCCCTAAGCGGTGTGGGCAAAGAGGCGGCCCTTGTCGCCAAAAATTTGGGTGAGGCCAGCCTGGTCGGACAGGGTGCGGGTGTGTTGCGAGGGATCGCTAAGCCGGCGGTCGTTGCAATCTGGGCCTTTGGCGCATTCTTCCTCATCCTCGCACCCTTTGCGCTGTCGAGGTTGGGCGGGGTATTAGCGCGATCCCGACGAGGCGGCTTCCGCCACTGAACGAGATCGTTAGACCTGGATCATCAGCGAGGCCTTGACGCACCGTCGGTTTGCTCTACGCGCCGGCGGTGTCTGAAGGGACGACGCGGAGCAGGGACAGGGAGCCGCCAGGCAAACGCCAGGAACGCGACGCTGGATACGTGGCCCAAGGTTCTCCAGGACTGCACGGGCCTGGAACGCCGTGGGATCGTCGGCTGCCTGGGTTCCCCGGCGCATCAAGATTTCCGCCATTGCCACGAACTTCGGGATCGTGTGGATGTCCATCCTATTGCCGAAGCAGGCGCTGCCCATTTGCGGGTCCCCAACTGTTCCAGCGATGGCCGGCTCCATCGTAGCGCCAACTGGGCGCGAAATGCCCAAAGTTGGACCCGTACCAGGAATTGTAGAACGGTCGCTCTGCACGTAGGCGCTCGTCTGACGGTCGGTTTGGCGAACTGCGATCGCGAAACTGTCGTAGCCCTGGGCGACTGTCAGTCGGGCGCGCGATAGAGCCGGTAGCTTTCCACGGTTTGCCTTCGATACGCTGTTCAGAAAAGCCCCGGGACGCCGCTTGGGCGGGTTGGACCGAGAAGTTGGGCTGGTAGGGCGTCGCTGTGGCGCAGGCGCTAAGCATGCCCGCCTCCAGTAGGGGTCCGGCGATCAATCTTAATGAGTGGGGCGTTCAGTCACCTTGCAAGAATTCAGTAACCACAATACGCAGAACGCAGGACGGTGCCCGAAGGCCAGCTTTTCCCGGAATCCAGCAAAGACGCCTTGCGCTAAACGGCGATGATGACCACGTCCAAGGCCTAGATGTTCAAGTCTCGGTAGGGCGAAATGAGACATCCAGGCCTCTCTCCCATATGGCCTTTAGCAGTCGCAGCCTTGATGACAATCGCCGGGTCAGCCACGCCTGCGGCGGCGGAGCCCTACATGTTCAAGCCAAGCACCCGGCCGACGTCGGCCCCTCCCGTGAATGGCGGTCAGGGCCCACGACCGTTCTCATCGGGCCAACCCAGTGTTCAATTCGGAAAGAGTGCTGCCCCGCCCTCTGCCGGCGTAGGCCGCCGAGCCACGCCCAGCCCACGCAACGTCTGTAGAAGGCTGGTCCGCGACTACCGCTATGGCTACGTCGAGGTCCAATTCGCCTGCTAGACGTCTTTAGGTGAACTCGCAGTCCTGGGACGGGCCACCTGTGGCGGATCGCAAAATTCCTGACATGCGCCTCTAGTTGCAAGACCCGGTTGTCGCCAGGAAAGGCTATTGCTTTGCACCCTTTCCGCCCGCGCCCGGCCCCTGCTGTGGCAAGAAGGGCGTGAGTTCGGCAATCCTCTGGCTCTCCAGCCGAAAGCGAACCTTTTCACCGACGGTTATGCCTTCCAATAGCGTGCTTTTGGCCACCGCGAAGGGCATGGCCCCGGCCGGCCAATTTATGCCTTCGATAGGCTCGTAGGCGATCGTGATCCGCTCGGCCTGGACATCGATCGCCCGTACGATGCCAACGCCGAAAATCTCGGTCATCTTGATAGGCGCGCGGCTCGGCGGCGAGACGGCGGGGCGCGACCGGGGGACTGGCCCGCTCGGCGACGCTGAGGCCGGGGAGTGGCCCTGGCCGGGCCGACCCGATGGTCCCCCTCCGTACTGGGCGGCCACAGGCGTTGCGCCGAGCAAGAAGACCCCAAAGGTTGACAGAATGGATCTTGCGAGGGCGCGCTCGGCGGCGCGGCGCTGGGCCACCATGGTCAGTGCCGACCGCCCCCGTGATGGCCGCCACCGCCGTGACCGCCCCCACGATATCCGCCTCCGCCACCATGCCCCCCGCCATAGTAGCCAAACCCGAAAGAGTTGTAGCCGAACGAGTTGAAGGCCGGCCTTCCGTAGTAGGACTGTCCGAAGTAACCGGACGGATAGTAGCGCGACGATGCATAGGCGGGCGCTCGTCCGGCGGCGACAATGCAGACGGGCGGGCTGGCGGCGTCCGCCACTGCGGGCGTGCTCGGCGCGTCGGTGGATGTCGGCGGCGCTGTGCCTGGCTTCGACCCATCTGCAGCGCCCGCTGACGGGGCGCCTGTGCGGATGGCGCCGGGCTTGTCGCAAGGCACAACATAATAGGCGAGACGTGGGGGCGGCGGGGGATAGCTGGCGCAGGCGCCCAGCAGTCCAGCGGCTGTCAGCAAGATCGCGCCTGAACGGACCCGGTACGCTGTCATGGCCTTACTCCTGAACACTCGTGAGGGCATGCGCGCGTTAGACGAGTTGCGCCAGCGCCTAGGCGAAAACCACGCCGACTGGCCGTGGCGATCAGCCCGTTTGCATCGGCATCTTGGACGAAGGACGCAAGTCAGTGGGTCGGAGACCCGGATACCTTCCCCGAGCGCCCTTGCGCCAGGCGCTATCTGATGGCCCCTGGTCCGGCAAAGCGCCGAAGTTCACCGCCGGGATGCTGCAGAAGGATCTCGACCGGGCGTCCCGTTCCTTCGGACGCCTTCGCGAAGCGCAGCGCCGCCTCCTCGGCATCGACCTGGTAGGCATATTCGCCCACCGAGCCGCCGTCGGAGATGACTCGCCAGCGGTCGCGGCTGCGCAGGATTGCGATGGAGATAACAGGCTGTTCCACGAGGCCTCCAGACCAAGCCGCGGATCGGACCGTAGCCCAAAAATGACTCTCAAGCCTCGATCAGCCCAAACTAAGGCCGCATCGTTGCTCGTCGATGGCTGTAGGCGTTCGTCTGGTCGCCCTTAGGCACGGGACTTACGGCGAACGAGCGCGTAGGGAACCGCGCCCATGAGGATGGCGACCAGGAAGGTCAGGTAGACCTTCCATTCGTATTGCGCTGCGAGCAGCAGGGACGAGGCGATGCCGAGTCCCGCCGTCACCGGAAATCTGCCGATCGACGGGACCTTGAATGGGCGTTTGAGGTCCGGCTCTCGGTAGCGAAGGACGATGACGGCGGCGTTAACGCTGGCGAACACCAGGGTAACGCCGAGCGACGAAAGACTGGCGACGAACTTCACTTCACCCAGGACGGCGAAGACCGAGGCTGCAGCCAACATGACAGCCGCGCCTATCCATGGGCTCTTACTCTTACCCAGCGTTTTCTGCAGCGCCTTGGGAAGGTCGCCGGTCCGCGCCATGCCAAACAGCAGCCGGCTGCCCGAGATCGACGCGTTGAGCACCGCGTTGGCTGTCGCCAGCAGGGCGGCGCCGGTGATAATTACGGCCGCCCAGCGGCCGAGCTGGCCCGCGGCCGCGACGAGCGGAAAATCGGACGACGCGATGCTTCGCGCATCACCCAAGGCCAGAACCCCGAATATGACCACCATGTAGACGGCGGTCGTTACGCAGAGCGCGACCATAAAGGCGCGCCAGATGTCTCTTCCCGGATCCTTCGCCTCTTCCGATAGCGTCGCCATGTGCTCGTATCCGGAATAGATGAAAAACACGATGGCGGCGCCCTGTAGCATCCCGCCCCAGTCCGCCGGGGCCGTGGCCTTCGAGGGCGGCGGCAGCCCCTTCAGACTGAACGCGAAAACAGCAAACGCGATCAGGCAGAGCACCTGCACGGTCGTCAGCACCGCGCTCACCGACGAGGCCTTGGTCACCCCTGCGATATTGATCAGCGTAGCGGTCGCCATGAGGCCTAGCGCCACCGCGACCGGTGGGATGGCGACCAGCGTCTGAAGGTAGTTGCCAAACGTTAGGCCAACCGTTGCGAAGGTTGCCGCGCCATGGACGGCTATGAACAGCCCTACCGCGAAGGCCACAGCCGGAGCTTTTGGAAGGGCACGGCGAAGGAAACTGTGCTCAGCGCCCGCACTGGGCATGGCCGAGGCCAGTTCAGCATACGAGAGACCCGAGAAGGCGGAGATCACCGCGGCGAGCAGAAAACTCATCCAGACGCCGTCGCCCGCCGCTTCCGCCGCAGGGCCGATCACCGAGTAGATCCCCGCGCCGATGATCGTGCCGACCCCGTAAAGGGACAACCGTCCGAATCCGAGGGTCTTGGCCAGTTCGCCGCCTGGGCTCTTGGTCGCTGTCATGATCCGTCCCACGGCGAAGGTTAGCGTTCAAACGCTGCGCGGCCCTACTCGATCCGCACGGCGCGGGTTGACGACTTCGGCTGCGCCCCGGAGTTTGGCGTTCCCTGCACCGGTCGGCGAGTCCATGACCTACTGTCTAGGTATCCTGCTACGCGCCGGCCTGGTGCTCGCGTCGGACTCCCGCTCGAACGCGGGCGTCGATCAGGTGACGCACGTGCGCAAGCTCACCTTCCTGCCGACCGCCGCCGGTTGCGCAGTGGCCATCATGTCTTCCGGGAACCTGGCCACAACCCAGGCTGTGGTCAGCACCTTGCGGGAAAAGGCCGGGTCCGGTCAGGCGTCTCTCGATCTGACGGCCGCCCGGGCCCTGTTCGACGTGGCCTGCATTGTCGGCTCCGCCCTTCGGGGAATCGTCGAGCGCGATGGTCGATACGTGGCGCCCTATGGCGACGTCGGCGCCGGTTTCCTGGTCGGAGGGCAGATGGCCGGCGAGGCGCCGCGCCTCTTCCAAATCTATCCCGCCGGCAACTTCGTCGAAGCGAGCGACCGCGCGCCCTTCCTGCAGATCGGGGAGACCAAGTATGGCAAACCGATCCTCGTGCGCGCCCTGACGGTCGAGACGGGCTTAGAAGAAGCTGCCAAGCTGGCGCTGCTGTCTTTCGACGCCACCCTGCTAAGCAACGTCTCGGTGGGCATGCCGCTAGACATTCTCACCTATGTCGCCGACAGCTTCAGCACCGAGGGCATGAAAAAAATCGAGGTACATGACCCTTACTGCATGGCGCTTCGGGAAGCCTATGGCGCGGGGCTTGCCGACTTGGTGGACAGGTTGCCGACGCCGTAGTCAGCTGCAATCCATTTAGCGGCCGACGTCGGATCCTTCGGTCCAAAGTCTGGGACCCTCTAGCCGGCTCGGCCAACTCGACAGACCTGATTGCGGGCCAAAATCAATGGGCGAGAAACCAAGACAATGTATCATCGGCCTGAAATTCTCGCGTCACGCCGCCGAAAACACGCTCGCTGTAATTGTTGCGACTGTACGCACCTCTGCCACTCAAGTCGCAGTCCTGGTCGCTCGCGTTTTGCAGTGTCCGTACCGAGACATTTTCTTTAGCGCGCGAGAGATGCAGATGGCGAGCCGCGACTTTATAATGGTTCAGGTGCTCTGCGAGGGTCTTCAGCCGATCAGATTTTTACTTCATCGCCAAGGCCGACGACCCAAACGCTTTTTCGCGCGCTGCAGGATCGGAAGGGCGTCATGAACCGCTTGCCGGCCTTCCCGGCCTTCCTTCCAGGCGACGAGCACATGCTCAAATCGCCAGTCACTAGACTTTAGGCCAAGGGCCAAGCCTCAACACCGGCGCGCCCGATCAAATTGCCAGTTCCGTGGGGTCGGCAGTATAGAACAATCCGGGGGAACTGGTGCCGGCGATCGCCAGGTCATCCATGAAAAGGCGGTCACGAAGCACCCGAGCGGCTCCGCGACGCTCGAATACTATGTAGATTTAACCTGTCTCTACTTAATAACCTGGTCAGAGACGCCGCGGGTCATTTTTGATTTTAATTTGGTTCTCCAGTGTGCTCAGGCAGCCCGTTTAATCATCAGATGACAGCCAAGTTCCCACAGGGAAATGCCTCTATTCAGGGGACGAGAAGAGACTTAGGCTGAAGTGTCGATCAGCGTCCGTTGACGAGTTCCACAGACAAAGGTTCGCCGAACACAGACCTGGCAACCCAAACAGCACCGACACCACCTTCAGGGATCGGCGTGCAGTAGGAGAATGGGACGGGCAGCGGCCGGGCCTGCTTGAGGCAGACCTTGTCGCGCTTGATTCTCCAATGACCGCTCGAGGCGTCGCCTGACTTGCCAAGGCCGCGATAGCGTCCGTCCGGGTCCAGCCATAGCTTGGCGCTATGTCCATCGTCGTAGGTTGACACGATGGTATTGTCGAACGCGGCGGCCAGACTCGCTGGCTCGTCAGCCGCGGCGCCGGCCGCGGCTGGTGCTGCCACCAGGCTCACCGCGAACCCTAAGCAGCCCATCGCCTGCACAGCCGTCAGAACTCGCCTCATCGTGCAAAGAACCGGGGCGAGCGGGGTGCTGAAAGGCGTGTTGCGCAATGCGTTATCCGTGCGATTTCGACCGGACTATCCGGCCATGACCAACCCGTGATGACTCAGCTACCAACAAGCGCATCCAGCGGGTACTCCCTCCGGTCCAGGACTGTTACCGACGCCGCCGCTGTATCCATAAAAGGCCGTGCCGGCGTTGTATGGCGGGTAGGCCGAACCGTACGCCGGCGCCTGATAGGGGTAGGCGCTCGCCGGCGCGTAGTTCGGGCTCGAATATGATGAGTAGCCTTGCGCGGACGGATAGCCGTTGCCGTAGGATCCGTAAGACGACGGATAGATTGGCGAGCCGTAGTACGGCGGCGGTGTATACTGTCGGATGGCCCGATAGCTCGGGGCCGGCGTGGGGTAGCCGCTCCCCCATGCCCGACGGCCGTAGAGCGAGCCTCCGACACCTCCATAGGGCCGCCCCACTCGTACACCGCGGAAGCCGCCTGCGTAGACGCGGGACGACGAGACCGAACGGCGCGCTCCGGTTTGCGAATAGCTTCGCAGCGTTGGCCCGGCGACCGAATGCCGGCCCGTTGCGAAGGCTTGCCCGTGAGACGGCGGCCCCATTCGCATCACCAGCGTCTGGGCCTGAGCCGACGGGGCGACTACGCCAACGGTTGCGGCTAGGATCATAGCAACGGGCAACTGTCGCATATCAGTCCTCCAGCCGCCTTCGGGTTGCTGAGCGCGAGCGCGGCACTGGTCGTCTCAATCGAAAAGACCCCCTAGGAAACCGCGCTGGCGAC
This sequence comes from uncultured Caulobacter sp., assembly GCA_964601775.1. Classification (GTDB taxonomy): domain Bacteria; phylum Pseudomonadota; class Alphaproteobacteria; order Caulobacterales; family Caulobacteraceae; genus Caulobacter. The sequence continues at coordinate 36,549 of CAZRPD010000004.1, read as the reverse complement.
CGCCGTGACCTCCGTCGCCGTGCTTGCTCCCGCCGTGGCCGCCTCCATGGCCGCCGCCGTGCCCGTCGAGGCGGCCCCCATCCCAGGGCTGACCGTAGCCGGGGGCCGTTCTGGGTGGCTCGGGAGCCGCTTGGGTCGAGGGTGATCCGGTCTCATAGGCGGCGCTCCGCTCGATGATCTTGTCAAGCTCGCCGCGGTCCAGCCAGACCCCTCGGCACTTTGGGCAATAGTCGATCTCGATGCCCTGACGATCGGTCATCACCAGACCGACCCGGCAGGCTGGGCAAACCAAACCCTGTTCGCGGCGAGCTGAGGCAGAAAGGTCGGTGTCGGTCATCTAAATCTCCTGACGAGCGCCTCGCCGGAAAAAGCGAGTTCCGCCGGTTAGCGTGAGGTAGCGATTCCCCATGGCGACGACGATCATCGATACGAGGGACGAACATATTGGCGATCGAGCCCTGCGCGTTTCTCGCGGCGCACCGGGGCCGGGGCGAGAGCTGGCGCGGTGGGCATCTCTTCGATCCCCAGCGTGACGCCCCGGCCCTGATCCATGATCCAGTCGACTAGCCCTTGGGCAAGCGCGATCGCTTGCGACTGACTTTTTGCATACCCGAGAAAGCCGCCGTTGTGTTTGACGGCCCAGCTGCGACCGTGTGGAGCAATGACAATATCGGTCACGAAGCGCCTCCGGCCCGGCATTCGGCACCCCCAAAAAATCGTACAGGAAGAGCAGCTGCCGCCGAGGATAGGCGTCTACACCAAAAGCCCAGGTCAGCCGTAGCGTCCATCGGAAGGTTCCAGCCGAGCTCAGCGCAAGATTGGGTGCAACGACACAGTCACGGGGCGACATCGCTGGACCATGGCGCCGCCATGAATTCTGCTTCATCGAACGAGATTCCGCCAGGGTCAGCCCCGACACCCAGCCAAAAGCTTGGCAGGTCAGTTGGCCCGCCTGTTGAAGCTGAGCTTGGCGACCAATCCAGGATGATTGTCGGATAAGGTCAATTGCCCCCGATGCACCCTGGCGACCGTCTGCACGAGGGCTAAGCCTAGCCCGCTGCCCAGCATCGACCGGCTCTCGTCAAGGCGACCAAAGCGTCGAACGGCGAGGTCTCGGTGCGCAGACGGGATGCCCGGGCCGTTGTCGGACACCGACAGATGGATTGAGCCGCCTTGGCTGGAGGTCGAGACGACAATGGTGCTGCCCGGAGGAGAGTACTTGATGGCGTTGTCGATCAGATTGGCGGTCATGTGCAGCAATAATGCGCGGACACCCTGCATCGGCGCGGCCCTCAGCTCACCGACCAGCCGGCTATTCCTGTCCTCGGCCACGGGCGCGTAGAGATCCAGAGCATCTTGGACGACGACAGCCAAGTCGATCGCTTCGAAGCTCTCTGCGCTTGCGGCATCGGCGCGTGCAAGCGCCAGCAACCCATTCATCAGCTCCAGCATGCTGTCAAGGTCGGCGGCGGTCTGCGCCAAGACCTCGCTCTCGGATGAAGACTGGCCGGTCAGGGCAGCAAGTTCGATGCGCGCCTTTATCCGGGTCAGGGGCGTCTTTAAATCGTGCGCCAGCCCGTCGGTGGCGGCCCGCAGCGCGCCGACCATGCATTCGATCTCCTCGAAGCAGGCGTTCACCACTTCCGAGAGGCGGTCGAATTCGTCATCCCGGTCAGAAATCCGGAGGCGTTCATCGAGGCGGCCGGCAAGGAACCGGTCGGCTGTTTCGGCGACCTGCGTGATGAAGCGCAGACCCCGGCGGCTCACGAACCAGCCGAGGGTCAGACTCAGCCCCGCCGTGACCGCGACCGACAAGATCAGAGAGATCCAGTACTTCCGCCCCAGAGCGATGCGGCTATCTGCGAGATGCCCCACCAGGAGACGGCGGTTCGGCCCTAGCGCCCTTGCCTCTCCGGCCACACGTTCAACCCGGACGGCGTTGTCCGTTCTTACTGGAATGCTAAATATTGAGACGACGCCCTCGCTCGCGCCTCTTGGCCAAGTCAGGCCGTTGCCGGCGAGCCGCTTATCGTTGGCCCCAGCCAGCATATAGACTACGCCTCGCCTGGAGCCGGAGGTTAGTTGCTGATCAATGTAAGTCCCCAGGCGAGCCGAGCCATTGTCCCGGTATCTCGCAGTCAGCGCCTCCAACTCGCCCTCGACCAGGTGCTTGAGCTCCAGATCGAGAAGCTTCGCCGTCTGAAGATGTTGCAGGCTAAGGGCGGCGACAGTAGTGGCGACCGCGATGAGTGTTATCCACAGCGCGCCTCGGAACGCTGCCGCCTGCGGCTGACGCCGTGTCCGCCAGCTACCGCCCATCAAGTTGGTATCCGGCCCCTCTGACTGTATGGAGCAACGGGGCCTCGGCCCCCTGTTCAACCTTGGCGCGGAGGCGACTGATGTGGACGTCGATGACGTTCGTGCCCGGGTGGAAGCTGTAATCCCAGGCGGCTTCCAATAGCATCGTTCGCGTCACCACCTGTCCCGCATGCCGCATGAAGTACTCGAGCAGCTGAAATTCCTTCGTCAGGAGATCTATTCGCCGCCCGCCGCGTGTCGCGGTGCGTCTGAGCAGATCCAGTTCTAGATCCGCGACCCGGAGCACGGTCGTCTCGGCCGACCCTCCGCCGCCCCGCCGCATGATCGCGGCGATCCTCGCCATCAGTTCATGAAACGAGAACGGCTTGGTCAGATAGTCATCGCCGCCGGCGTTCAGACCCTGCACGCGGTCATCGACTTGCCCAAGCGCGCTGAGCACCAGCACTGGCGTTTTGTTGTCCTCAGCCCGCAGAGCTCGTAGGACGGACAAACCGTCGAGTTTGGGCAGGTTGCGATCGAGGATGATCGCGTCATAGCTATTGGTCAGTGCGGCTGTCAGGCCATCGAGCCCGGTCGGCGCGTGGTCGCAGGCGTGGCCCAGCTCGGCCAGGCCCTGCTGCACGTAGCCCGCGGTTACGGCGTCATCCTCGATGATCAACAGCTTCATTAGGAGACCCCTCTACGGCTGACCGCCAACCGTTGTCATAACTTATCGTGGGAGCGGCATCGCGACACAGAGCGACAAGTTAGCCGCCGGCTGCGAGGGGGGCGTCGCAGCCGGCGGTCTTGACCCGCGCGCCGTGGGGAAGCGCGGGCCCGGTTAGGTTCGGACGGGCGGGGAGGCCTCATCCCGTCGCTAAGGCGACATCACAATGAATACCGTAGCCCAGGGCCGATGACGTGTCCTGAACGTGAAATCGAGTTCACCTGCATCCGAGCTGCTGTGCCGAGAGCGGCGAGAAGCGGCCCGATTTCAAGCGTCAAACGACGCTCAAGGCTAGGGAGTTCGGAGCGACTGGCTCGATACAACCCAAGACTTGCGCCGCGATGCATCGATCGTGCCTCAGCATGGGGGTGCACCCCAACGTTCGCCGCTTCCGCCGATCAGAACCGATAGGCCGCGGTCATGCGGACTGCCTGGACCTTGAACTTTTCCTGGCTGCGACTGAAGTCGGTACCGGACGGATTTGTCATTGTGAACGGTCCGCCGGCGGGCCCGCCGCTCGCCCGGACCCGATAACCGTCGTCCTTCAGATTGGTGTATAGATATTCCACGCCCAGGCTAACCTTTTGCGTGAGTCTGCGGTCGATGCCGGCGCCAAGTTGCCAGCCATCGGCCCCTTTGCCGCCACCGCGGGCGGCAAAGGCGTTGGCCGTGTTGGTGGTGCTGAACTGGCGGTCAATCTTGCCCTTGGCGTAGCCGCCGGTGACATAAGGCAGGTTGCGCCCCATGGCAAAACCGAGGCGCGCTCGAGCGGCCAGGAGCCCGTCCAGTTCGCGGGTCATGGTGTAGGCTGCCGGCGTGGTCGAAAAGGCAGTGACGCTGTCCTGCACCTGGGTGCGGGTGGCTTCCCCGACCGCGCCGACGACGACGGAGCCGAACTGCCAATCGTATCCGGCGCGTCCGCCGAACTCGAACCCGCCATCATGCTTGCGGCAGCCGGTGTTGGGGGTCGTCGCTGCGCCGTTGCAGAAACCGGGCGAGAAGGCGTTGGCGCCGGCAGCGTTATTGACCTGATTACCCGGGGCGCCGTTCAGGTCCGTGTCGAAGCGGATCGATTCCTTGTCCTTGTTCCGCTGGAAGCTAGCCCCGGCCTGCGCGCCGACGTAGGGCCCCGACCACTCCTGGGCTTGCGAGGCAGGAGCAGCGGCGAGCGTGAGCACGCCGAGCAAGGCGGCGCTTACTATTGTTTTCATCGGAAAGGCACCTTCATGGTTTACTGGGCTCCCACTCATTGAGAGCGAGGAGTGCGACGCCACAGTGGGTATCGCGGCCTTGGGCCGATCGCGTGTTCCGAACGTGAAATCGAGTTCACGTTCGCCGAAGCCTATGTTCAACCGTTGCTGGCCGGCGCGTTCCCAAGCACCTCGCCCACCGGCTGCTAAGAGGTTGGTCGAACGGGGGCGGGCTGAGGTCAGCGTGATCCTCGAGAGTCCCTTGGGCCATCCTTGGCGGACGCGTGCTTATCGAGAGGTAGCCCGCGAAGACCCACGTTCATGCGGTGGCCAACCCCCGCATGGAAGTCTTGATCGACCGTCGTCTTCCCCACCCCACCTTCGAGTCAACAGCAAAGATCCACGGCCAGAATGTCCGCGCCTGCGACGCGGAGGGATTTTCTCACGTCTAGGCATTGCAGAAGGACATGGAGGGGCTCCGCCCCGGCGCACTTCGGAGCGGCTTCCGCCCAGCTTCGGGCTGAGCAAGGTCCGGTCAGGTCGCAGGACTAGAAGCCCTGCAGCCGGTTCCCCGCGAAGCCGCCCCTCCGTTTGCACCCCCGGTCTCGCCGACGGGCAAGGGTTCAGGCGCGCCTTGCGCCTGTAACCCATGCCCAAAGGAGCAGGACCATGACCCTACAAGCTCAAATCGTTCATCAGGACGGCGACGTCATCGACGTGCCGCTCAACAAGCTGAAGAAGTCGCCGCGCAACGCGCGGCGGACCCCCCATGCCGAGGCCGACATCGAGGCCCTTGCCGCCAGCATCGCGGTGAAGAGCGTCCTACAGGCGCCGGTGGTGGAGCCGGAGACGGACGAGGCCGGTGTGGCGACCGGCTTCTATCTGGTGACCATCGGCGAGGGCCGCCGCTTGGCGCTCGCCCTGCTGGCCAAGCGCAAGACCATCAAGAAGACCGAGCCGGTGCGCTGCGTGGTGGACCTCGCCAACGATCCTCACGAGATCAGTTTGGACGAGAACGTCACTCGCTTCCGCATGCACCCGGCGGACGAGTTCGAGGCGTTCCGCGAGCAGGCCGAGCGGCGGGGTCTTGGCGCCGAGGAGATCGGCGCCCGGTTCGGCGTGTCGGCCCAGGTCGTGCGCCAGCGGCTTCGGTTGGGCGCGGTCAGTCCGAAGCTGATGGAGCACTACCGCGCGGGCGACCTGACCCTGGACCAAATGATGGCCTATGCCGTTTAGCCCGCCCACGGCGGGCGCGCCTGCGCCCGCCGTTTGGGTTTCGTCGTGACGTCACGGCCTGACCGACAGATGGCCTTTCGAGCGCCGTCGCAATCCATATTGGTGAAGCCTAGAGGTTCTGGAATTCCGGATCGGCGTAGTATCGGACCTTCCGCGCCGCCACTGGGGCCTGTCCCTGACGCAGGAGGATTTCGAGGCTGGCGTCCAGCCGCATGACCTCGTCGGGCGTCAGCAGCTCGCGCCGCGCCAGATGATCGGCCGTGGAAGTGCTGGTGGTGGTCTGCGAGAACAAGAACGGGCCCGGGCCTTTGGAGACGCTGGTCCCGGCCGTCTGATAAGCCATGGTCATCGAGCCGATCGACTTCGACACCCAGCTTGCGGTCTCCACATCGCCGACGTTGAAAATCTGGATCAAGCCGGCGTTGGAGAGGAAGGTCCCGGCGCGCTCGCCGTAGACGCTCCAGAGCTGGTGCAGGTCTTGGAGAATGGGCCACAGTTGCAGGCCATAGCCGGCCATCAGACCGAAGGCGCTTTCCACCGGTTCCAGCCGGCCCAGCGCGGCGAATTCGTCGAGCAGCAGAAGGACGGGTTTCTCGGGACGCGCCGTGGACCGCGCGAGCGCGCCGATGGCCTGGGCGACCAGCAGACGCAGCCAACGGCTGTGGGTGGCCAGGCGTTCGGGCGGCAGCACCAGGAACACCGTACAGGTTCCGGCCTTCAGGTCTTCGAACCGGAAGTCCGACCGTTCCAGCACCGCCGCCATCCGCTGGCTGTCGAGAAAGTGGGTGTGGCGCTGGGCGGACGACAGGACGCCCGCCGCCTCCCGGCCGGTCTTGCCGAGGTGACGATTGGCGGCGCGGGCGACGAGGCCGCCGGCGCATTTGGATTTCTGCATGATCGATAGGAGGGCGGCGAATTCCTCCGGCGCCGAGGTGAGCAACTCGCGCACCGTGACGAGGTTGCGAACCTCGGGTCCTTCATGACAGACGACATAGAGGATGACGCCCGCGATCAGCGCCTTGGCCTCCTCGTTCCAGTGGGCTTCGCCGGCATGGCCGGGCGGATCGTAGACCAGGGCGTCGGCCAGGAGCGCGGCGTCCTCGGCCAGGTCGGGGCTCTCCTCGTCCAAGCCGTCGAGCGGGTTGAAGGCGGCCGAGGCGACGCCCGAGACGCCGAATGGATCGACCACATCCACCGGCCCCAGCTTGAGGCGCGCCTGCACCGCGACGCGGGCGTTCTCGCCCTTGGGATCGATGCAGAGGATCGAGCGATTGGCGGTCAGCAGATTGGGGATGATGGCGCCGACGCCCTTGCCGGAGCGGGTCGGCGCGATGGTGATCAGGTGCTGTTCGCCGCCGTAGCGCAGAAGCTGGCCGCGTTCACGGTTCTCGCGGCCGACGATCAGGCCGTCCGGACGGACCATCGAGGCGCGGACTTCACGTTCGCTGGCCCAGCGCGCGGAGCCGTGGACACCCCAAGATACGCCGGAGCCAGAACGCCGGTTCCATATCGATAGAGCGAAGACGGCGCCCAAGACGCCGACGAATATGGTCAGTCCGTTGGTCAGGCCGGCATTGGTCCGATCCACGCCGGCCAAGGGGATCAGCACGTAGCGCCCGAGCGTGGTCCCGAGGACATAGCCAACGGCCACGTAGACGATTGCCATCAGGTAATAGCGGACGATCCGCATGACGCCCGATCCTCCGCGCGATGCGCCTATGAAGCGTCAGACGCCGTTCCCTTGGACGCCGGCTTGCCGATGAGATCGGCGAACAGCGCCGCGTCGTCTTCACGGGTGATGAAGCCCGGCAGCTCCTTCTTGATCCAGGCCGGCAGCTCCTCCTTGGAGAAGGCGTCCTGGCCCTTCTCCAGCCGGTGCAGGACGAAGGCCCCGAGCAGTACCTTGCGGCGGGTGTCCTTGGCGCGTTCCTGCTTCCCCAGCTTGCTCTGTAGAGTCTTCCGCTCGGCCTCCAGTTGGGCCAGGCGTTCGGCGATCGACCGCTTTGCCATCGTGCGCTCCCGATGCGATCCCCCCAGCCGAAACCTATAGCGGTTTCCACTCGCCTCGTCACCCGACTCGCAGCATTGATCTCGTGTTCCGAAACGGCACACCCACAGTCGCAGGTATTCCCAAGAATCACGCGTTGATTTAGGGCGACATCGTGGGTCTTCTGGGCGACGCCAAATCCGCCGATCAGATTTCGCTGCCAAGCTTGTTCACAAGCGAGCCACCCCGAGCCCATCGAACGAAGTGAAGATTGGTGAAGGGCGCACTTACGAGTTGCTGCGCAACTCACTGCTTGATAGCGTCGGATCGACGGACTGACGGCCCCACAGGGGGCTTGGCGCCCGAGGCCCGCCGAAATGGCCGCTGCACGGCGGCGCATTTGGGTGTTGGTCATGGCGATCTACCACCTGGCGATGAAGCCGATCAGTCGCAGCGCGGGCCGGAGCGCTGTGGCCGCCGCCGCCTATCGGTCGTCGGAGCGGCTGACCAACGAACGCGACGGCCAGACCCACGACTTCACCGCGCGGCGTGGCGTGGAGCACACCGAGATCGTGCTGCCCGAAGGCGTCGAGGCGGAGTGGGCGCAGGACCGCTCGACCTTGTGGAATGCGGCCGAGTTCGCCGAAAAACGCAAGGACGCGCGGGTCGCCCGCGAGATCGAAGTCGCCCTGCCGCATGAGCTGACAGCGGAGCAGCGCTTGGAGCTGACGCAGGAGTTCGCACATGGGTTGGCCGACCGCTACGGCGTGGCGGTGGATTTCGCGATCCACAGCCCGCACGGCGACACCGACGTGAGGAACCACCACGCCCACATCATGCTCACCACCCGGAAGGCGGAATCCGGCGGGCTGGGGGAGAAGACCGACCTGGAGCTGGAGAACAAGAAGCTCACCGCGCTGGGCCTGCCGACCTCGCACGATCAGTTGCGGGATATCCGGCTGGATTGGGAGCAGCGCGCCAACCGGCATCTGGCGCTCGCCGGCCATGATATCCGCATCGACAATCGCTCGCATCGCGACTGCGGCCTGGAGATCGAGCCGACCCAGCACATGGGCGTCCACGCCACGCAGATGGACCGGCGCGGCAAGTCGGTGGTGCGCGGCCGGCAGGACGAAGATCAGGCGCGCCGAAACGTGGCTCTGATCCGCGAAAAGCCGGAGCAGGCCTTGAGCTTGGTCACCAACGAAAAGAGCGTCTTCGACCGCACCGACGTGGCCCGCACCCTGCACCGCTACATCGACGATCCCGACGCCTTCCAGTCGGCGTTCCTGAAGGCGATGACCTCACCGGCGCTGGTGGAGTTGCGGCCCGAGCAAAGGGATGAATTCGGCCGCACCCTGCAGCCGGCCCGCTATTCGACAAAAGAGATGATCGAGGTGGAGCGGCGGATGGCCGACAGCGCCGACCGGATGGCCGACAGCCGGGCGTTCGGCGTGGGCCGCCGCCATGTCGATCAGGCCATCGCCGAACGGCCTTTCCTGGCGCAGGAACAGAAGGCTGCGGTGCGCCACGTTCTCGGCCCGGAGCGGATCGAGGCGGTGGTCGGCCTAGCCGGGGCCGGCAAGAGCACCATGCTGGGTGCCGCTCGGCAGGCGTGGGAGGCCGAGGGCTATCAGGTGATGGGCGCGGCGCTGGCCGGCAAGGCGGCGGAAGGCTTGGAGGAATCCTCCGGCATCCGCAGCCGCACCCTGGCGAGCTGGGAGCGCAGTTGGGAGCGCGGGCGCGACGCGCTCAGTTCGCGAAGCGTGCTGGTGATCGACGAGGCCGGGATGGTCGGAAGCCGCCAGCTTTCGCGCGTGCTTGAACAGGCGGATCGCGCGGGCGCCAAGGTGGTGCTGGTGGGCGATCCCGAGCAGCTCCAGCCCATCGGACCCGGCGCGGCGTTCCGGGCGGTGGCGGAGCGCGTCGGGTTCGTGGAGCTTGGCGAAATCCGCCGCCAGCGCGAGGGATGGCAGCGGGAGGCGTCGGTGGACTTCGCCCGGCATCGCACGGCCGAGGGTTTGGCGGCCTATGCCGAGCGAGGCGCCGTCCGGTTCGCTGACGATATCGGCGCGGCCCGCAGCGCCATCGTGCGGGACGTGATCGCCGACATGGACGCTCGGCCGGACGGCTCGCGGCTGGTGCTGGCGCACCGCCGGGTGGACGTGGCCGAGCTGAACGACGCGATCCGCGCCGTGCGCCAGGGCCGGGGCGAGCTTGCCGGCGAGCACGTCTATCAGACGACCGAGGGCGAGCGGGCGTTCGCGGCCGGCGACCGCATCCTGTTCCGCGAGAACAACCGCGACCTCGGCGTGAAGAACGGGATGCTGGGCACGGTGGAGCGCGCCGAGCCCGGCCGGCTGGAGGTCAGACTCGATACCGCCAAGGGTCCGGCAAGCGGGCGCAGGGTGTCGGTGTCGATGGCCGACTATGCGGCGGTGGATCACGGCTACGCCACCACGATCCATAAGGCCCAGGGTGCGACGGTGGACCAGACCCATGTGCTGGCGTCGGGCACGATGGACCGGCACCTGACCTACGTCGGCATGACGCGCCACCGGGATCAGGTGACGCTCTATGCCGGACGGGAGGAGTTCAAGGACGTGGACGCCTTGTCCGGGCGGTTGTCGCGCGCCGGGCTGAAGGAGACGACCCTGGACTATGCGGCGCGGCGCGGGATCGAACAGCCCATCATCGTGCCGAAGTCCATGCAGCGCGCCGCCCGCGAGCGGGCCGAGGCGCCGGCCACGGAGAAGCGCGGCATCTTCGACGGCCTGACGTTGAAGCCGCGCCGGCCGGCGCCTGACATGGGGCGCGTCGGCGACCTGCCGCTGGCCGGGCCGGATCGGGCCATGCCGGTCCCGAAGCCGCCGCTGGAACGGGTCGCCGAACGCTACGCCCGCGCGCTGGATTCGGCCGAACGTATGCGCGCCCAGGCCCTGCCGGTGTTGGAGCATCAGAAGCGCGAAATGCGCGAGGCCGCCCGCGCCCTCGACGGGGCGCGGCCGGGCGCGGTGCGCGACCTGCATAGCGCCCTTCGCCATGAGACGGCGACCTGGCGGGCGATGCGGGACCTGCGCGGCGCCGATCGCGGGACCGAGCTGGCCGGCGCGATCCGACACGAAGCGCGGGTGCGGCGTGACCCCGCCTTGAAGGCCGACCGGCTGGTGAAGGAATGGCAGCGCCTGGAGGCCCAGCACGGGCGGCTGGACGGCTGGCGGCACGGCCTTGCCCGAGGCCGCCTGGAGACCCGGATGCAGACCATGGCGGGGGCGTTGAAGCGTGATCCGCAGTTGGAGTCACTGGTCCGCGCTCGCGCGCCGGCCTTGGGCGTCGGGCCGGGCTCGGCGCTGGCCCGCGTGCTGGCCGCGCCGACCGTGCAGCGGGCGGCCATGGAGATCGGGATAGGCCGGGACCGGGGATTTTCGAGATGAGCCGGGCGCGATAAGGACGGGAGCCGAGGATGGCGGAGGAACATGCGGGCGATCCCGCCCAGGCGTTCGAGGACCTGCGGAGCGAGGTGTCGGTGCTGCGCCGGGCGGTCGAGGCCCTGCCGGCGGCGATCCGCGAGAACCGGCCCGCCGACTACAGCGCCGACCTCGCCGTGCTCGGCAAGGGCCTGGACGAGATCGGCGAGCAGCTCGGGGGCATCCTCAAATCGCCGGCTCTGATGACGTCGCCCGAGGCGCAGGGCCAAGCCATCGCCAAGTCCGGACAGAACCTCATCCGCGAGACGGCGCAGCGCCTGGACCAAGCCGTCCGCACGATGGAGGAGGAGCGGTCCAAACTGGCGGGCATCGTCGGCCAGGCCTGGGCGCAGGACCGGCAGTTCAAGCTTCTATGCTGGACCGGCGGGATCGCCTTCGCGGTCGGGCTCGTCCTGGCGCCGCTGATCGCCAGCGTCCTGCCGTTCGGCCTGAACACGCTGGCGGCGGCGCTGGTCATGCGCGAGGATCGCTGGACAGCCGGCGAGGATCTGATGAAGGCGGGCAATCCGGCGGCGTGGGCGCGCCTCGACGCTGACACGGGCCTAATCGCCGAGAACCGCGAGGCCGTGGACGCTTGCCGGACGACCGCGACGAAGACCGGCAAGCCGCAGCGGTGTTCGCTCAACCTACCGCCGCCGAAGGGCGCTGGCGCCACGGCGACGAAGGCCCGCTAGTCGGTCGGAGGAAGCGCATCGGTAGATAGCGCCGCAGCCATGCCTTCACGCTCGGCTGAACATGGACTGGAGAACCTTGAAGGCGCGGCTCTTTTCGTCCGCCGGAAGCGACCCGAGCAGATTGATCACGTCGGAAAGCGCCTCGTCCGGATGGTCTGGCGCCAGCGGATGCGGAAAGAAGTCCCGCACCGGGGTCTTGAGGGTTCGCGCGAGCGCATCCAGCGTCTTGAAGCTCGGCGCCCGAACGCCACGTTCGATCACGCCGATATATTGCTCCGTCAGTCCGACCGCCTCCGCCAGCATCGCTTGTGTGAGGCCCGCGCGTTCCCGGTGTACTCGGATAGCGCGTCCAACGGACTTCTGAAGGCTCACAGTCTCTCCCCGCGATTCGCGAGACAGAGCCAAACACCTTGAGCGCCCGGCGATGAGCGACCCATAGTGGTTGCGGGATGACTGATAGTTTGTGTTTTGCTTACCTGCGCGTGGTAGTTGATTGGCGCTCATACCGCCGGCCCGAGCATGGCGGCTTCGACTTGGCCTTGCTGGAGATAGGCCCACATGACGACAGACACACCGAATCCCATAGACGTTCATGTGGGGCAACGCGTGCGGCTGCGCCGCAAGCAACTCGGGCTCAGCCAGGAGCGCTTGGCCGAAGCCCTCGGTCTGACCTTCCAGCAGGTGCAGAAATACGAACGCGGCGCAAACCGCGTTAGCGCTTCGAAACTTTATGAGATCGCCCGCGAGTTACAGGTCCCGGTCGGATTTTTCTATCAGGGGCTGGACGATACAAGCACGGTGGACGGCGAGAACTACACACGGGCCTGGAGCCAGGTGTTTGAGGCGTTGCTTTCTGACCCCAACGGCCACGCGCTTGCCGAAGCCTATGTCGCCATCCGCAGAAAGAGCGTCAGGAGAGCGTTGGTTGATATGGTCCGAGTCATCGCGGCCAACGACCAACACGATAATGCCCTTTCGAAGCCGGCGGCCGAATGAGAGCCTGGTTGGCCGGAAAACGCGAGGGGCCTTTGCGGCGGCGGGACGCGCTGCTTGCCCTGCCCCTTGTCAGCATCGCCGGCATCATGGCGAGCATGATATGCGACCTATGGTTCGGTTGGTCGGTGATGTGGAACGTCATCGCCGGGGCTGCGATCGTCGCCTATCTCGTTCTGGAGCGCCGCTGGCCTCGCCGCTGAGAGTTGGACCGGGGCCTTTGGACTGAAACAGGCTCTTCCGTGTAGAACTGCGGTCGCGGCTGACGGCGTCCATAAGTACGGACGGGCGGAAGGCCTATGACGACCGCGCCTCGCCTCTGGCGCAATCGGCTGTCGTCAGCCGTAGCGAGAACCGATAGGAATTGCCAAGGTCGGTCGCGTCCAGCCGCCTCGTGCAGATTTTTATCTGCACAATTCCTACACAGGCGGAACGGACTATTATTTTCCTCAACCAAATCAAACCGATGGAAACGGCCGGTCATCTCGCGGGGATGAGCGACTGTTGGGAACGGGTCTGCCGCTCCTTGATCCACCGCTGCAGCGGCGCATCCACCAACCGCTCGAACAGCCACGCCCCGACGATCGCGGCCGGGGTGGCGCAAGCCCACAGCGCCCAGCTGGCAGCGGCGGGCAGGGCGATCTTCTGCTCCAGCACCCGCACCAGGCCAAACCAGACGACGGCGGTCAGGGTGTTGGTCAGGAACAGCGAGAACGACAGCTTCCCCGCCGCGCCGGCCCAGCGCCAGGCCTTGGGCTTGGACGCGCCGGCCGCGTAGATCAGGAAGCCCAGCAGGGCCAGGCTGAGGTGGTCGAAACTCCCCAGCGCCTGGATGCCGATGACGATCGCCAGGGTCGCCACGGCCAGCGGGACGGCCTGGCGGCGGGCCAGGGTCGTGACGGGCAGGCGGGCGATCAAGAGGCCGATCATGAACAGCGGCACGCCGCGGATCAGGCCATAGCGTAGCGGCAGCTGGTAGCCGTGGACGCCCAGAACCTCCAGCGCGGCGAAGTCGATGGCCACCCAGGCGCAGACGCCCATGGCCAGGAGTTGCAGCGGCCGCTGGCTGGCGGCGACCTTGCGCCAGACCATGGGGAACAGGGCGTAGGCGACGATCAGGGCCGACAGGGTCCAGGTCGGGACATTCCAGCCCGAGGTCCCCGGCACGAACCAGGCCTGCACCAGGAAGATCTGCGGCAGCAGTTGGTCCCAGGCGAACCACTGCGGGTTCTGCGGGGCCAGACCGATGGCGCTGGTGGCCACGAAGAAGGCGACGAACAGGGCCAGCATCACCAGGTGCGCGGGCCAGATACGCATCACCCGCCGCTTGAGGAAGTCGAGCGTGCTGACGCCGGCGGCCTGCACGCGCGGCCCATAGGCGCGGGCCAGGACATAGCCCGACAGCATCAGGAAGAAGTCGGTGGCCAGATAGCCGCGCCCGAAGGCCGGCGAGATCTCGAACAGCGACACCGGCGCGCGCTCGGCCACGTGGTAGAGCACGATGAACAGCGCCGCCAGGAAACGCAGGGCGTCCAGCGGCCCGTCGCGCGACAGGACGGGCAAGGCGGGACCTGTGCTGGACTTGGACATGCGGGCTCCTTCCCGCGTCATATCGCAAGGTGGGCGCCAGATTTGCTAACGTGGCCCGACTTCCCGCCGTTCGGATTCGCCGCCTTGTCCCAGATCCCCGTCGCCGACCTCACCGAAGCCCAGGCCGTCGAGGAACTGGAAGCCCTGGCCGACGCTCTTGCCGCCCACGATCTGGCCTATCACCAGCAGGACGCGCCGACGATCGACGACGCCGAGTACGACGCCCTCAAGCGCCGCAACCTCGACATCGAGACCCGGTTTCCGCACCTGGTGCGCGACAACTCCCCGTCGATGCGGGTGGGGGCGGCGCGGGCCGAGCAGTTTTCGCCGGTCGAGCACGGCGTGCCGATGCTCAGCCTGGACAACGCCTTCTCGAACGACGAGGCGACCGAGTTCGACGCCCGCATCCGGCGCTTCCTGCGACTTTCGCCCTCAGACACCGTCGCCTACACGGCCGAGCCCAAGATCGACGGCCTGTCGGCCTCGCTGCGCTACGAGAAGGGCGTGCTGGTCCAGGGCGCGACGCGCGGCGACGGCCGGGTGGGCGAGGACGTCACCGCCAACCTGCGCACCATCGCCGACATTCCCCAGCGACTGAAGGGCGCGGGCTGGCCAGACGTCATCGAGGTGCGCGGCGAGGTCTATGTCGAACTCGCCGCCTTCGCCGCCTTCAACAAGGCCGCCGATGAGGCCGGTCAGCGCACCTACGCCAACCCCCGCAACTTCGCCGCCGGCTCGCTGCGCCAGATCGATCCGAAGATCAGCGCCCAGCGGCCGCTGCGGTTCTTCGGCTATGCCTGGGGCCTGGTGTCCGAGCCCTTCGCCGACAGCCAGTGGGGCGCGCTTGAGAAGTTGGCCGAATGGGGCTTCGTGACCACGGCCCCGCCGGCCCGCCGCGTCGAGAACGCTCAGGGCCTGCTGGACGTCTATGCTGACTTCGAGACCCTACGCCCGACGCTGGGCTTCGACATCGACGGCGTGGTCTACAAGGTCGATGACTTGGAGCAGCAGCGCCGGTTGGGCTTCGTCTCTCGCTCGCCGCGCTGGGCCATCGCCCGCAAGTTCCCGGCCCAACGCGCCCGCACGATCCTGGAAGCTATCGATCTGCAGGTGGGTCGCACAGGCGCCATCACCCCGGTGGCGCGGCTGAAGCCGGTGACGGTCGGCGGGGTCTCGGTGACCAACGCCACCCTGCACAACGGCGACGAGATCGCTCGCCTGGACGTGCGCATCGGCGACACGGTGGTGATCCAGCGCGCCGGCGACGTCATCCCGCAGATCGTCGAAGTGGCGCTGGAGGCGCGGCCCGATCCCGCGCCCGAGCCGTTCGAATTCCCGCACCTCTGCCCGTGTCCGCTGGAAACGCCGCTGGCGCGCGAGGTCAACGCCTCGGGCCAGGAAGCGGTGGTGCGCCGCTGCACCGGCGAGTTCGCCTGTCCGTTCCAGCGGGTCGAGCATCTGCGCCACTTCGTCTCCCGCCGCGCCTTCGACATCGAGGGCCTGGGCGAAAAGCAGCTGCAGGCCTTCTTCGACGAGGGCTGGATCACCGAGCCGGCCGACATCTTCAAGCTGGTCAAGGACGAGGAAAAGCTGGCGGCCCTGCGCGAGCGCGACGGCTATGGCGACACCTCGATCGCCAACCTGGTCAAGGGCATCAACGACAAGCGCAAAATCGGCTTGGACCGGATGATCTACGGCCTGGGCGCGCGCGACATCGGCGAGACGACCTCGACCGTGCTGGCCCGTAACTTCGATCGCTTCGAGGATCTGCAGGCCGCCGCCGAGGCCGCCGCGAAAGGCCTGCCGGGCGAGACCTATCTGGAGCTGTCCACCGCCCAGGGCGTGGGCCCCAAGGCGCTGGACCTGCTGGTCGAGGCGGGGAAGGGCGGTCTGTTCGCCGATCCCTGGCCGGAAGCGCAGGACCTGGAGATCAAGATCGGCCACGCCGTCCCCAAGCTGACCAAGCCGGCAAAGGCGGCCCTGGCCCAGCGCTACGGGACCTGGGACGCCTTCGCCGGGGGCCTGGCCGCCGCCGCCTCGGGTGCGCCGGGCGACGACTATCTGCACCTGGCCGCCGTCGATGGCGTGGGTCCCGTGGCCGCCCAGTCCCTGGCCCGGTTCTTCGCCGAAGAGCACAATCGCCAGAAGGTCGCCAACCTCGCCGCCGAGCTGGATATCCAACCGGTCGCCAAGCCCAAGACCGACACCGCCGTGGCCGGCAAGACCATCGTCTTCACAGGCTCGCTGGAGAAGATGACGCGCGACGAGGCCAAGGCTCAGGCCGAAAGCCTGGGCGCCAAGGTCGCCTCGTCGGTGTCGAAGAAGACCGACCTCGTCGTCGCCGGCCCCGGCGCCGGATCCAAGCTCAAGACCGCCACCGAGCTGGGCATCCAGGTGATGACCGAGGACGAGTGGTTGGAGATGGTCGCCAAATGAAGGTCATCGCTCTGGACTTCGAGACCGCCAACGAGCAGCGGTCCAGCCCATGCTCTATCGGTCTGGCCTGGATCGAGGACGGCGAGGTGGCGCGGATCGAGCACCACTGGATCCGCCCGCCGGGCAACCGCTTCGCGCGCTTCAACATCGGCTTCCACGGCATCACGCCCCAGCATGTCGAGGACGCCGACGAGTGGCCCGACGTGCTGGAGCGTCTGCGGCCCGAGCTGGAAGGCGCTCTGGTGCTCGCCCACAACGCCTCGTTCGACATCAGCGTTATCCGCCGGACCTGCGAGCACTACGGCGTGGCGCCGCCCAGTTTCGACTATCTGTGTACGGTGCAGGTGGCGCGCGGGGTCTGGCCGGACCTGCCGTCGCACAAGCTGAACGTGGTCTGCGGCCACCTGGCCGTCGACTTCAAGCACCACGACGCGGCGGGCGACGCCTATGCGTGCGGGCGGGTGGCGCTGGCGGCGATGTCCCTGAACAGCCTGGCGCATGTTCGCGACTTGCCGGGCAGCCTGGGCATGACCGTGGGGCGGCTCCAGCCCGACGGCTATACCCCGCCGCGCCGGGCGCGAGTCTTCTGAATCTCGGCCTCGTTTTCGCCGCGGCTCTTGTCCCAGATGGCGGGATGACGCAACGAATGGGCTCAAACGCGCATTCGAATGCGTGAGACCGACTAGGGAGTTACCGAATGATCCGCACCGCCATGATCGCCGCCGCCTTCGCCGTGTTGGCAGGCCCGGCCTTCGCCGCCGACGTCACCGGCCTGTGGGCCACGCCCAGCAACGGCGGCCAGGTCGAGATCGCCCGCTGCGGCAACAGCCTGTGCGGCAAGCTGGTGACCTCCACCCCGATCAAGGCCGATCCGGCCCGCAAGGACGTCAAGAACAAGGACGAGGCCCAGCGCAACCGTCCGCTGAAGGGCCTGCAGATGCTGTACGACTTCACCGGCGGCCCGACCAAATGGACCGGCGGCAAGGTCTACAACCCCGAGGACGGCGGCACCTATTCGGGCACGATCGAGCTGGTCAGCGATAATGAGCTGAAGCTGAAGGGCTGCATCGTCGCGCCGCTGTGCAAGACGCAGAAGTGGACGCGGTTGAAGTAGCGGGCGCCTCTTAGATGCTCCCCCGCGATGCGGGGGAGCTGTCGCGGAGCGACTGAGGGGGCAAACTGGACTTAGGCCGCATTAGCCCCCTCCGGCCCTCCGGGCCACCTCCCCCGCATCGCGGGGGAGGATCTTCAAAGCGGCGCGCAGACCTCTTCCAGCCACGCCCGCACGTCCGCCTCGACCCGCGGGCCGATCTCGCGCAGCACCCGTGCGTGATAGGCGTCGAACTGCGCGACCTCCTCGGGCGTCAGCAGCGCCTTGTCCACCAGCCGCCGGTCGATCGGGGCCAGGGTCAGCGCCTCGAACCGGTGCATCGGCCGATCGCCGCCGGCCACCGGCTCGGCCGGCATGACGACCTCCAGGTTCTCGATGCGGATGCCGTATTCGCCGTCCTTGTAATAGCCAGGCTCGTTGGAGACGATCATGCCCGGCTGCAGGGCGATGACGTTGGGGGCCTTGGAAATCCGCTGCGGGCCTTCGTGGACGCCCAGATAGACGCCGACGCCGTGGCCGGTGCCGTGGTCATAGTCCAGGCCGTGCGCCCACAGGGCCATCCGCGCCAGGGCGTCGATGGCCGAGCCGGTGGTGCCGGCCGGAAAGCGCAGGCGGGCGATGGCCAGGTGACCCTTCAGCACCAGGGTGTTGCGGTTGACCATCTCGGGCGAAGGTTCACCGATCGCCACTGTGCGGGTGACGTCGGTGGTGCCGTCCAGATACTGGCCGCCGCTGTCGACCAGCAGCAGTGAGCCCAGCGCGGCGCGTTCATTGCTGCGCTCGGTCGGGCGATAGTGGGGCAGAGCGCCGTGGCCGTTGGCCGCGCCGATGGTGTCGAAGCTCAGATCCTTGAGCACGCCGGTGGCTTCGCGGAAGCTCTCCAGCTTGGCGACGGCTTCCTTTTCGTCCGGTGGGCTGACTTGGCCGTCGGTGGCCAGCCAGTGCAGGAAGCGGGTCAGGGCGGCGCCGTCGCGCTTGTGCGCTTCGCGCGTGCCGTCCAGCTCGATATCGTTCTTGCAGGCGCGCGGCAGGGTGCAGGGGTCCATGGCCCGCACCACCTTGGCGCCGGCGGCGGCCAGCATGTCGAAATACCAGGCCGAGGATTGGGTCGGGTCGACCAGCACGCTCTTGCCCGACAGGTCGCCCAGCGCTTCGGCCAGCTTGTCCGGCGTCTCCAGCGAGACCTGGTTGCCCAGCCAGGCGGGCAGGGCCTCGGAGACCTTGGCCGGCTCGACAAACAGCCGCGCCGTGCCGTCGGCGTTGAGGATCGCCTGCGCCAGCGGTAACGGCGAGCGGATGACGTCGCCGCCGCGCACATTGAATAGCCAGGCGATGGACGACGGGGCGGTGATCACCGTGGCGTCGGCGCCCAAGGCCGAGACGACGTCGCCGACCCGGGCGCGCTTGGAGCTGGACTCCTCGCCGGCGTATTCGACGAGGTGCGGCACGACGGGGGCCATGGGTTGGGCGGGGCGGGCCTCGCCCCAGGCTTCGTCGACGGGGTTGGCGGCCACAGGCTTGAGCACCGCGCCGGCGCGGGCGGCGGCGGCTCTCAGGCCATCCAGGGCGGCCGGGCTGTGCAGGCGGGCGTCGTAGCCGATGACCGCGCCGCGCTCGGCGGTCTCCAGATAGGCCGGCACGCCGCCCTCGACGAGGTCGCGGATCTCGAACACGCCTTGGTCGACCTGATCGCGAACCTGCAGTGTGTAGCGGCCGTCGACGAACACGGCGGCGCGGTCCTTCAGGATCACGCCCGCCCCGGCCGAG
Organism: uncultured Caulobacter sp.; assembly: GCA_964601775.1. Lineage (GTDB taxonomy): Bacteria > Pseudomonadota > Alphaproteobacteria > Caulobacterales > Caulobacteraceae > Caulobacter. The sequence continues at coordinate 17,052 of CAZRPD010000004.1, read as the reverse complement.
CCGGTGAAGCCGCTGGCCCAGGCCAGGCGGTCGTTAGCGGCGGGCAGGTATTCGTTCTGGTGCTCGTCCTCGTGCGGCACGAGGAAGCCGTCCAGCCCCTGCGCGGCCATGGCGGCGCGGATCAGCGGAACGTGCTTGGGCCCGAAGGACGGGTCGGTGGATTCGTCGAAGGTTTGGCGCATGGGGAGGATTTAATCCTCCCCATGCGAACAGGAAAGACCTACGGCCGCTGCAGGACCAGCGTCGCCCAGGCGTCGCGGTGGATGCGGGTCACGACCTTGAAGCCGCGTGACAGATAGGCGGCCTTGACCATGCGTTCCTGGGTGCGCAGCAGGCCCGACAGGATGACCGTGCCGCCCGGGACCAGGGCGCGCTTGATGTCCTGGGCCAGGCTGATCAGCGGGCGGGCCAGGATGTTGGCGAACACCAGGTCGTAGGGGGCGTTCTCGGCGACCAGCTTGTTGGACAGGCCCGAGGCGTGGACGAAGCGGGCGTTGGCCTTGTTGACTTGGGCGTTCTCCTTGGAGATCCGCACGCTGGGCTTGTCGATGTCGGTGCCGACGGCCAGCTTCGAACCGGTGCGGGCGGCGGCGATGGCCAGCAGGCCTGTGCCGGCGCCGACGTCCAGCACCTTGTTGAACTTGCGGGCCTTGATCAGGCGGTCATAGGCCTGCAGGCAGCCGACGGTGGTGCCGTGGTGACCGGTACCGAAGGCCGCGCCGGCCTCGATGCGCAGGTTGACCGTGCTGGCCGGCAAGCGGCCGCGGTCGTGCATGCCGTAGACGAAGAAGCGGCCGGCGCGCACCGGCGGCAGGCCCGACAGCGCCATGGCCAGCCAGTCGGCGTCGGCCAGGGTGTCGCGATGAACCTTCAGGTCGTAGTCGGCCAGCAGCGCCATCAGGCCGGCGTCTTCATCGTCGGTCGTGGGGAAGGCGTCGATGCGCCAGATACCCTTGTCCTCGTCCTCTTCCAGGATCGAGTAGGTCGCGCCTTCCAGGCCCGGATGGTTGTCGATGGCGTCGGCGGCGGTCTCGGCTTCGGCGCGCGCGCCGCGGGCGACGATCTGCTGGGGCGTATAGTCGGTCATGCGGCTCCGTTAGACGGAACGGACCAAAAAAGCGAGCCTTCAGCGCGTGGTCATGCCGGTGGCGGCGGCGTCAGCCATCACCATGGGAGCAGGCTGGGACACGCGGTCCTCGGGCAGGGAGGTGTCCAGGATGTCGCCGCGCGCCGAGGCCCAGCGCGGCGCGGCCTCTGCCTGAGGCGGCGTGGCCGGGCCATGGGTGGCGGGGACGTAGGGAGGGACCTCGGGCTCGGGCGGCAGCGGATAGTCGGCGAACTCGACCGGCGGCGGCGGCTCCTGGCTCTGCAGGAAGTCCTGGCCGATCACATAGTCGGGGATCTTGCCGGCCGGCCACGAGGTCGGCTCGGCCGTGTTCTCGTAGGACGCCATGACCGGCGCCATGTCGGGGGCGGGGCCCGCGGTCTGTGGCCCGGTCTGCATCGCCAGCCCCGCCAGGGCGCCGACAAAGGCGCAGGCCGGCGCTCCATAGGCGACAGGGCGGGTGAGGGCGAAGGCCTTCAGGCTGGCGAGGATGTTTGCGATCCGCTGGTCCATATCGGCATAGCGCGCGAAGGGGCGGTTTGGTTCTGCGCTCAGGTTGCGAGGCGGTGCGTCCTTCGAGGCCCGCTGCGCGGGCGCCTCAGGATGAGGGGCTTCTTACTGAATTCCTCATCCTGAGGTGCGAGCCGTAGGCGAGCCTCGAAGGACGCACAGCCTCAAGCCTTCTCCACGAAGCTGTCGATGACCTTCTTCTCGCCCGCCTTGTCGAAGGCCACGGTCAGCTTGTTGCCTTCGATGCCGGCGACCTTGCCGTAGCCGAACTTGACGTGGAACACGCGGTCGCCGCGGGAATAGGCGCTGTTGGTCGGGGCCGAGACCGCCACCAGTCGGCCTTGGCCTTCGATCGGGGCAGAGCGCGCCGCCGAGCCGCTGCGGACGCCGCGCCAGGCGCCGCCCTTGTCGGACACCCCCGCCGTGCGTTCCTGGGCGCGCTTCCAGCCGGGGCTGTCATAGCTGCCGCCCTGGAAGGTCGACCCGCCCGTATCGTCCCAGCGCGAGGGGGCGGTCGATTGCATGCCCGGCCCGCCGCCGTAATAGCCGGTCTCCGACCCCGCATCGACGTGGGCCAGCGGCAGTTCGTCGACGAAGCGGCTGGGCAGCTGGCTGGTCCAGCGCCCATAGACCTGCCGGTTGGCCACGAAGCTGATCCGGGCTTCCTCGCGAGCGCGGGTGATGCCGACATAGGCCAGGCGACGCTCTTCCTCGAGGCCCTTCTCGCCCTTGTCGTCCATGCTGCGCTGGCTAGGGAACACGCCTTCTTCCCAGCCGGGCAGGAAGACCAGCGGGAATTCCAGGCCCTTGGCCGAGTGCAAGGTCATGATCCAGACGGCGTCGCCGGTGGCCTCGCGGTCCAGGTCCATGACCAGCGAGACGTGCTCCAGATAGGCTTCCAGCGTCTCGAAGGCGGCCATCGACTGGACCAGTTCCTTGAGGTTTTCCAGCCGGGTCTGGCTGGTCGGACCCTTGTCCAGGCGCAGGGCGTCCGTATAGCCGCTCTCTTCCAGCACCGTTTCCAGCAGGCGCTGGTGGTGGATATTGCCGATCATCGAGCGCCAGCGGTCCAGGTCGCGGATGAAGTTGGACAGCGCCGTGCGCGTGCGGGCCGGCAGCTCGTCGCTGGCGATGATCTGGCGGGCGGCCTCGACGGTCGAAATCCCGCCCAGCCGCGCGATCTGCAACAGCTTCTGCACCGAGGTGTCGCCGATGCCGCGCTTGGGGGTGTTGACGATGCGCTCGAAGGCCAGGTCGTCGTCCGGCGACTGGATCAGGCGCAGATAGGCGTGGGCGTCGCGGATCTCGGCCCGTTCGAAGAACCGCGGACCGCCGACCACCTTGTAGGGGATCTGCAGCAGCACGAACCGCTCTTCGAAGGCGCGCATCTGGAACGAGGCGCGGACCAGGATGGCCATCTGGTTGTAGCGGCGGCCGCCGCGCTTGGCCTGCTCGATGGCGTCGGCGATCATCCGGCTCTCGGCCTCGCCGTCCCAGACGCCGCTGACCTTGACCTTCTCGCCGCCCTTGGCCGGGGTCCACAGGGTCTTGCCCAGGCGGCCCTTGTTGGCGGTGATCAGTCCGGACGCCGCCGCCAGGATGTGCTCGGTCGAGCGGTAGTTGCACTCCAGGCGCACGACCTTGGCGCCGGCGAAGTCGCGCTCGAACCGCAGGATGTTGTCGACCTCGGCCCCGCGCCAGCCATAGATCGACTGGTCGTCGTCGCCGACGCAGCACACGTTCTGCCGGCCCTGGGCCAGCAGGCGCAGCCATAGATACTGGGCGACGTTGGTGTCCTGGTACTCGTCGACCATCACGTATTTGAAGCGGCGCTGGAAATCTTCCAGCACGTCCGGGTTGCCGGTGAAGAGGGTGATGTTGTGCAGCAGCAGGTCGCCGAAATCGCAGGCGTTCAGGATGCGCAGGCGCTCCTGATACTGGCGATACAGGCTGATGCCCTTGCCGTTGGCGAACTCGCCGGCCTCGCTGACCGGCACGCGATCGGGCGTCCAGCCGCGGTTCTTCCAAGTGTCGATCAGGCCCGACAGGATGCGCGGCGTCCAGCGCTTGGCGTCGATGTTCTCGGCCTCGATCAGCTGCTTGAGCAGCCGCTCGTTATCGTCGGTGTCGATGATCGTGTAGTTCGACTTCAGGCCCACCAGCTCGGCGTGGCGGCGCAGGATCTGGGCGGCCACCGAGTGGAAGGTGCCCAGCCAGCGCAGGCCCTCGGCCTCCGGACCGATGATGTGGGTGATCCGCTCGCGCATCTCGCGGGCGGCCTTGTTGGTGAAGGTGACGGCCAGCATCTCCCACGGCCGGGCGCGGCCGGTGGCGAGGATGTGGGCCAGGCGGGTGGTCAGCACCCGGGTCTTGCCGGTGCCGGCGCCGGCCAGGACCAGCAGCGGGCCTTCGGTGGTCTCGACCGCCTCGCGCTGCTCGGGGTTCAGCCCCTCCAGATAGTTCGGCATGGCGTGGCCATGGGCCGGCGGCTGCGGCCGGGCCAGGTCGGAGATGCGCGGAGAGGGGAGGTCGCCCGGAAAGGCCGAGTCGTCATCGGGATACATGGAACATATGTAGCACAAACCGCGCGGAGCTTAAGCCCCGCCACGCGCCGAAAACGGAACTTCCGTGCTCGCGTACCGTTGATCTGCCATTGGAAACATAGCCGCAAGGCGGGAGACCTCTCATGGCTGAAGGAACCAGCAGCAACAGCGGCGGCGGCAACAGCGGCCTGGCGTTCATCGTCGGCGGTCTGGTGGTGATCGTGGCGGTGCTCGCCTTCTTCATGTTCTCGGGCGGGCTGACCCAGAAGAAGAGCATCGACGTCGACATCTCGGCCTCGGCCCCGAAGCTGCCGGACGCGCCGAAGCTGCCGGAAGCGCCCAAGGCCCCGGAAGGCTAGGGTGATGAAGACGCTCGCGCACGATCACCGGCATTCGGGACACGGCGGCGGCGGGTTTCTGGCTGCTCTGCTCGTGGTGGCGCTGCTGGCCGGCGCCGTCTGGGGCGCGTGGCGCCTGGGCGTGATGGCTGGCGACAAGGTGGAATGGCGCCAGCGCCTGGAGGCGCCGCTCACCTTACGACGCGGACCCAACCCGCAGCCGGCCCCGCTGCCGATCCAGCGACGCCCGGGCGTTGAGGCGGGACGCCCATAACCCTGTCATCCCGAGCGAAAACCCGGGACCGCGGCAAGCGCCAGCGTTTCCGGCGGTCCCGGCTCTCCGCTTCGCTACGGCCGGGATGACAGTGGCGCCTAACCGCCTGCCCACCCCAGTGCGAACACCCGGCACGCCGAGGCCAGCGGTCGCTCGCCGCGCTCGGTGTCGATCCGCTGCACCAACCCGGCCAGGCTCAGGCCGTCCGCCGCGGCCGCGCGGTCCAGCACCGCCCAGAACTCAGGCTCCAGCGCCAGCGAGGTGGCGTGGCCGGCCAGGTTCACCGAGCGTTTCTTCAAGCCCGCCATCAGTCTTCGCGTTTCGCTCCGTCCAGGTCACGCTTCAGCTTGTCGGCGCGCGCGGCATCCAGCGTCTTCTCGCCCTTGGTGCGGCCGAACTTGGCGCGGTTCTCCGCGGCGCGGGTCTTGTCTTCGGCTTTAGCCTTGGCCTTGCGGGCCTGGTTGAGATTGATCAGGTCGGCCATCGGCTAGCCTTTCGGCTTCGGCGGCGTCGCCGGGCGGATGATCAGCGTCTCCTGCAGCTTCAGGGTCTCGCCCTTCTTCAGGATGAACGGCGCGCGGCCCGGGAAGACGCAGTTCTGCATCGACAGCTCCTTGCGCAGGATCCACTGGGTGATCGGCTGACCATTGGCCTTGCAGGCCAGGCCCAGGCTCCAGGCCGGACCGCCCGAACCCGCCGGCCAGGCAAAGCCCATCGACGGGCCGGCTGCGACGGCGGTGTTGGTCGCCGTCACCGTCTTGCCGGCCGAGGCGAAGGTCAGGCGGTCGGGGGCCACGAAGCGGGCCGAGAAGCCGCCATAACCCTTGACGTCGTCGCTGCCGCCCAGGCCCAGGGCGTCGACCTTGGAGGTGATCGTGGTCTCGAAGTCGATGCGCCGGCCGCCGGCCCTCAGCGGGTGGACGGTGATCTTGGTCGTCTCGCCGGCGACATAGCTCAGCTCGCCGCCCGTCTTGACCAGCCAGTCGGCGTCGATGGTCAGGGTCCCGCCGCCTCGGGCGTCGCCCTTGAAGCGCTTCTCGCGCACCGAGGGGGCGATGTCCTTCATGAACCACTGGTCGGCCACCAGCTTGCCGTTCACCGTGATCTGATGCCAGGCCCAGAACAGGCCGCGGTGATGGATGTGGTCGGCCGGGCGGTCTTCGGTCAGCACCGTGCCGTCGGGCGCGTAAAGCGGGTGAACATAGTTCAGCCGCCCCGGCTCGGCCGGATCGGCGGCCTTGGTGCGATAGACCAGCACGGTCTTGCCCGCCTCAGTGATCGTCACCGTGTCATCGGCCATCACCGCGTCGACGCGCTTGCCGATCGCGGGATCGGCAAGCGCAGGAGCGGCCGGCGCCACGCACAGCGTGGCGGCGACGATCGAGAAGCGGGCGCGGAGGCTCATGCGGGGTCCTTGGCGTCGTCCTTGGCGAGGGCCCGCGCCAGGGCGGGGCGGGCGGAGCCGCGCGCCAGCCAGTCGTCATAGACCGCGTGCGGCGGCAGCATCTGGCGGGCGAACTGCAGCAGACTCATAAACAGGATGTCGGCGGCCGAGAAGTGCTCTCCCAGCAGCCAGGGCGAGCTTTCCAGCGTGGTGCGCAGACGATCGTCCAGGGTGTTGTAGGTTTGCTTGTCCTCGTCGTCCTGGCGCTGCTTCCACAGATTGACCACCGACGGCTCCAGAACGCCGGCGTAATAGGCCAGCCACGACAGGTACGGACCGCGCAGCGGATCGCCGACCGTGGGGCCCAGGCCCGCGCTGGGGAACTTGTCGGTCAGGTAGAGCGCGATGGCCGCCGACTCGGTGATCAGCACGCCGTCGTCCAGCAGGGCCGGCACCTGGCCGTGCGGGTGCGGATTGGCCGGATCGCGCGCGCCGGTGTTTCCGAAGCTGCGATAGATGTCGACCGTCCTGACGTCGTAGGGCGCGCCCAGCTCCTCCAGCAGCCACAGGAAGCGGGTCGAGCGCGAGCGCGGAGCGTGGAACAGGGTCAGCATGGTGGCCTCATGATTGAGAACTTAACAAGAACAAAACTTGTATAACGGCGCAAGCCGAAACTTGGCAGCAGGCGTGGCCGTTGATGGGGCGGAAAAGGGGACCAAGCCGGTCCCGTGTCATGGGAGATGGCAGATGATCGACCTCACGCAGATCAAGGAACACCAGGAAGTCGTCGGTTCGGACGGCGGCCATGTCGGGCGCGTCGATCACATCATCGGCGGCGAGATCGAGCTGGCCAAGCTGGACCTGGGCGGCGGCTTCAAGCACCACATGATCCCGGTCGACTGGGTGGAGTATGTCGACGACGACAAAGTCCATCTCAGCCTGACCAAGGACGACGCCAAGTCCAAGTGGCGCGAGAAGCACTGAGCCTGATCGCCCGGTGATCGCCCGGTAGTCGCGAAGGGCCTCCGTCCGCAAGGGCGGGGGCCTTTTGCTTGACCAGGATTGAGAAGCAACCGCCTATCCGCGCCGATCAGCGGAGGGGTCTTGCATGTACACGCTCTATGGTTCGCCCAGCACGGCCGGCACGGCCATCCACTGGATGCTGCTGGAACTGGGCGTCCCATTCGACTTGCATCTGCTCGACTTCGACAAGGCCGAGCACAAGGCGCCCGCATATCTGGCGCTCAATCCCGACGGTTTCGTGCCGACCCTGATCGTCGACGGCGCGCGGGTGACCCAGATGGCGGCGATCGCGACCCTGCTGGCCGAGCGTCATCCCGAGGCGGGCTTTGCACCGCTGGCGGGAGCGCCCGAGCGGGCCGACTATCTGAGCTGGAGCTTCTGGCTGGCCAACAGCTGGCAGCCGCACTTCCGAGGCTGGTTCTATCCGCACGAGCCGGCGGGCGAAGGCGCCCAGGACGCCGCTAAGGATGTCGCTCGGGAACGGATCGAGGCGAGACTGGCGAGGCTGGACGCGCGCCTGGCCGATCGCGACTACATCGTCGGCGAGGGCTTCACGACCGTTGACCTGCTGACGACCATCCTGTGCCGCTGGACGCGCAACATGCCCAAGCCCGCGACCCAGTGGCCGAACCTGAAGCGGTATCTGGATGTCATTCGCCAGCGGCCGGCCTTGCGCGAGGTTCATGCCCGCGAAGGCTTGACCGACTGGATCGAAGGCTAGGGTTTGATCACCGGCCGCCGCCGGTGATCTCCTTGATCAGGGACTGGACGGGAGCCTTGCCGCCGTTGTTCCAGACCAGCTTCAGGAAGCTCAAGGTCCGGTCGGCGGCGTCGTCGAACTTCCATTCGCAGTTTTCAAACCGGCACTTGTCGAAGACCGGCATGTCGCCGCCCGCATAGACGAGCTTGCAGCCGCGAAACTCGCAGCCGGAAAAGTGCTGGCCGTCGAGCGAGACGGTCTCGTGATTATACATCGTGGAGGTGGTCACAAACGCGCTTTCACTGATCGTCTTGTTCGGGAGGCGGGGCTGTGTCCGGCTGAGCCGCCTGTTTGGCGGCCGCCTTTTCGGCAGCCTTTTCGGCGGCCTTGCGGGCCTTTTGGCGCTCGCGTTCCTGGCGTTCGAACGAGTAGTTCGGCGTTCTAGCCATCCTACAGCCTCTCTTGACTTCCCGGCGCGTCGACCTGTCGTCGGCGCACGAGGCGGTGTGATGGCCAGAAGGCCGTGGGTCGCGCGGAAGGCCTGCCTCCGCGTCGATCTGCCTTCCGGCGAACCGACGCGGAGCGGGACCGTCCTATTTAACGCTGGCGCAGAAGCGCTGGATGCGCTGGCAGGCGTCTTCCAGCACGTCGTTGGCGGTGGCGTAGCTGATACGGAAGAACGGCGACAGGCCAAAAGCCGCGCCGTGCACGACCGCCACGCCCTCGGCTTCCAGAAGTTCGCCGGCAAAGTCCTCGTCGCTGGTGATGACCTTGCCCGAAGGCGCGGTCTTGCCGATCAGGCCGGCGCACGAGGGATAGACGTAGAACGCGCCTTCCGGGGTCGGGCAGTCCAGGCCCTGGGCCTGGTTCAGCATCGACACGACCAGGTCGCGGCGTTCCTGGAACAGCTTGGCGTTCGGCTTGATGAAGTCCTGCGTGCCGTTCAGCGCCTCCAGCGCCGCCCACTGCGAGATCGAGCAGGGGTTGGAGGTCGTCTGGCTGATCATCTTGCCCATGGCCTTGATCAGCGCTTCGGGACCCGCGGCGTAGCCGATGCGCCAGCCGGTCATCGAATAGCCCTTCGAGACGCCGTTCATCGTCAGGGTGCGGTCATAGAGCTTGTGCTCGACCTGGGCGATGGTGGTGAACTCGAAGTCGTCGAACACCAGGTGCTCGTACATGTCGTCGGTCAGCACCCAGACGTGCGGGTGGCGCAGCAGCACGTCCGCCAGACCCTGCAGCTCGGCGCGGGTGTAGGCGCCGCCCGACGGGTTGGACGGGCTGTTGATGATCAGCCACTTGGTCTTGGGCGTGATCGCCGCTTCCAGGGCTTCCGGCGTGATCTTGAAGCCGCTCTCGGCCGTGGTCTCGACCGAGACGGGGGTGCCGCCGGCCAGCAGGGTCATGTCGGGATACGACACCCAGTACGGCGCGGGGATGACGACTTCGTCGCCCGGGTTCAGGGTGGCGACGAAGGCGTTGTAGATCACCGGCTTGCCGCCCGGGGCGACGTGCACCTGGCTCGGCTTGTACTCCAGGCCGTTCTCGCGCTTGAACTTGGCGCAGATGGCGGCCTTCAGCTCGGGCATGCCGTCGGGGTCGGTGTACTTGGTCTTGCCGCCCTTGATCGCGGCGATCGCGGCGTCCTTGATATTGTCAGGGGTGTCGAAGTCCGGTTCGCCGGCGGAAAGGGCGATCACGTCACGACCGGCGGCTTTCAGCGCGCGCGCCTTGGCGCTGATGGCGATGGTGGCCGACGGTGCGATGCGCCGCAGGGCGGCGGACTCAAGCGACATGGTTCAGGACTCCCCTGGAAAGGACTTGGCCTTGAAAGACCGGTTTCAGGATTGCGGCGGTCTTTACGCCCGCGCTTGGCGCGGCGCAACGCGGGGAGCGGCGTTTCGTGAAGGTTTTGGGTCAGACGGTCCTGGAGCGCAGAACCGCGGCGAAGGCGGCCAGGTGGCGGGCGATCCCCTGGCGGGTGCGCTCGTCGGTCAGGACGCCGTTCTCGAACTTGCCCGGCGCCTGGCCGACCAGCACGTCGGAGAGCGGGGCGAGATCGCAGCCCGTCCGCTTGAGGTTCAGGCGCAGGGCGTCCTGGGCGCGAACCGTGCCGGTGATCCCGGGGCTGGCGCCGATCGCGCAGGCCAGCTTGCCGTCCAGCGGGGCGGGCTTGCCGCGCGAGGCCCAGTCGATGGCGTTCTTCAGCACCGCGGTCAGGCCGCCATTATATTCGGGGCAGGCGATCAGCAGGCCGTCAGCCTCGCGTACGGCGGCCTTCCAGGCGGTGACGGGCGCCGGCTCGCCTTGTTCTTCGAGGTCCTGGTTGAAGAACGGCAGGTCGCCCAGACCAGCGAAGATCTCGATCGACAGTTCTTCTGGCGCCAGCTCGCGAGCCGCGTGCAGCAGGGCGGTGTTGTACGAGGCGGCGCGCAGGCTGCCGGAGACGGCCAAGATCTTCAGGGGGAGAATCTTCATCATGGCTCCATCGCTGAGGCGTCGACCTTAGTCAGGCCAGGCCTCGCGAAGAAGACCGGAATGGTCGAGCGGCGTTATCCCGCCAGGGCTGCGGGCATTGGCGCGGGCCGCTGGTCGTCCAGATGGGCCGCGACGAAGGCCCAGAGCCGCTCCATGTCGCGACCCGCGGCCCCGGCCTTTTCCCACTCGGCCACGCAGCGGCCCTGGGCCATGGCCTTTTGAAAGGTGTCGCGCGAGCGCAGGCCATGCGGCGCCAGGGGGAGGCCGCAGAAGCGCAGCACGTCGAGGATGTCGGGGCAGGCCGCCGGAGAGGCGTCGGGCTTGCTGGTGTAGATCTGGTTGAGCACGAGGAAGCCGCCCTTGCCCAGTCGCCGCACGGCCTCGGCGGTGCGCACGATCGGCGCCAGGTCCAGGAACGAGGGGCGTCCGACCACGAGACACAGGTCGGTCAGGTTCACCGCCTGAGCGACGTCGCCCTCGCACGCCGACGGCGTGTCGATGATCAGATAGTCGTAGCCCTCGCGCAGGGCGTTCGATTTGACGTGGAACAGCTTGCCGGCCCCGCCCTCGAACACGCTCGGGCCGGGGGCTGCGCGCGTCCTGAGCGCGTCCGCCGCGGACCGTTGTGGATCGATGTCGGCCAGCATGACCTTGCGATCCGCCAGAAAGGCCATCAAGGCCAAGTTCACGGCTAGCGTCGTCTTGCCCGACCCGCCCTTGCGGGAAAGCACCGCAATCGTCTTCACGGCCTGCTCGCTCCGTCCCCCGGCTCGCGACTTCTAGAGGTCGCAAGACCACCGACGGCGACCATTGTTATGGTGAAGGTGTAAATAGAAACTCAATATGGGGATCTCTGGCGACGAGCGCTGCGAAACCTCGGGGCGAGCGCCTAGACCGCCTGGGCTTGGATGTCCTCGTGGCCCAGCAGCATCGGGCCGACCTGGGCCCACAGACGGGTGATCTCCTCGGCGGCGGCCGAGCCGGGCTCCCACTCGCAGACCGAACGGCCATGGGCGATCGACTGCTGGAAGGCCGTGCGGGCGCGCAGGCCGATCGAGGACACCGGCATGCCGACGAAACGCAGGGCCTCGGCGGCCTTCAGCACCGCCGGCGGCTCGAAGCCGTTGCGCTTGGGCGGCGCCTGGCTCAGCACGATAACGCCCTTCTTGCCCAGGCGACGGACGGCCTCGGCCGAGCGCACCACCGAGGCGATGTCCAGGAAGGTCGGGCGGCAGACCAGCACACAAAGGTCGGCGCACTGGATGGCCTGCAGCACGTCGGCCTCAGGGGCGGCGGGGGTGTCGATGACCAGCACGTCCTGGCCATGGTTGCTGGCGTGGACCTGGGTGGAGAACAGCTTTCCGGCGTTGATCTCCGCCAGGACCGGCCCGTCGCCGTTGCGGGCGCGCAGGACATCGGAGGCCGAGCGTTGCGGGTCGATATCGGCCAGCATGGTCTTGAGGCCGGCCAGGTGGGCGGTGACCGCCAGATTGATCGCCAGCGTGGTCTTGCCGGCTCCGCCCTTGCGCGAGATGACAGCCAGGGTCTTCACGAAACAACTCCCCATCAGGCCAAGGTTTTCGACCCTTGCAGCCTGTGGATAAGTAACGCCGTCGTGTGAACTTCACGCAACCGAAATGTCGCAATAGGCGAACGTTAACGTCCCCGGATCGCGGTTTGCGGGCGCCGGCTGCCTTGGAGGCGTTCGGCGCGGCGCCGCTTGACCCTGGACGGCGCCTGCGCGAGGAGGGGCGGTGATCCGCCGTATCATCGACTTCCTGACCAATATGGACGCCCGCGCCTGGCGCACGGTGGCGGTCTCGTTCGTGCTGTTCGGCGGCGTGGGCGTGGTCTTCCTGTTCGGCGCGCAACTGCTGGGCGTCAACGGCGAGGCGGCGGTCGAGCACTGGCTGGGCGCGGCCAGCGGGCCCTGGGCCCTGCCGATGGCGGTGGCGGCCTTTGCGGTCATGGCCTTCCTGGGCGTGCCGCAGTTCGTGCTGATCGCCGCGGCGGTGGTCGCCTTCGGACCGTGGACCGGCTTTGCCTACAGCTGGATCGGCACCCTGGTGTCGTCGCTGGTCGGTTTCTGGCTGGGCCGGGCCTATGGCGCCAAGATCCTGCGCGACTTCGCCACCGAGGGCGTCAACAAGTTCATGCGGATGATCGGCCGCAACGGCTTCATGGCCAGCCTGATCGTGCGTCTGGTGCCGTCGGCGCCCTTCATTGTGGTCAACATGGCCGCCGGCGTGACGCCGATGAAGCTGCGCGACTTCGCGGCCGGCACCGCCATCGGCATTATTCCAAAGATCGCCCTGACCGCCTTCGCCGGCAATTCGATCGTCCAGGCCATGCGCGGCGGCGGCAAGCAGCACATCGTCATGATCGCCCTGGCTGTGGTCATCTGGCTGGGCATGGGCCTGCTCAGCCGCGCCTGGCTCAAGAAGCGCGAAGCGGCGGATGAGGGGCAGGGCTGATCGGCCTTCGGCCCGCTTGTTACGGTTATCTTGCCTCGATCTTGCAGGGTGTCGGGCATAAAGTTGCCTGAGCTGCGGCGGATCGCGCTATGGGCGCAAATTGCTTGCTCGATTCTAGGCTGATGTGTAGAAAGTCGGCCATGACTGTCGCGCGCGACCTGCTTTCGCTTCGGCTTACCAACCCCTGGGCGCTCTAGGGGCCGCGCATCGTCGTGGCCGGGCGTGCAGGGGACATTGACCCGCAGCCCGCACGCCACACACCCCATTCGACGAGTACCCCCATGACCACCCCCGCCAACGCCGCTTCGGACAAGCGCGACAACGTCGTCATTTTCGACACCACCATGCGCGACGGCGAGCAGTCGCCCGGCGCGTCGATGTCGCTGGAAGAGAAGCTGGAGCTGGGCAAGATCCTCGAGGAGATGGGGGTCGACATCATCGAGGCCGGCTTCCCGATCGCCTCGAACGGCGACTTCGAGGCCGTCCGCGAAGTGGCCAAGATTGTCAAGAACTCGACCATCGCCGGCCTGTGCCGCGCCCACCAGGTCGACATCGACCGCTGCGCCGAGGCCCTGAAGCCCACCCAGCGCGGCCGCATCCACGTGGTCATCGCCACGTCCGACCTGCACATGAAGCACAAGCTGCAGATGGAGCCGGATCAGGTCATCGACATCATCGCCCGCTCGGTGGCCCATGCCCGCAACCTGCGCGACGACGTCGAATGGTCGGCCGAGGACGCCACCCGCAGCGACCGCGAGTTCCTGCGCCGCGCGACCGAGACCGCCATCAAGGCCGGCGCCACGACGATCAACCTGCCCGACACGGTGGGCTACACCTACCCGTCGGAATATGCCGACCTGTTCCACTGGATGGTCAACAACGTCGAGGGCGCCGACAAGGTGGTCTTCTCGACCCACTGCCACAACGACCTGGGCCTGGCCGTGGCCAACAGCCTGGCCGGCGTGCAGGGCGGCGCCCGCCAGATCGAGTGCGCCGTGAACGGTCTGGGCGAGCGCGCCGGCAACGCCGCGCTGGAAGAGATCGTCATGGCCCTGAAGGTGCGCGGCGACCGTCTGCCCTTCCAGACCGGCATCGACACCACCCACATCACCCGCGCCAGCCGCTACGTCTCGGCCATCACCGGCTTCCCGGTGCAATACAACAAGGCCATCGTCGGCAAGAACGCCTTCGCGCACGAGAGCGGCATCCACCAGGACGGCATGCTCAAGAACCGCGAGACCTACGAGATCATGACGCCGGAGTCGGTGGGCCAGGCCCCGTCGAGCCTGGTCATGGGCAAGCACTCGGGCAGCCACGCCTTCCGCGCCAAGCTGAAGGACCTGGGTTACGAGCTGGGCGAGAATGCGCTGAAGGAAGCCTTCGGGCGCTTCAAGGACCTGGCCGACCGCAAGAAGCACGTCTACGACGACGACATCATCGCCCTGGTCGACGACGCCCTGGCGCGCGGCTCGGAGAAGATCCGCGTCTCGCACCTGCGCGTGGTGGCCGGCACTGACGGCCAGTCGGCCGAGCTGACCCTGGACGTTGACGGCGTGTCCAAGACCGCCGAGGCGACCGGCGACGGCCCGGTGGACGCGGTGTTCAACGCCATCCACAAGATCGTGCCGCACGACGCCGCCCTGCGCCTGTTCCAGGTCCACGCGGTGACGGAAGGCACGGACGCCCAGGCCCAGGTCTCGGTGCGTCTGGAAGAGGACGGCCGCATCGCCACCGGCGCGGCCGCCGACACCGACACCCTGACCGCGTCTGCCAAGGCGTGCGTCAACGCGCTGAACAACCTCTTCGCCCGCAAGCAAAAGAGCGCGCCGGCGGCGATCGCCAGCGGGTTCTAAGCCGCGCGGCGGCTGCTGAACGGCCGCGTCGCCAGGATCTCGGCCCCCAGGTGCGCCTGGGGCTGAACGTCTAGTCCAAGTTCTCGCAAGCTGTCGGCGAGCGCCCTGCGGGGCTGCTCGTCCAGCAGCGCACCCGCGTCCACGACCAGCGTCCCGCCGGGACGCAGCATGGTGTAGGTCGCGGCGATGACCGCGCGGGCGTCGTGCAGGGTGGGGCAGTCCAGCACCAGCAGCACGTCGCTGCGCTCGTCGGCCGCCCCGCAGGTGGCCCGACGCGCGGCTTCGACCCGCTGATAGCCTCGTCGCCATAGCTGGCAGATCGCCTCGCCCGCGCCGGGACCGGCGACGGCCACGAAGGCGAGCGGCGTGGCCTGGGCCAGGTCCAGCATACGGTCCAGGGCGGGATCGAAGCCTTCAGCCGGGACGCCCAGCAGGAACTGGGCGGCTTGACGGAGGGGGGAGGGCGACATGGGCGAAAACCTCTCTGGGAGACTGCCGCCTGTCTTGCGCCCGGAGCGCATAAGGGCTCCATGCGAAACCGGCCCGCCGGCCTAAGGGCGGCGTAAAGGCCAAGAAGAGTGTTGGGTTAGATGATCTGGATTCCCATCACCGTGGCTGCGGCCGCCCTGCAGGTGGCGCGCAACGCCGCGCAGCGGTCGCTGATGGGCGGAGCCGGGCCGTGGGGCGCGACCCTGGTGCGGTTCCTGTTCGGCCTGCCGTTCGCCACGGTGTTCGCGGTAGTCGCCTGGCTGGTGACGCCGGACGTGGTCGCCCACGCGACGCCAGCGTTCTGGCTGGCCTGCGCGGCGGGGGCGGCGTTGCAGATGGGGGCCACGGCGGCCCAATTGACCGCCATGCACCGTTCGACCTTCGCCCTGGGCACGGCCATGCAGCAGAGCGGCCTGATCTTCGCCCTGGCCTGGGGCGCGATGTTCTTTGGCGACAAGGTGGGGCCGGTGACCTGGCTGGGCGCGCTGGTCGCCACGGCGGGCCTGGCCGCCCTGACCTGGCCGCGCGGCGAGGTGGTCATGCGCCGCGGGGCGCTGACGGCCGGGCTGGGCGCCGGGGCCATGTTCGCCTTGAGCGCCAACTGCTTCCGCCAAGCCAGTCTGGCCTTCGATCCCGCCCATGCCGCCGTCTCGGCCTTGGTGACTGTGATGGTGGTCCAGGCCATCCAGACCGTGGCCCTGACCGGCTATCTGGCCTGGCGCAATCCCGATGCGCTCAGGGCGGTGGTCGCCGCCTGGCGTCAGTCGCTGGGGGCGGGCTTCTGCGGCGCGGCGGCCTCGGGCCTGTGGTTCACGGCCATGGCGCTGTCGCCGGTGGGCCCGGTGCGGGCGGTCGGCGTGGTCGAAATGCCCATCGCCGCCATCGCCGGACGTCGTCTGTTCAAGGAGCGTCTGTCGGTCGCGCAGATGGTCGCCGGCGCGGTAACGGCGGTCGGCGTGGCGATGGCCGCCTTGGGCTAGATTTCGCCATGATCGGGTGCTTGGCGAACTTGGCCGCAAAAGCCTTAGATCAGCCCGCGAATAGACCTTGAATTCAACGCTTTCGCAGGGCAAACGGGCGGCGTCGGCGCGTTTTGGGCCGCTGGGACGACGGCGCGGCCAAGGGGCGGCGCTCCCGTCCGGCGACCGGGCGCAAAGACAGGGGCAAAATCCCCTAAATGCGGGAATCATGTTGTCCTCGCATTGATTTGAAGTAGGAGCCGTTTCTTCTCCGCTGACGCCGTCCCCAGGATGGAAAAGGCCTGCTTCGCCGATCTGACGTCTTTCATCTGCCCGTAACGCCCCTCCTACCCCTCAGTCAGGGTTCTCAATGTTCTCTTCCCTCTTCGGCGTGATCTCGAACGACATCGCCATCGACCTCGGAACGGCCAACACCCTGATCTATCAGAAGGGTAAGGGCATCGTGCTGAACGAGCCGTCGGTCGTGGCGCTGCGCAATGTCGGCGGCCGCAAGGTCGTGCACGCCGTGGGCATAGAGGCCAAGCAGATGCTGGGCCGCACCCCGGGCCACATGGAAGCCATTCGCCCGATGCGCGACGGCGTCATCGCCGACTTCGAGGTGGCCGAAGAGATGATCAAGTACTTCATCCGCAAGGTCCACAATCGGCGCAGCTTCGCCAGTCCTCTGGTCGTCATCTGCGTGCCGTCGGGATCGACCGCGGTGGAGCGCCGGGCCATCCAGGAGTCGGCGGAAAGCGCCGGGGCGCGGCGCGTGTTCCTGATCGAGGAACCGATGGCGGCGGCCATCGGCGCCGGCCTGCCGGTGACCGAGCCGACCGGCTCGCTGGTCGTCGACATCGGCGGCGGGGCAACCGAGGTGGGGGGGCTTTCCCTCGGCGGGAACGTCTACGCGCGAGGGGGG
>CAZRPD010000003.1:64947-109791 GCA_964601775.1 uncultured Caulobacter sp. | reverse complement strand
GATAGGCGAGCGCCACGCCGGCGGCGGACTCGGGCGGCGGGCGGTTGGTCTTGTTGCAGCATGGCCGGGTTGTTGTGGCTCATGGCTCCTCCTCTTCTGCGCGCCGCAGTGTGCCGCAAGACCTGGCCCCAACTTGCCGAGGGGGCGACAAGGTTGCGCTACAACGCCAACTTCGACACCGCCACCCCGCCCATGGCCCTCCCACACAGCACCCACCGCCTGGCGGCCCACCCCGGGCCCGCACGGCGTGCCCGCTGCATGATCGGCACGCTGGCCGGCCTGGCGCTGACCAGCCTGGCCACCGCCACCCCGCTCACGGACGGCAGCGGCAGGCCGCCCGCGGCGCCGGCCGGGCGTCCGCCGCGCGGTCGCGCCGCGACAGCCAGTAGACCGCCCCGCCGACCGCCAGCGCCGACAGGATCGCCGGCCCCGGCTGGGCCTGCCCGGTCACCGCCAGTCCCAGCAGGACGCCAGGGCCGATCATGTGAGGCCAGAACGCCCGCGGGCGGCGGGCCTGTGGTCCGTCTTGAAGCGGGTTCGCCAGCGGCATGGGGAGGCTCACAGTTTCAAGCCAGAAGCGATTCGACGAACCAGATATGGCGCCCCGCCAAGCCATGCGATAGACGGTTGGCGCCTTAGTACGTGTTGCGAGCGGGACTCACCGCATTTTCGCCGCATCGTGACCCGAATTAGGTGCGCGGTTTTCTATCGAGGTGTCGTTCGTAATGCAGCGCAAGGTCCTGGTCGCGACGGTCGCGGCCGCTCCTCTTCTGGCCATGGGGCTGGCCGCCTCGGCGGAGACTTCGGTCACCACCGCGCGCACGACGCCGATCGCGACGAGCACGGCGACCGGCTCGGCCGCCGATGACGTCCGCATCGCCGCGGAAGGCTCGATCAAGCCGACGACCGCAGGCGCGATCGTCACGCTGGACAGCAACAACAAGGTCACCAACCTGGGGACCCTGTCGACCACGGGCGTCAACGACAGCGTTGGCGTGCTGGTGATCGGCGGGCGGACCGGCTCGGTGACCAACTCGGCCACCATCTCGCTGCTCGAGGACTACACCCCGACCGACAGCGATTCGGACGGCGACCTGGACGGCGCGTTCGCGCAGGGGTCCAACCGCTTCGGCATCCGGCTGACCAACGCCGGGACCTTTACCGGCGACATCAGCAACGCCTCGGGCGGCGTCATCAGCGTCGAAGGCAACAATTCGGCCGGCATGCTGCTGGAAGGGCCGGTGATCGGCAACATCAGCAACCACGGCACGATCAGCGTGGTCGGCGACAACGCCTATGGCGTGCGCGTCGCGGGCCCCGTCAACGGCGCGGTGACGCTGGGCGGCACGGTCAACGTGCAGGGCGCGAACGCGGTCGCCCAGGCGATCGACGGCAATGTCGGCGGCGCCCTGGTGCTGCAAGGCACGGCCAGCGCCACCGGCTATCGCTACACGACCCGTCCCTCGACGCTGGATGCTCTCAACAAGCTGGACGCCGACGACCTGCTGCAGGGCGGCCCGGCCGTGCGCGTGGCCGGCGACGTGGGCGGCGGCCTGCTGCTGCAGGGCTCCAACTACTCGACCAAGATCAACACCGACGGCACCACCACCGTCACGACGGTGACATCCAGCACGACCGGCTCGTCGGCCATCACCGTGTTCGGTGGCGCCCCGGCCCTGCTGATCGGCTCGGACAGCAAGAACATCACCCTGGGCGCGGTCGGCGCCGGCGACAACGCCTATGGCGTGGTGGCCAAGGGCACGATCGCCTCGTCGGGCGTCTATAATGGCGTCAAGTCCACCGGCCTGCAGATCGGGACCGGGACCGGCGGCACGACCACGACCCTGGTCGGCGGCCTGCGCAACGACGGCCAGATCAGCGCCACCACCTTCGAAGCCAATGCGACGGGCGTACAGCTGAACGCCGGCGCCAATGTCGCCACGATCTTCAACCGCGGCGCCATCACCTCGGCCTCGTCGTCGTTCGCCGGCTCCGGCGTGACCGCCGACGCCCGCGGCCTGGTGCTGGGCGCGGGCTCGAACACCACCACGATCAACAACACCGGCGCGATCACCGCCACGCGCACCGGCGAGACCGGCGACGCCGTCGCCGTCCTCGACCAGGCCGGTACGCTGAAGACGATCACCAACACCGGCACAATCCGCGCCGCCGTCGCGGCCCCGGGCTACAAGTCCGACGGGACCATCGCCTCGGTCACCGCGGCCGGCAAGGCGATCGCCCTGGACCTGCGCGCCAACAACACCGGCGTCACCTACACCCAATCGGGTCCGGCCACGTTCGCCTCGACCTCGACCTATCCGGGCACCGACACCACGGCCAGCACCGACAGCGTCACCACGACCGTGGCCCCGACGACGATCGGCGACGTGATGTTCGGCGGCGGCAACGACACCCTGAACCTGTGGAGCGGCACCCTGGTGGGCGCCATGTCGTTCGGCGCGGGCCAGGATCGCCTGTCGATCGACGGCGGCGCAGCAGCCCTGGGCACGCTTTCCGACAGCGACGGCCGCCTGGACATCGCCATCGCCAACGGCAGCCTGGGCATCCTGAACAGCGACACGATCAATGTCAGCAGCCTGAACCTGGGCGCGACCAGCAAGCTGCTGTTCTCGGCCGATCCGACCGCCGGCACGAACACCAAGCTTGTGGTCTCCGGCGCGACCAACATCGCCAGCGGCGCAGAGCTGGGCATCCGCCTGGCCCACCTGGTCACCCAGCCGACCAGCTTCACGGTGATCCAGGGCTCGAACCTCAATGTCGGCACGTTCGGCAACGGCCTGACGGCGCAGTCGCCCTACATGTACGTGGCCACCACCCGCGCCGACCAGAACAACGTCTATATCGACGTCCGTCGCCGCACCGCCGGCGAACTGGGCTTCAACCAGGCCGAGACCTCGGCCTATGACGCGGTCTATGGCGCGCTGGGCAAGAACACCAACCTGGCCTCGACCTTCCTGAACCAGAGCACCCGCGACGGCTTCCGCGATCTCTACGACCAGATGCTGCCCGACCAGGGCCAGGGCCTGTTCGCCGCCCTGCAGTCGGTCAACCAGCAGATCTCGGCCGCCACCATGATGCGTCCCGATCCGGGCGACCGCTACGGCCCCGACAGCGTCTGGGTGCTGGAGGTCAACTCGCTGACCCGCCAGGACACCGACCAGACCCTGGGTTCGGACACCGAGGCCTTCGGCTTCGTGGCCGGCTATGAGGCCATGGGCGACGCCGGCGGCGCGCTGGGCGTGACCCTGGCCTATCTGAGCCTGGACGAGCACGACAACGTCGCCAAGGTCGGCGAGCAGACCACCGCTTCGTTCGTCCAGACCGGCGCCTACTGGCGTCGTTCGGTCGGCGGCTGGCGCTTCAACGCCGGCGGCGGCCTGGGCTACGGCTTCTTCGACGGCGACCGCGCCTTCATCGCCCCCGACGCCAATGGCGACGGCGTGGCCGACCTGGTGCTGCGCAACAACGCCAGCTGGAACGGCCTGTCGGCCAACGCCTATGCCGGCGCGGCCTACGAGCAGAAGTTCGGTCGCTTCTTCGCCCGTCCCGAAGGCCGTCTCGACTACATCCTGCTGCGTGAAGGCAAGCGCACCGAGAGCGGCGGCGGCGACGGCTTCGACCTGGTCGTGGCCAAGCGCAAGTCGACCAACCTCAGCGGCGAACTGGGCCTCGTCGTCGGCGCCGATTTCGGCCAGGCCGTCTGGTGGCGCCCGGAAGTGCGGGTCGGCTACCGCAAGACGCTCGCCGGCTCGATGGGCGACACCACCGCCAACTTCCGCAACGGCAATCCCTTCACCCTGGCGGCG
This sequence comes from uncultured Caulobacter sp., assembly GCA_964601775.1. Classification (GTDB taxonomy): domain Bacteria; phylum Pseudomonadota; class Alphaproteobacteria; order Caulobacterales; family Caulobacteraceae; genus Caulobacter. Next base: position 105,964 of record CAZRPD010000003.1, on the reverse strand, counting down.
CTGAACGACAAGAACGGCGCCCTGACCGCCGGCTTCGCCCTGCGGGCCGGCACGCCGATGTCCTATCTGGCGGTCGAAGGCGGCGTCGAAGCCACCAAGAAGCAGAAGCGCTACAACCTGCGCTTCGCCGGCCGGGCGATGTTCTAAGCGCTCTGCCCGCTCTGATAAACGCGATGCGGCGGACGTCCTCCGACGGCCGCCCTTTTGCTGTCTGTGCCCTCGCAGAAAAACTCACGACCCAGCGTCTCAATCTCGATTTCGCCGCTCGGAATAATTGTCTTCCTTGGCGCTGCCGCACGGCGGTGCTCACGTTCGGGGAAGTTCGATGTCGACCGCCGCCACTGTCTCGCGCCGCAGCCTGATCGCGGCAGGCGCGGCGACCTCCGTCTTGGCCGCCTGCTCCGCCCCGGCGTCGAAGTCCGGCGAGACCCTGCTGAACGTCAGCTACGATCCGACCCGCGAGCTCTACAAGGACGTCAACGCCGCCTTCGCCGCCGACTGGAAGACACGCGCTGGCCAGACGCCGGCCATCAACCAGAGCCACGGCGGCTCGGGCAAGCAGGCGCGCTCCGTCATCGACGGCTTGCAGGCCGACGTCGTCACCCTGGCGCTGGCTGACGACATCGACCAGATCGCCAAGCGTGGCCTGATCGCACCCGACTGGCAAAAGCGCCTGCCGAACAACAGCGCGCCCTACACCTCGACGATCGTGTTCCTGGTCCGCAAGGGCAACCCCAAGGCGATCAAGGACTGGGACGATCTGGTGAAGCCCGGCGTGGCGATCATCACCCCCAATCCCAAGACCGGCGGCGCCCCGCGCTGGGCCTATCTGGCGGCCTGGGCCTATGCCCTCAAGAGCCCGGGCGGCTCGGACGCCTCGGCCCGCGCCTTCGTCAAGCAGCTGTACGCCCAGGTGCCGGTGCTGGACAGCGGCGCGCGCGGCTCGATGACCACCTTCGCGCAACGACAGGTCGGCGACGTGCTGCTGACCTGGGAGAACGAGGCCCACCTGGCCCGCGAGGAGTTCGGCGCGGATGCGTTCGAGATCGTCTACCCCTCGATTTCGATCCTGGCCGAACCCTCGGTCGCCGTGGTCGACAAGGTGGTCGAGCGACGCGGAACGCGGGCGATCGCCGAGGGTTACTTGAACTTCCTCTACAGCCCCAAGGCCCAGGACCTGATCGGCAAGCACCACTACCGTCCCCGCGATGCCGCGGCGGCGGCCAAGTATGCAGCGAAGTTCCCGACCATCACCCTGGTGACGATCGACGACCCGTTCGGCGGCTGGGCCAAGGCCCAGGCCACGCACTTCGCGGACGGCGGCGTCTTCGACCAGATCTACAAACCCGGATAAGGTCCGAACCGACTCTCTGAAGGCCGAAAGCAGAGCTTCCCATGACGCAAGACGCACAACAGCCTTCCCGCCGCGGCCTGCTGGCCGGCGCCGGGGCGATCGCCGCCACGGGCGTGGCCAGCGCGGCCCAGGCCCAAGCCAAGACGATCACCCTGCTGAACGTCAGCTACGACCCGACGCGCGAACTCTACAAGGACGTCAACGCCGCCTATGCCAAGTACTGGAAGGAGCGGGTCGGCCAGACCCTGGTGATCAACCAGAGCCACGGCGGTTCGGGCAAGCAGGCTCGCTCGGTGATCGACGGCCTGCAGGCCGATATCGTCACCTTGGCGCTTGCCTATGACATCGACGAGATCGCCGCGCGCGCCAAGCTGCTGCCGGCCAACTGGCAGTCGCGCCTGCCGCAAAATTCCACGCCCTACACTTCGACGATCGTGTTCCTGGTCCGCAAGGGCAACCCGAAGAAGATCACGAACTGGCCGGACCTGATCCGCCCCGGCGTGCAGGTGATCACCCCCAACCCGAAGACCTCGGGCGGGGCGCGCTGGAACTATCTGGCCGCCTGGGCCTGGGCGCTGAAGCAGCCGGGTGGCAATCCGGCCAAGGCAGAAGCTTACGTGAAGATCGTCTTCGAGCACGTGCCCGTGCTGGACACCGGCGCCCGCGGCGCCACCACCAGCTTCACCCAGCGCGGCCTGGGCGACGTGCTGCTGGCCTGGGAGAACGAGGCGTTCCTGGCCCAGGAGGAGCTGCCGGGGAAGTTCGACATCGTCTATCCGTCGCTGTCGATCCTGGCCGAGCCGCCGGTGGCGCTGGTCGACCGCAATGTCGATCGCCACAAGACCCGCACCGTGGCCGAGGGCTATCTGAACTTCCTCTATAGCCCCCTGGCCCAGGGGCTGATCGCCAAGCATCACTTCCGGCCGCGCAACGCCCAGGTGGCCGCCAAATACGCCGCCAAGTTCAAGGCGATCACGCTGGTGACGATCGACGACACCTTCGGCGGCTGGAAGAAGGCCCAGGCCGAACATTTCACCGATGGCGGCGTGTTCGATCGGATTTATCGGCCCCGCTAAAGGCCAATTCGGCGGTCCGTGCGTTCCGGGAAGTCCGCACGGCCGCAAACGGCTAACTCTGCTGTGTTGGGAACCCGACATGTTCGGGTACGTTGAGCGCACACGGGGTGGTTGGAGCAGGCATGGACGACTATTCGGAATCGAAGCGCGCCGGCGAGCAATTGGCGGCCGCGCATGGTCTCGACGACCCGTTCGCCGCCGCGATCCGCGCCACACGCATGGCGATGATCGTCACCGACGCCACCCAGGCCGACAATCCGATCATCTTCGCCAACGACGCCTTCCTGCGTCTGACCGGCTATGCCCGCGACGAGGTCATCGGCCGCAACTGCCGCTTCCTGCAGGGTCCCGACACCGATCCGCAGGCCGTCAAGACCCTCAGCCAGGCCATCGCGGCCGGCGAGGACGTGGCCATCGACCTGCTGAACTACCGCAAGGACGGCACGACCTTCTGGAACGCCCTCTACCTGTCGCCCGTCCGCAGCGACGCCGGCAAGATCGTCTATTTCTTCGCTTCGCAGCTGGACATCACCGACAAGAAGACCGTCGAGCTGCGTGTGCGCGACCATCGCGACGACCTGGAACAGGAGGTCGAGGACCGCACCCGCGAGCTGACCCTGGCCCTTGAGCAGAAGACCGCCCTGCTCCACGAGGTGGACCATCGGGTGAAGAACAACCTGCAGCTCATCTCCAGCCTGCTGCTGCTGCAGAATCGCCGCGTCTCGGATCCCAACCTCAAGGCGTCGCTGAAAGGCATGCTGGGCCGGGTCAACGCCATCGCCACCGTCCACCGCCGCCTGTTCCAGAGCGAGGACGTCCAGCGCTTCGACGTCTCGGCCTTCATCCGCGACATGGTCGCCGACCTGGTCGGCTCGGCCGCCCGCGACGACATCGAGATCCAGCTGGACCTGGAGCGTGTGGATATCCCCGCCGCCAAGGCCGCGCCGTTCGCCCTGGTGGTCAACGAGCTGCTGACAAACGCCCTGCGCCACGGTTTTCCGGAAGATCGCGGCGGCCGGATCTTCATCGGCGTCAATCGCCTGAACGGGGATTTCCGTATCGAGATCGCCGATACCGGCATTGGATTGGACAAGGAGACCAAGGCGACGGGCTTTGGCCTCACTATCGTTCAACTGCTCTGCCAGCAGTTGAAAGCGAAGGTGGAGACCACGGATATGGAACCCGGAACCCGTGTCGTCGTTCTTCTGCCCGTGGATACAACGCACTGAAGGGTGATGTGAGGTTTTGGCAGGGAGTACGCGTAGGCTCGAGGTCCTGATCGTCGAGGATGAGATGCTTCTCGCGATTGAGCTCGAACACCTGGTCGAAGAAGTGGGCTGCCACTCGCTCGGCTGCGCGATGAGCTCGGACGAAGCCGTCGATCTCGCCGAACGCCTGCACCCCGACCTGGCTTTGGTCGATGTCCATCTCAGCGACGGTCCGACCGGCGTCGAGGTGGCCCGCACGATCTCGCGCGACTGCGGCGGGGTGGCGCTGTTCATGACCGCCAACGTCAAGCGCCTGCCCGACGATTTCGCCGGCGCCTGCGGGGTGATCGGCAAGCCCTATTCCGAGCATGGCGTGAAGACCGCGCTGTCGTTCCTGACCTTCTGCCTGCAGCAGGGCCACGTGCCCGGCCCCGTGCCGATCGGCCTGACCCTGGCCCCGGCCTATGCCGAGCTGTGGGGCCTCCTCGACGTGATCCCGCAGTCGGCCTAACGGCGGTGCATCCCGCCGCCGCCTTTGTCGGAACCGCGGCGGCCCTGCTGTCCATCACCAGCTTCGCGCCGCAGATCGTCAAGATCTGGAAGGAGAAGGACGCCTCGTCCGTCTCGCTACGCACCTACATCGTCACCGTCACGGGCTTTGCGTGCTGGATCGCCTACGGCCTGATGATCGGGGCCTGGCCAGTGATCGCCTCCAACACGGCCTGCCTGCTGATGTCGGGCGCGGTGCTGGCCATGAAGTGGCGGTTCGATCACAAGGGCTGAGCCCCCTTTCGGAATGACAGGGGGGACGGGGTCCGCTATCGAGGCGCCGTCATTCTACCCTTCCCTATCCGCTTGAGGGACGATCGCCTTGAACGAAGCCGCCGAGGAAGCCGGCTGGGCCACCGCCAAGACCCTGGCCGAGGCCCTGCCCTACATCCAGATCTACGACCGCGAGACGGTCGTGATCAAATACGGCGGCCACGCCATGGGCCAGGAAGACGTCGCGAAAGTCTTCGCCGCCGACGCCGTGCTGCTGAAGCTGCTGGGCGTCCATCCCGTGGTCGTCCACGGCGGCGGTCCGCAGATCAGCCGCATGCTCGACAAGGCCGGCGTCAAGTCGACCTTCATCGACGGCCTGCGCGTCACCGACGAAGCCACGATGGAAGTGGCCGAGATGGTCCTGTCCGGCGCGATCAACAAGGAGATCGCCAACTGGATCACCTTGGCCGGCGCCGAGGCCGACGTGCGCGGCGTGGGCCTGTCGGGCAAGGACGCCCGGATGATCACCGCCGAGAAGGTCACCCGGACCCGCAAGGATCCGGACAGCATGATCGAGGAGGTCGTCGACCTGGGCTTCGTGGGCGAGCCGACCAAGGTCGATCCGCACATCATCCAAACGCTGCTGGCTTCGGAAACCGACTACATCCCGGTGATCGCGCCGATCGGCGTCTCGGCCGCGGGCGAGACCTTCAACATCAACGCCGACACCGTGGCCGGCGCCCTCGCCGGCGCCCTGAAGGCCAAGCGGATGCTGATGCTGACCGACATCAAGGGCGTGCTCGACGGCAATGGCGAGCTGATCCGCGAGATGACCGTCGAGCATGCGCGCGAGCTGATCACGACGGGCGTGGCAACCGGCGGCATGATCCCCAAGCTGGAAAACGCCATCCACGCCATCGAATCCGGCGTCGAGGCCGTGGTCATCCTGGACGGCCGCCGTCCGCACGCCATGCTGGTCGAGCTGTTCAGCGAACACGGCGCGGGCACGCTCATCTCCCGATGAGCGCTGACCTTTCTCACGTCGACACCTGGCTGTTCGACCTCGACAACACGGTCTACCCGATCGAGACCCAGTTCATGGGCCGCATCGAGGTCAAGATGACCGACTTCGTCGCGCGCATGACCGGGCTTCCCCGCGAGGAGGCCCGGGCCTTGCAGCACCAGTATTTCCAGGAGCACGGCACCACCCTGTCGGGGCTGATGATCAACCACGGCCTGGAGCCGAAGCTGTTCCTGGACGAGGTGCACGACGTCTCGCTGGACTGCCTGACGCCCGACCCGGCCCTGCGCGCGGCGATCAAGGCCCTGCCCGGTCGCCGGCTGATCTTCACCAACGGCTCGGTCGCCCACGCCGAGCGGGTGCTGACCCATCTGGAGCTGCGCGATCTCTTCTCCGAGATCTTCGCCATCGAGACGGCGGATTACATCCCCAAGCCGTCGCTGAGCACCTTCGACAAGATCACCAAGCTGCACGCCATCGATCCGCCGAAGAGCGCCTTCTTCGAGGACAGCGAAAAGAACCTCGTGCCCGCCGCGCGGCTGGGCATGACCACCATCCTGGTCGGGCCGCACGCCAAGGACTCGACCTCCGAACACGTCCATTTCCGCACCAACGACCTCGCCGAGTTCCTCAGCTCGGCCCGCCTGCAAGGAAGCCAGTCATGACCGCAGTGACCCTCTCGGATCTGCAAACCGAGATCGAAGCCGCCTGGGAAGCCCGCGCCGACGTCTCGGCCGCCACCACCGGCCCGGTCCGCACGGCCGTCGACGAAGCCCTGCTGCTGCTCGACAGCGGCAAGGCCCGCGTCTCGGAGAAGGTCGACGGCGAGTGGGTCACCCACCAGTGGCTGAAGAAGGCCGTGCTGCTGTCGTTCCGCCTCAACCCCAACACCGTTATGCGCGCCGGCACCCTGGGCGGCGGCGTCGGTCCGTGGTGGGACAAGGTGGCCAACAAGTTCGACGGCTGGGACGCCCCGCAGTTCGAGGCCGGCGGCTTCCGCGCGGTTCCGGGCGCGATCGTCCGTCGCGGCGCTCACATCGGCAAGAACGTCATCCTGATGCCGTCGTTCGTCAACATCGGCGGCTTCGTCGATGAAGGCACGATGGTCGACACCTGGGTGACCGTCGGCTCGTGCGCCCAGATCGGCAAGAACGTCCACCTGTCGGGCGGCGTCGGCATCGGCGGCGTGCTGGAGCCCCTGCAGGCCAACCCGACCATCATCGAGGACAACTGCTTCATCGGCGCCCGCTCGGAAGTCGTCGAGGGCGTGGTCGTCGGCGAAGGCAGCGTGCTCTCGATGGGCGTGTTCATCAGCGCCTCGACCAAGATCGTCGACCGCAAGACCGGCGAAATCCACATCGGCAAGGTCCCGCCCTACAGCGTCGTGGTCCCCGGCAACCTGCCGGACCCGAAGGGCGGCCCGGGCCTCTACTGCGCCGTGATCGTCAAGACGGTCGACGCCCAGACGCGCTCGAAGACCAGCATCAACGACCTGCTGCGGGACTAAGGTCCGATAGATCCTCCCCCGTTACACGGGGGAGGATCTGGCCGAAGACCTATCGCGTCGCCTCGTGGACCTGCTTCTTGGTGTCCTGGGCGCCTTCCTTGACGTCCGCCTTCAGTTCGCGACCCGCCTCGCGGGTTTCCGCGCCGGCCTTGGCGCCCAGCTCCTGGGCCTTGTCCTTGGCCTCGCCGGCGGCCTCCTTCAGCTCGGCGGCGGTCTCGCGCGAGGCTTCCTTGATCGCCGTGCCGGCTTCCTTGACGTCCGGGTCGTTGGCGATGTTGTGAGCCGCGTCCTTGACGTCGGCGGCGGCGGCCTTGGCCCCGTCCTTGATCTCGGTGGCGTGCTCCTGCGAGCAGGCGGCCAGGGTCAGCGTCACGGCGCAGCCGGCGATGAACAGGATCGAACGCATGGTCGTGCTCCCTAGGTCTCTTGAAGAACTGTCGGCTGGATAACGAAGCCCCACGGCTCAGGTTCCGACTCCGGCTTTCCTCCGCTGTTGTGGAGGGCTAAACCCCCGCCATGCGCATCGCTTTCCTCGGCACACCCGATTTCGCCGTCACCTGCCTGGCCGAACTGGTCGCCTCGGGCCACGAGATCGTCGCCGTCTATTCCCAGCCGCCGGCCCCGCGCGGGCGCGGCCAGGATCTTAAGCCGTCCCCGGTCCACGCCTTTGCCGAAGGCCTGGGCCTGCCGGTCCGCACCCCCGTCTCGATGAAGACCCCCGAGGAGATCGAGGCTTTCCAGGCGCTGGACCTGGACGCCGCCGTCGTGGTCGCGTTCGGCCAGATCCTGGTCAAGGCGGTGCTCGACGCCCCGCAATATGGCTGCTTCAACCTGCACGCCTCCCTGCTGCCCCGCTGGCGCGGCGCGGCCCCGATCCAGCGCGCGATCATGGCGGGCGATCCGGTCACCGGCGTCCAGGTCATGCGGATGAGCGAGGGCCTGGACGAGGGTCCGATCCTGATGTCCGAACAGGTGGTCATCGCCGCCGGCGACACCGTCGCCACCCTCCACGACAAGCTGGCCGCCACCGGCGCGCGGATCCTGCCCGTGGCCCTGGCCGCCATCGAACGCGGCGGCGCCCGCGAAACGCCGCAAAGCGAAGAGGGCGTGACCTACGCCAAGAAGATCAAGTCGGCCGAGACCCGCATCGACTGGACCCGCCCCGCCGCCGAGGTCGACCGCCACATCCGCGGCCTGTCGCCCTTCCCCGGCGCCTGGTTCGAAGCGCCGTCGGAGAAGGGCCCCGTCCGCGTGAAGGCCCTGCTGTCGCGCGTCGAGAGTGCGTCGGGCGCCCCGGGTCAGGCGCTGGACGACGACCTGCTGATCGCCTGCGGGGAAGGCTCGGTCCGCGTGCTGAAGGCTCAGCGCGAGGGCAAGGGCGTCCAGGACGCGCAGACCTTCACGCGCGGCTTCCCGATCGCGGCTGGGACCGTCCTGGCCTGATGCCCCGCTACCGCCTCCTCGTCGAGTATGATGGCCGGCCCTATAACGGCTTCCAGGCCCAGGCCGTGCTACCGTCAGTGCAGGGCGCGATCGAGGCGGCGGTGAAGGCCTTCAGCGGCCAGGACGTGCGCATCGCCGCCGCCGGCCGCACCGACACCGGCGTCCACGCCACTGGCCAGGTGGTGCATGTCGACCTCGACAAGGACTGGCCGGCCCAGACGGTGCTCAACGCCCTCAACGCCCACCTGACCCGCGAGGCCGTGTCGATCCTGTCGGCCGAGGTGGCCGAGGGCGACTGGCACGCCCGGTTCTCGGCCAATGAGCGGCGCTACCTCTACCGCATCCTCAACCGCCGCGCCCCGCCGGCCCTGGACAGGGGCAAGGTCTGGCACGTGAAGAAGGATCTCGACGCCGACGCCATGCACGTCGCCGCCCAGCATCTGGTCGGGCTGCACGACTTCACCACCTTCCGCGACACGCACTGCCAGGCCAAGAGCCCGGTCAAGACCCTCGACGTCGCTCGCGTGCGGCGGGTGGGCGAAGAGATCCACCTCGACTTCGAGGCCCGCAGCTTCCTGCACCGCCAGGTCCGCTCGATGACCGGCACCCTGGTCGAGGTCGGGGCGGGGCGCTGGACGCCGGACGACGTGAGGGCCGCGCTGGAGGCCAAGGATCGGCGGGCGTGTGGGCCGGTGGGGCCGGCGGAAGGGCTCTATCTGGTCGGCGTCGGTTACGGCGACTAGACGCCCCGCGCGCCCAGAACCCGCATCTTCGCGAGCCAACGCGCCCGCCCCTTGGGACCGATGCCCTCGACGTCGCCGACCACGCTCCGGCGGATCGGCTTGAAGCCGCTGAGCCACAAGACGCTCTTCTCCAGCGCCAGCAGGCCGTGGCCGCCGAACACCAGACGGAAGAACGGGCCAGGGGTGGACAGGGTCACGATCACCCGGGCGCTGCGGCCCTGCAGCTTGCTGGTCCAGCCGCGCGGACGGACGGTGAAGCCGACGCCGGCGCGATAGATCTGCTCCAGCGCCGCCTTGGTCTTGGCGGGCGCCATGCCCAGCCACAACGGGAAGACCAGCACGAGGTGGTCGCCCGCCAGGATCTCGTCCTGCACCGTCCGGAACACCGCCGAGGTCGGGTCGCCGAAGGCGGCGGCGGCGTCCAGCAGCGGCGTGTCCAGTGCGCCCAGGTCGATACGATGCACGGCGTGGCCGGCCGCGCGGGCGGCGTCGCCATAGGCCTCGGCCAAGGCGGCGCAGAAGCGCTCGGGGCGCGGATCGGGATGTCCGTTGAGGACGAGAATGGACTTGGCCATGGCGCCAGCATGCCCGCCCCGCCGCCGGCCGCCTTGACCGACGTCAAGCGCTACAGCACCGAGCAGTTGGTGATCTGGCTGAACGCCTCCAGCGCCGCGGTGCCGACTACCGAGGTCCCGTAGCGATCCAGTTCCGGCGACCACACCGCCACGGTCGCCTTGCCGGGGATCACCGCGACGATGCCGCCGCCGACGCCGCTCTTGGCGGGCAGACCGACGCGGTAGGCGAAGTTGCCGACGCTGTCATAGATGCCGCAGGTCAGCAGCAGGGCGTTCAGCCGCCGCGTCAGGCGCTCGTGGAAGATCGTCTCCTGCGCCACCGGCGAGAAGCCGCCGGCCGCCAGGGGCAGGAAGGCGCGGGCCAGCTGGCGGCAGCTCATGGTCAGGGCGCATTGGCGGCAATAGGCGGCGACCACGGCCTCGGGATCGTGGGCGATGGTCCCCTGGCCGCGCATCAGGCTGGCGATGGCGCGGTTCTGCCAGGCGGCGGAGAGCTCCGAGGCCGCCACCGTCGCGTCGATCTCCACCGCCTCGCCCGCCAGGAAGCCGGCGAAGTCGCGGACCAAGGCGGCCGGGTCACGGGAAACGTCCAGCAGCACGTCGGTGACCGCCAGGGCCCCGGCGTTGATGAACGGATTGCGCGGCACGCCCTTCTCGGCTTCCAGCAACGACAGGTGGTTGAATGGCGTGCCCGACGGCTCCTTGCCCACGCGGGTCCAGATCTCGTCGCCGATGCGGTTCAGCGCCAGGCCCAGGGCGAAGACCTTGGTGATGCTCTGGACCGAAAAGCCCTCGTCGGCGTCGCCGATCACGTGCTCCTCGCCAGCGACCGTGCGCACGGCCATGCCGAACTTGGTCCCCGACACCTGCGCCAGGGACGGGATATAGTCGGCGGTGCGCCCCTTGCCGAAGTGCGGCTTCACCAGCACCGCGACCTCGGCCAGCACCTCGGCGATCGAAAGCGCCTTCATCGCCGAGCGCTCCTTTTAGGCGAAGGCCGCGAAGTAGCGGTTGATCAGCGCCTCGTAGGCGCCCGCCAGCTGGCGCACCTCCTCGACCGGCACGCGCTCGTCGACCTGGTGCATGGTCGAGCCGACCAGGCCGAACTCGACGACGGGGCATAGGGCGCGGATGAAGCGGGCGTCGCTGGTGCCGCCGGTGGTCGACAGCTCCGGCACGCGGCCGGTGGCGTCGCCGACGGCGGCCACGATCACGTCGGTGAAGTCGCCCGGCAGGGTCAGGAAGGCCTCGCCGCTGATCTTGCTCAGCACCTCGACCTTGCCGTCGAAGCCTTCTCCAGCGGCGCGGCACACCTCTTCGAACCAGGCGGCCAGCTCGGCGCCGGTGTGGCCCGGGTTGAAGCGGATGTTCACGCGGGCCTTGGCCGAGGCGGGGATGACGTTGGTGGCGGTGTTGCCGACATCGACCGTGGTCACCTCCAGGTTCGACGGCTGGAAGCCGGTATAACCCTCGTCCAGCACCCGGGCCTGCAGGCGCGACAGGATGTCGACCAGCACCGGGATCGGATTGGCCGCGCGGTGCGGATAGGCCACGTGGCCCTGGCGGCCCTCGACCGTGATCCAGGCGTTGATGCTGCCGCGACGGCCGATCTTGACCATGTCGCCCAGCACGCTCGCGCTGGTCGGCTCGCCGACGATGCAGTGGTCGATGATCTCGCCCTCGGCGGCCAGGGCCTCGACGACCTTGACGGTGCCGTCCTCGGCCACGCCCTCCTCGTCGCCGGTGATCAGGAAGCTGATCGAGCCGGCGTGCTCGGGGATCTTCGACACGGCGGCGACGAAGGCGGCGATGGCCGACTTCATGTCGACCGCGCCGCGGCCGTACAGCACCCCGTCCTTGATCTCGGCCTCGAACGGGCCCGCCGTCCAGGCCGCGTCGTCGCCGACCGGCACCACGTCGGTATGGCCCGCGAAACAGAGGTTGGGCCGCGCCGTGCCGCGCCGGGCATAGAGGTTCTCGATCTCGCCGAACGTCATCCGGCGGCAATTGAACCCAAGCGCTTCCAGCTGCCGCTGCAACATGTCCATCGCGCCCGCATCGGCCGGCGTCACCGAGGGGCGGCGGATCAGGGCTTGGGCGAGGCTTACCGGGTCGATACTGGCAGCGTCGATGCTGACGGAAACGGGCGTGGGGCTGGTCATGATGCAGGCTTTAGGCTTCCCTCCGGCGCGACGCAAACCCGGCAAGCCTGTTCCAAGGTCGACCATGCCCAAGATCGATATCGCTTCGGCGCCGACGCGGATCGGTACGGCCTATCCCGCGCCGTTCAACCAGCCGTGCCTGGGCCGCCATCGCACCAAGCTGGGCGACGCGGTCGGCCTCGACCAGTTCGGGGTCAACCTGCTACGCCTGCCGCCCGGCCAGTGGTCCAGCCAGCGCCACTGGCACACGGCGGAGGACGAGTTCACCTGGGTGGTCGAAGGCGAAGTCACCCTCGTGGACAATGACGGCGAGACGGTGCTGCGGGCCGGTGAGTGCGCGGGGTTCAAGGCTGGGGTCGCCAACGGCCACCACTTCCAGAACCGCTCCGACCGCGACGTCCTGCTGCTGGAGATCGGTTCGCGCCGGCCGCAGACCGACGGCTGCGACTATCCGGATATCGACCTGATCCTGCGCGACGGCGAGAGCGTTTATCGTCACCGCGACGGCGCGCCCTACGACACTGAACAGGGCCGCAAGCGCTAGGGCCGCCCGGGGCTCAGCGACGTCAGCGGCACCCGCGTCACCTGGACGTCCTCCTTGTTGGCCGCGTAGCCGACATAGAGGAAGCCGTTCCAGACCACGCTCTTGGGATAGTGATAGCCGGGCCGCTTGTACTGCCCCTCGAAGCGCAGGGGCTGCAGGTCGGCCTTGCCGCGCAGACGCCAGCTGCGGTCGAACGTGCGCCCATCCGTGCTGACCGTCACCGCCAGCGGCAGGCGCGGACGGTCGGTGTTGGGCGCGTTGACCAGATAGGCCGAACCGTCGGGCAGGTTGCCGGCGCTCTGCTTGGCGCGGGCGTCGGGCATGGCGGTCAGGGCCGGGGTCGTCCAGGTCACGCCGCGATCGCAGCTCTCCGAGGCCAACTGGCGGAAGCTCAGCTCCTCGTCGCGGAACACCATGACCACGCAGCCGTCGGCGCGGCGGAACAGGCTGGGCTCGATCTCGCGGCTGAGCTTCTTCTCGTGGGCGGCAGCCGCGCTTGAGGTATCGCGCGGCAGGTTCTCCATGCGGCCCTGCGTCCAGCCCGAGACGCCCAGCGGATCATCGGTGAAGAACGGCTTGGCGATCATACCCGGGCGCAGGTGGAAGGCGGTCAGCACCCGGCCGTCGATCACGTGCGGATCCTGCTCGATCACGCCCTCGACCGGCTTGCCGTCGGCGCCTGTCACCCGCTGCGGCGCACTCCAGGCGATCCCGTCGGCGCTGGTGCGGTACTCGGTGTAGCCGCCGGCCCCGGACTGGAAGCCCTCGGGCCAGACATTGGCATAGGCGATCAGGGTCGTACCGTCGGTGTGCCAGCCGCCGCTGGAGCGCATCAGGCCGCTTTCGCCAGCCGGGGCCAGCTTGCGGGGCGGGCTCCAGGTCTCGCCGTCTTGGCTGACGCTGTAGGCGACCCAGGTGTCGGCCGAGTCCTCGTCGCGGGCCGAGCTCTGCCATTGGGCGTACAGCTTGCCCTTGAACGCGATCAGCACCACGCCGTTGCTGAAGCGATCGGTCGCTTGCGTCGGCGCGAAGACGGTGAAGGTCTGGGTTCCCGGCGCGGGCGTGAGGCCCAGATCCGGCTGGCCGGGCTGGAACAGGCCAGGGGTGACCGTGTAGGGGGCGTCGGGCGCGGCGCCCGCCATCAGCGCCAGGGCGGCCAGACCGGCCAACATGCTCTTGATCATCGCCATCCCTCCAACGCGGGAGGCGATAGGCGCGCATCAAGACGCGGCGCGCAAGCCGTCGGGCTCGCGCGCGCATGACAAAGCATGATCGCAGAGGGTGTTAAGCCGCGCGGCGGGCCTTCTTGACCTTGGCCATGGCGCGGTCGCGGCGCAGGCGCGACAGGTGGTCGATGAACAGCACGCCTTCCAGGTGGTCCATCTCGTGCTGGATGCAGACGGCGAACAGGCCCTCGGCCTCCTCGACGACCGTCTCGCCCTGGTAGTTCATGTAGCGCAGGGTGACCTTGGACGGGCGCTCGACCTCGTCATAGTACTCCGGCACCGACAGGCAGCCTTCCTCGTAGCCGAGGACGTCTTCCGAGGTCGACAGGATCTCGGGATTGACGAAGTAGCGCGGGGCCGGCTCCTCGCCCTCACGGGCCAGGTCCATCGTAATCACACGCACGGGCTCGCCGATCTGCACGGCGGCCAGGCCGATGCCGGGGGCGTCGTACATGGTCTCCAGCATGTCATCCATCAGCGCGCGCAGGTCGTCGGTGACGGCCTCCACGGGGGTGGAGATCTTCTTCAGCGTCGCCAGGTCGGCGGCGTTATCGACGGTGAGGATGCGACGGATGGCCATGATCCCACTCAGGTAGTGGGGTCATTTCCGAGCGTCAAGGTGGGAGATTGTCCCACTGCGAGCTTGCTGAGCGGACGCACGCCCTGCTCCACCGCCGCCGGCTCGTCGATCTTCTTGCCCTCGTGGTCGACCGACAGCTCCTCGAAGCGGCGGGCCTGGGTCAGGACCTGGCTCTCCAGCGAGCCGACGAACTGGTTGTACTTGCCCACCGCGCTCTCCAGCGCCTTGCCCATGGCGCCGGCGTGGGCGCCCATGACCGAGACCCGCTTGTAGAGCTCGCGGCCGACCTCGACGATGCGGGCGGCGTTCTTGGCCTGATCCTCGGCCCGCCAGCCATAGGCGACCGCCTTGCACAGCGCGAACAGGGTGGTCGGCGTCACCAGCACCACCCGGCGATCCATGGCTTCCGCCATCAGCTCGGGCAGGCGATCGAGCGCGGCGGCCAGGAAGCCGTCGCCGGGCACGAACATGGCCACGAAGTCGGGCGAGCCCTCGCCCGCGAACTGGTCCCAGTAGGTCTTGGACGACAGCCCCTGCATGTGGCTGCGCACGCTGGCGGCGTGGCGGACCATGGCGGCTTCGCGCAGAGCGTCGTCGGTGGCGTCCTGGGCCTCCAGGAAGGCGTTCAGCGAGCACTTGGCGTCGATGACGAACACCCCGCCGCCGGGCAAGGTGACCTTGACGTCGGGCCGCCGACGGCCCTCCTCGGTGTCGACGCTGAACTGCTCCTGGAAGTCGAAGCGGCTGTTGAGACCCGCGGCCTCGAGCACGTTGCGAAGAGTCTGCTCGCCCCAGCGGCCCTGCACCCCGGCCCCGCGGCGCAAGGCGGCCGACAGCTTGCGGGCCTCGGCCTGGGTGGCGGTCGAGGCCTCCAGCAGGGCGGTGATCTGGGCCTTGAGGCCACCGGTCTCTTCCGCGCGAGCCTTCTCGACCGCGGTGACCTGGGCCTCGAACTTGGCCAGGGTGTCGGCGACCGGCTTCAGCTGGGCTTCGAGCCGCGCCTGGGCCAGGTTGTCCCGGCTCTTGGCGTTCTCGTCGGCGCGCTTGATCAGCTGTTCGGCGATGGCGTTGGCGCTCTGGGCGGCCTGGGCGCGGATCAGCTCGATCTGGGTGGCCGTCTGGTCTTCCAGCAGCCGGCCCCGCTCGGTCAGCATCGCCACCTGAGCCTCGGCCGTGGCGGCCCGGCGCTGCAAGGCTATGGCCCACAGGGCGCAGGCGACGGTGGCCAGAGCGAAGACGATGGCCAGGACGAGGAACGGATCGGAGAAGTTCATGCTCCGTTCCTTAGCGGAAATCGCCTCCCGGCGAAAGGCGGCCGAGCGGTGTCGCCCGGCCGCTGCGTCCGGATCAGTCGTCGCCGTCCGCGAGGTCGGCGATCATGCCGCTGATCGGCTCGCCGCCGAAGCCGGTGACGTTGTGGCCGCGATCGACCACGCCGACCTTGGCGACGTGCGGAACTTCGGGTTCGGCTTCGGGAGCCGTGTCTTCGGGCGTGCTCATGGACTTCAGTCCCTTCAACGCGCGGCGACGATCGCCAAGCGCGACCATGGGAAGCTGGCACGGCTCGCCCCGCGTGTCAGGTGGAAGACCGTCGTTTTTCCGAAATTGGGCTAGGCCGGTCGCCGGGCGCGCAACGCTTGGGCGATGGTGCCGTCGTCGAGCCAGTCGAGGTCGCCGCCGACGGGGACGCCGCGGGCCAGCATGGTCACAGGCACATTGGTGCGGGCCAGGCGGTCGGCGATGTAGTGGGCGGTCGTCTGGCCGTCGACGGTCGCGGGCAAGGCCAGGATCACCTCGGCGACCGCGCCGTCCGCGACGCGGGCGACCAGTTCGCCGATGCGCAAGTTTTCCGGCCCCACGCCGTCCAGCGCCGAGAGCAGGCCGCCCAGGACGTGGTAGCGGCCCTTGAACGAGCCGCCGCGCTCCATGGCCCAGACCGAGCCGACCTCCTCGACCACGCACAGCAGGCGCACGTCGCGGGTCATGTCGGCGCAGACCGCGCAGGGGTCGGTGACGTCCAGCGAGCCGCAGGTCGAGCACGTCCGGACCTTGGCCTGCGCCTCAGCCATGGCCAGGGCCAGCGGCGCCAGCAGCGTGTCGCGCTTCTTCAGAAGCGCCAGCGCCGCCCGCCGGCCCGAGCGCGGACCCAGACCCGGCAGTTTGGACAGCAGGGCGATCAGGCGTTCGATCTCAGGTCCGGCGGAGGCGGCCAAGCTTCTAGAACTTCATCCCGGGCATGCCGCCCATCAGGCCCGCCATCGGGCCGGCGGCGTCCTGCATCATCTGGGCCTGCTTGGCGTCCAGCTTCTTCTTGGCGTCGGCGTGGGCCGCGACGATCAGGTCGGCGATGACCTCGCCCTCGCCCGGCTCGATCAGGCTCTCGTCCAGCACCACCTTGGCCAGTTCGCCCGTGCCCTTGAGGGTGACGGTGACCATGCCGCCGCCCGAGGTCCCGTCGACGGTGCTTTCGGCCAGACGCGCCTGGGCGTCCGCCAGCTTCTGTTGCATGGCCTGGGCCTGCTTCATCAGGCCGCCGAGGTCTTTCATCGCGTCATCTCCAAACCTTACCTGTCATCCCGGCGAAGGCCGGGACCGCCGGAAACACCGGCGCTTGCCGCGATCCCGGCTCGGCGCGCTGCGCGCTTGGCCGGGATGACAGCTTTTATCGTCAGCCCTCTTCCTCGTCCGGCTCCAGCGGCGGCGTCTCGGGGGTGAGAAGCTTGCGGATCTCGACGATCTCGGCGCCGGGGAAGGTCGTGAGCACCGAGGACACGAAGGGATCCTTCTTGATCTCCTCGAGCTGCTCGCGGTCCTCGCGCTTCTGGCGCTCCATCAGGCTCTCGGCCCCGCCGCCGCCTTCGGCCGCAACCAGCCAGGGCTGGCCGGTATGCTCTTTCAGGAAGCGGACCAGACGGCCGGCCAGGTTGCCGGGCGCGCCGGGACCGGCCTCGAAGGTGATCGCGCCAGGGCGGAAGCTGATCGGGCGGATATATTGCTCGGCGTCGAGCCGAAGCCCAATGTCGCGCTTGGCGGCGATCAGGGCCATGACGTCGTCGAACGAGGCCACGACCGGCATGGCCTGTACGCCCGGCGCGGCCAGGGTCATCGGGGCGTGGGCCGAGACGGCTCCGCCGCCGCCACCGCCACCCATGGACACACCACCGCCGGGGCCGCCGCCACCGATCGGCGAACCGTCACGCAGGGCCTTCAGGGCTTCTTCCGGACCGGGCAGGTCGGCGGCGTAGCACAGGCGGATCAGCGCCATCTCGGCCGCGGCCATGGCGTCGGGCGCGCGGCGCACTTCCTCATGGGCTTTCAGCAGCATCTGCCAGAGCCGCGACAGGGTGCCAGCCGAGGTGTGCGCCCCGATCGCGGCCAGGCGCGCGGCCTGCTCCTTGGGCATCGACAGGGCGTCCGGCCCCAGGGCCTTAGACACCGCCGAGGCGTGGCAGTGATCCAGCACATCGAGCATGACCACGGCCGGGTCTGCCCCAAAGCCCCAAAGGGCGCGGAAGCCTTCCAGCGCGTCCTTGGTCTTGCCGGCCATGACGTTTTCGAACAGGGCGATGGTCTGGCCGCGGTCGGCCAGGCCCAGCATGTCGCGGACCACGGCCGAGGTGACCGTCTGGCCGCGATCGGTCTGGACGATGGCCTGGTCCAGCAGCGACAGGCCGTCGCGCACCGAGCCCTCGGCCGCACGGGCGATCAGGGACAGCGCGTCCATCTCGATCCGCGCGCCTTCCTTGGCCGAGATCCGGTCGAAGTGCTTGACCAGCACGTCCGGCTCGACCCGGCGCAGGTCGAAGCGCTGGGTGCGCGACAGGATCGTCACCGGCACCTTGCGGATCTCGGTGGTGGCGAAGATGAACTTGGCGTGCGGCGGCGGCTCTTCCAGCGTCTTCAGCAGCGCGTTGAACGCCGCCGTCGACAGCATGTGCACTTCGTCGATGATGTAGACTTTATAGCGCGCCTCGACCGGGGCATAGCGCACCCCGTCCAGCAGCTCGCGCATCTCGTCGACCTTGGTGCGCGACGCGGCGTCCAGCTCCAGCACGTCCATGTGCCGGCCCTCGATGATCGAGCGGCAGTGATAGCCCTCGACGGTCAGGTCGACGGACGGTCCCTTGACGGTGTCCGTCTCGTAGTTGAGCGCCCGGGCCAGCAGGCGGGCGGTCGTCGTCTTGCCGACCCCGCGCACGCCGGTCAGCATGAAGGCGTGGGCGATGCGGCCGGTCGAGAACGCATTCGCCAGCGTGCGGACCATGGCCTCCTGGCCGATCAGGTCCTCGAAGGTGCGCGGACGATATTTCCGCGCCAGCACCGTATAGGCGTCGCCGGTCTCGGGCGGCGGATCCTGGACGACCGGGCGCGCCTCTTCCGCGGCGACGACCGGCGTCGGCGCGGGCGCGCCGCCGAAGATGTCGACGGTATTCTCGTCCCGCTCGGCGGGAGCCTCGTCCCACGGCGGCGTGGAATCGGAAAGGTCGTCGTGGTCGGCCATGGCGCTGAGTGTAGTGGGGCGAAGGGCGCAGCAAAAGCCTCACGCCGGCTCGCGCGCGCATATGCTGACAAATTTTAGGGGAAGGTGGAGACCGGACAGCGACCCAGAGGTGATCTCGTTGTGGCTGCTGCCTCTCGGCCCTGACCAGGTTGGCGAGGCTTCCGTCCGCGCCGATCTCCAAGGCCTATATCGCGACTCCTTGCGGCGGATGCAAGACGCATGACGATGATGCGACGTCGTGACGAGCGTTCAAGCTCGCGCTAGAGGTTCCATCATGCCTCTGTCGATCATCACCAACACCTTCGCGGGCAACCCGCTGAACCGCGCCAGCGAGCGCCGCGGCGACGAGTCCTGGCTGGCCGAGAAACTGGCCGATCCCGAATCCCTGGCCGTGGCGCTGTGGAACGGCAAGCCGCTGGTCGAGGACCTGCCGGGCGAGGACGGCGGCCCAACAGGCGTCCAGATCGCCTATCTGCGCGCCGACATGGCCCAGGACCTGGCCGGCGGGCCCGAGCGCCTGCTGTTCCTGGGGCTGTGGAAGGATATCGCCGTCTTCGCCGTCGATATCGACACGACCGGCGATCCGGCCGAGGGACCGCTGCAGGGGCTGGGCCGGTTCGAAGAGCTGCGCGGCGCGGCCGCGACCATGCCGCCGGCCGACGCCGGCATCCTGGCCACCGCCAAGTCGATGTTCGAATGGCGCCGCCGGCATCGCTGGTGCAGCGCCTGCGGCCAGCAGACCGAGGTCAGCGACGGCGGCTGGAAGCGCATCTGCCCGGCGTGCGACGCCGAGCACTTCCCGCGCACCGATCCGGTGGTGATCATGCTGGGCGTCCACGACGGAAAATGTCTGCTGGGCCGCCAGGCCGCCTGGCCCGAGGGCATGTACTCGGCGCTGGCCGGCTTCCTGGAGCCGGGCGAGACCATCGAGGAGGCGTGCGCCCGCGAGCTGAAGGAAGAGGCCGGGCTGAACGCCACCGCCGTGCGCTATCACTCCAGCCAGCCGTGGCCCTGGCCCAGCTCGCTGATGATCGGCCTGATCGCCGAGGTCGACAGCGCTGACGCGGCGCCAGACCAGACCGAGCTGGAGGCCGTGCGCTGGTTCAGCAAGGAAGAGGCGACGCAGCTGCTGAAGGGCGAACTGGAAGGCCTGTTCGCCCCGCCGTCGCTGGCCATCGCGCACCAGCTGATCAAGGCCTGGGCGGAGGAGGCTTAGGGCCAAGAGATGCTCCCCCGCGATGCGGGGGAGCTGTCGGCGAAGCCGACTGAGGGGGCAAGCTGGACGCATGCCGCGTTAGCCCCCTCCGGCCCTCTGGGCCACCTCCCCCGCATCGCGGGGGAGGATCTATTTCTCGACCTTACCGGAACGGCGGTTCGTCGAACGCCCGCAGCTTGCGCGAGTGCAGGTTCGGCCCCTCGGCGTGCAAGAGCTTGCAGGCCATGATGCCGATCTGCAGGTGCTGGCTGATCGCCCGCTCGTAGAAGGCGTTGGCCTGGCCGGGCAGCTTGATCTCGCCGTGCAGGGGCTTGTCCGAAACGCACAGCAGCGTCCCGTACGGCACCCGGAAGCGATAGCCCTGGGCCGAGATCGTCGCCGACTCCATGTCGATGGCCACGGCCCGGCTCTGGTTGAAGCGCAGGGCCGACAGGCTGTGGCGCAGTTCCCAGTTGCGGTCGTCGGTGGTGACCACGGTGCCGGTGCGCAGGCGCTTCTTCAGTTGATCGCCGCTGTCGCCGCTGATCGCCTTGGCCGAGTCGTAGAGGGCGCGCTGCACCTCGGCGATCGACGGCACCGGGATCTCGGGCGGCAGCACGGCGTCCAGCACGTGGTCGTCGCGCAGATAGGCGTGAGCCAGGACGTAGTCGCCGATGGTCTGGGTGTCGCGCAGGCCGCCGCAGTGGCCGATCATCAGCCAGGCCTGGGGCCGCAGCACCGCCAGGTGGTCGCAGATCGTCTTGGCGTTGGACGGGCCGACGCCGATGTTCACGAGCGTGACGCCCGCGCCGCCCGGCGCCATCAGGTGGTAGGCTGGCATCTGGTGCTTGCGCCAGGTCGACTCCGCCACCGCCAGTTCCGGATTGGCGGTGTTGGCGGTGATGGTCAGCCCGCCGGCGCACGACAGCGCCGTGTAAGGGCTATCAGGCTGCTGCAGCTGCTCGATGCCCCAGCGCACGAACTCGTCGACATAGCGGTTGTAGTTGGTGAACAGGATGAACTGCTGCACGTCCTCGGCCGGAGCGCCGGTGTAGTGCTTGAGGCGCGCCAGCGAGAAGTCGGTGCGCAGGCCGTCGAACAGCGACAGCGGACGGGTGTCCTCCAGGGCCGGATCCCAGACGCCGTCGGCGATCTCGTCGCCGATGAAGGCCAGGTCCGTGGTCGGGAAGAACCGCGCGATATCCTCGCTGCGCACGTCGGCCTGGTTCAGGTCGATCGTGGCGTCCAGCACGTAGGGATAGGGGATCTCCTGGCGCGAACGATCGACCTCGATCTCGACCTCGAAGTCGTCCATCAGCAGGGTCAGCTGCTCGACCAGATAGTCCTTGAACTGGGCCGGCTTGGTGATCGTGGTCGAATAGACGCCGGGACGGCTGACGCGGGCGTACGAACGGGCCAGCTTGGGCGGCAGGGCCTCGGGGTCGTAGGTCAGGCGCAGCTCGGGATAGGCGAACGTGCCGTCGAACCGCGTCTGCGGGTCGGGCCGTGTTCCAGCGTCCAGATAGGCCCGGAGGGCGTCGCGGAGGGCGCCGACGGCGCGCTCGTATTCGTCATTGAGCCGTTCGACGACGGCGATTGCTTTTTCTTGGTTTGACATGGCGCCTTATAGCGATGTTTCGCGACATTGGCGAGACGGCCCCCTCGTGCGCGCCATCAGGCATGGACGAACCCGCTTTCGTCGGTCACAAGGACAAAAAACGCCACGAGGCAGGTGAGGCGAGCGGGGTCTCGTACGTCATCCAAGCATCGGGGTGTCATAGGCATCTCGCGTCGACTTTAGGGACGTCCGCGCCGTCGGCGCTCGAGGGGACTTCATGAACAAGCGTTTCGCTATTCTGATCATCGCATCGATGGTGCTGGGCGTCGTCGTGGGCTGGGGCTGCAACCAGTTCCTCAGCCCCGAGCAGGCCGCCGAAGCCGCCAAGTGGTTCAAGCTGGGCACCGACCTCTTCCTGCGGCTGATCAAGATGATCATCGCCCCGCTGGTCTTCACCACCCTGGTGGCCGGCATCGCCCACATGGAAGACGCCGCCTCGGTCGGCCGCATCGGCGTCAAGACCATGGGCTGGTTCATCAGCGCCTCGGCCGTGTCGCTGCTGCTGGGCCTGCTGATGGTCCACCTGCTGCAGCCGGGCGCGGGCCTGGCCCTGCACGACACGGTCACGGCGGGCGCGCCGCCGCCGGCCGCCTCGACCGAAGGCTTCACCCTGCAGACCTTCATCGTTCACCTGGTGCCGACCTCGATCTTCGACGCCATGGCCAAGAACGAGATCCTGCAGATCGTCGTCTTCTCGCTGTTCGTCGGCACGGCCGTGGCCACGCTGGACAACAAGGCCCCGCAGATCATGGAGCTGGCCGAGCAAGGCGCCCAGATCATGCTGAAGGTCACCGGCTTCGTCATGAAGCTGGCCCCGCTGGCCATCTTCTGCGCCCTGGCCTCGTCGATCGCCACCCAGGGCATCTCGATGCTGGCCGTCTACGGCAAGTTCGTGCTGGGCTTCTACGCCACCATGGGCGTGCTGTGGGTGCTGCTGTTCGCCGCCGCCTTCGCGGTGCTGGGCAAGCGCGCGATCGCCCTGTTCGGCGTGATCCGCGATCCGGCCCTGCTGGCCTTCTCGACCGCCAGCTCGGAAGCCGCCTATCCGCGCATCCTGGACGGCCTGCCCAAGATCGGCGTGCGCCGCCGCATCGTCTCGTTCGTGCTGCCGCTGGGCTACTCGTTCAATCTCGACGGCTCGATGCTGTACTGCACGTTCGCCACCATGTTCATCCTGCAGGCCCACGGCGTGCACCTGTCGATCCAGCAGCAGATCTTCATGCTGGCGCTGCTGATGGTGACGTCCAAGGGCATCGCCGGCATCCCCCGCGCCTCGCTGGTGGTGATCATGGCCACCCTGACCCACTTCGGCATGCCCGACGCCTGGATCGCCCTGGTGCTCGGCGTCGACCACCTGCTGGACATGGGCCGCAGCGCCACCAACGTGGTTGGCAACAGCGTCGCCGCCGCCGTGGTCGCCAAGTGGGAGGGCGAGCTGGACGACCCCGATCCCGAGGCCGAACCCGCCAAGGCCTAGGTCTTTCGGCTCCATCGTTTCGACAAGCCCGCCGCCCCTCAGGAGCGGCGGGCTTTTTCGTGTACAGTTTCAAATGTACAGTAAAAACTTGACACCGATCCCCCGAACACCAATCTCTGACTCCGAGGGATTTTTTTAGGACGACGCTCATGAGCAGGATCGCTCACATCACGCGTACGGCGCTGATCGGCCTGGCGGTTGCGGCCATGGGCGCTCCGGCGGCCTTCGCCGCTCAAGGGACGGCTACGGCGACGACGGACGCCAAGCCGACCAAACCGCCTCGCCAGTGCTTCTACCTGTCGGATTGGCGCGGCTGGACCGCTCCGGACAAGAACACCCTGTATCTCAAGGTCCGCAACCGCGAGGTCTATCGCGTCGACCTGGCCTGGGGCTCCAACCAGCTGACCTGGCCAGGCAACCACCTGGTTTCGGTGGTGCGCGGCACCGACAGCGTCTGCTCGCCGATGGACCTGGATCTGCGGGTTTCGGACGGCATGGGCTTCGCCATGCCGATCCGCGCCAAGACCATCACCAAGCTGACCCCCGAACAGGTCAAGGCGCTTCCCAAGAAGCACCAGCCATAAGGCTATAGGCCCTAGCCGGCCGCCGCGTTGATCAGCGCCACGATCATCGCGTTGGCCGGCGTCGGCACGCCATGGGTCGCGCCCTTGCGGACGATGACGCCGTTGCGGGCGTCCAGCTCCATCGGCCGACCCGCCTGGCGGTCGGCCAGCAGCGAATTGACCAGGTCTGGCGGCCCGTCGCGATAGCCGTTCACCACCTGGTCGCCCAGGTCGTCGGCCAGGATCGCGCCCTCGGCCCGCCCCACCGCCACGCACTCGGCGATCAGGGTCTTCATCACCGCCGCCGCGCCGTCGTCGTGCGAAACGCCCGAGGGCTTCAGCGTCGCGGCGTTGACCGCGCCCGCCGCGTTCAGGGCCAGCTTGCGCCAGGCCACCGAGACGAAGTCGTCCGTCGTCGCCACGTCGATCGGCGTATGGGCGAACAGGGCCGCGAAAGCCTCGCCGACATCGCCCGCCGGAACGCGGATCCAGCCATAGCGCCGCTGGCGGAACACGCCTGGCGCCGGCCGCTCTGCCGGGAAGTCGACGATCACCGGAACCAGGTTCTCGTTTGCCACACGGCCGGCGAAGGCCTCGCGATGCTCTACCCCGTTGCGGATCACCGCGACCTTGGTGTGCGGCCCCAACAGCGGCTTCAGCCAGGCCGCGGCGGCGGCATCGTCGTAGGTCTTGGTCGCCACCAGCACCCAGTCGACCGGCGCCAGCCCCTCGGGTGAAGTCACAATCTTCGGCGTCGCCGTGATCGTCGCCTCCGGCGTCTCGACCGACAGCGTTTCGAACGGCGTGCGCACGCAGACGGTCAGGTCGATGTCCTCGCGCTGCGCCAACCAGGTGGCGAGCGTCCCGCCGATGGCGCCGGGTCCGATCAGGGCGATGGTGGTCATGCGGAAAGCTCCGAACTGCGTCGGCCTTACGTAGAGGACGAGGCCCTGAACTTCTAGCGCCTGCGGACGCTGGCCTCGGGCGTGAAGAAGCTGCCCTGCAAGGGAATCGAGCAGGGCGTACGGCCCAGGCGCACCTCGCCCTGTCGATCCTTCGGCGCCTTGCCCACGCCGAACTTGATCGAACAGTTCACGCCGCGGAAATAGGCCGCCCCGCCCGGCGTCACCGCCCCAGGCTGGTCGTCGCCGTAACCGCGGCCCGAGGCCCCCGCTGCGGCGACCTCGTCGTAATAGGCCCGCTTGCCGGGATCCATGTGCGGGCCGTAGCGCGGCGCCGAGGCGCTCATTCGCCCCAGCTTCTCCTCGCAGGCCTCGCGCGCCTCCGGGGTCTTGGCCCCCGCGCAGCCGGCGGTGGCGCGAAGGGCGGCGCGCAAGCCTTCGGAAACGCCAGGCGTCGACGTCGCCGGGGCCGCGCCGACGGCGGCGGACGAAACAGCCTCCACCTCACGCACCTCCGCCCTGGGCGCAGGCGCATCGCTCCGCCCGGACGCCGCCGGACGCGCGACCGTCGCGACCCTTTCCGGCCGCGCCGTCGGCGGATCCAGCAGCTCAACGGACATCAGTGGCCGGTCAGGTCCCATCGCCACCAGCGCCGGCGCCTGGGGCCAGGCCAGCCAGACCAGCACCAGGGCATGCAGCGCCAGGGACAGCGCCGCGACGAGCCCCAGCCTTCCTCGTCGTGAACCCCTCATCACCGCCCCACGCCCCGGATCAGCCCAGGGATGCGGAAGCTGCACCTTGCGTTGTGTCGGAAGCGAGGCTGCAACAAGGCGTCTTCAGAACGAAGAAGGGCGGGACCCGGCTCCCGCCTGATCCCGCCCTTCTCGACACCCCCGTGCGAGGCTTAAAGACGTGAAGCTTTAAAGCGCCGGAACGTCCGTGCGCTTCTTCATCATCTCGTCGAAGCTGGTCCAGACGCCTTCCGAACCGTGCCACGCGCCCTTGGTCGCGGCCTTCGAATATTCGGTCGCCCGGGCCTCGAAGAAGTTGGCGTGCTCGACGCCCGACAGCAGCGACTGCAGCCAGGGCAGCGGGTTTTCCTTGACGCCGTACACTTCCGGCAGCTGCAGTTGGCGCAGGCGCCAGTCGGCGATGAAGCGGATGTACGACTTGATGTCGTCGGGAGTCATGCCCTGAATGTCGCCGGCCTCGAAGGCCAGGTCGATGAAGGCGTCCTCCATCTTCACCACGGTCTTGCAGCAGTCGACGATGTCGTCGGCCACGGCCTTGGTCACCGCGCCCGTCTCCTTGTTGAAGGCGTGGTACAGCTTGATGATGCCGTCGCAGTGCAGGCTCTCGTCGCGGATCGACCACGAGACGATCTGGCCCATGCCCTTCATCTTGTTGAAGCGCGGGAAGTTCATCAGCATCGCGAACGAGGCGAACAGCTGCAGGCCCTCGGTGAAGCCCCCGAACATCGCCAGCGTGCGGCAGATGTCGGCGTTGGAGTCGACGCCGAAGGTCTGCATGTAGTCATGCTTGTCCTTCATGGCCTCGTATTCCATGAACGCCGAGAACTCGGTCTCGGGCATGCCGATGGTCTCGAGCAGCAGGGCGTAGGCCGCGATATGGATGGTCTCCATGTTCGCGAACGAGGCCAGCATCATCTTCACTTCGGTCGGTTTGAACACCCGGCCGTAGCGCTCCATGTAGTTGTCCTGCACCTCGACGTCGGACTGCGTGAAGAAGCGGAAGATCTGCGTCAGTAGATTGCGCTCCTTGTCGTTCAGCTTGACGGCCCAGTCCTTGAGGTCCTCGCCCAGCGGCACCTCTTCGGGCATCCAGTGGACCTGCTGCTGCTTCTTCCAGAAGTCATAGGCCCAGGGATAGCGGAACGGCTTGTAGCCGCCCGAAGGGGTCATCAGGCCAGGCAGGATCAGCGACGACGGAGCGGACATGGCGGAGCCTCGGGCAGCGGGAATCGAACGGGTGGGCTAGGATAGGCTATGACGGGAGTAAGCCAGAGTCGTGACCGTCCTGTCCACTACATCTTGTGTGGCAAAGCGTCGCCCTCCACAACATAGGGGAAAACCTGTGGAAAAGCCGTTCAAGCTGTTCAGCGCCTTGGGCTCGGGCGGCGTGCCGGTCGAAGCGGCTATGTCCTTGATCGGCCTGCCCTATGAGATCGTCGAGGCCCCGACCTGGGAGGGCGAGGCGCAACAGGCCAAGGTCGCTGCAATCAATCCCCTTAAGCAGATTCCCGCCCTGGTCACCCCCGAAGGCGAAACGATTACCGAAAGCGCCGCCATCCTGATCTGGCTGGCCGACCGCTATCCGGCCGCGCGACTGGGGCCGGCGATCGACAATCCGGTCCGCGCCCAGTTCCTGCGCTGGATGACCTTCATCCCGGCCTCGATCTATTCGCTGTTCTGGGTGCGCGATGACCCGTCTCGCCTGGGCGGGCCAGACCCGGAGGTCCAAGCCCGGATCAAGGCGGCGACCGCCGAGCGGATCGTCGACTGCTGGACGATGATGGAGAGCCAACTCAGCCCCGGCCGCTACCTGCTCGGCGATGACCTGACGGTGCTGGACCTCTACGTCACCGTCGTCAGCCGCTGGGGGCCGAGAAGGGTGCGGTTCTACGAGGCCGCGCCGAGGATGGCGGAGGTGGTGAAGCGGGTGGATGCTGACCCGAGGCTGGCGGCATTCTGGGCGCAGCGCTTCCCGTTCTTCGACGGCTGGGAGCGGTTGGGGCAGCAGGCGGGCTAGCGCCCCCTGCGTCGCGATGCGTATCCGCATCGCGCCACCTCCCCCGCACGCTTCGCTACGGGTGAGGAAAGAGCCGCTTTCTCCTCACCCGTGAAACGGGGGAGGTGGCGCGGCGCCGCCAAATCTCATTTGGAGGCGACGTGACGGAGGGGGCGCTTCAATATCCCCTGACCACCGTCGTCCAGTGCGATCCTCCTGCCGCCACCTCAACGGAGCCCCATGACCCTCCTCCAGCTCGACGTCATCGTCCGCGTCGCCGGCGCGGCGCTGTTGCTGTTCCTGGCGGCGTTGCTGGCGCGGGATCCGCGGACGCGGCGGTTGGCGGTCTATTTCGCGCCGATGGCCGTGTGCCTGGCGGGCTTCCTGGGCGGCAACACACCCGTCGGGGCGCTGCGGCTGACCGGGCCTGTCGGTCAGGTCGGGACGATGATCGCCGGCTATGCGGCGGTGTTCATGTGGTGGTTCTGCCTGGCCAGTTTCGACGCGGCGTTCCGGCCGCGCGGGCCGGTGCTGGTCGCCGGGATCGCCTGGGTGTTCGTCGCCAGCGCCGATCGCGGCCTGTTCGGGCCGGCGCTGGAGAGCAAGGGGCTGTCGTGGCTGCTGATCGCCCTCGGCCTTGGCATGCTGGCCTATCTGGCCTGGCGGCTGGTGCGCGATCGCGATGGCGACCTGCTGGACGCCCGCCGGCGGGACCGGGTGCTGGTGGTCGCGCTGCTGGCCGGACAGTTGCTGGCCGACTTCCTGGTCGATGTGGTCATGGGGCTGGACTGGGGTCCGCACGGTTTCGCCATCGTCCAGAACGCCGCCTTCCTGGCCTTCGCCGTCTGGCTGGCGATGCGTTTGCTTCCCGCCCCGCCGCCCCTGGCATCGCCAGCCCCGGCCGTCCTGCCCCCGACGAGCGACGAGGCCCGCCTGGCCGAGCGGCTGCGGGTGCTGGTCGAGGTCGACAAGATCTATCTGGAGCCTGATCTGACCTTCGCCGACTTCGTCCGACGGATGGGCGCGCCCGAACGCACCGTGCGCCAGCTGATCAACCACCGGCTGGGCCACGACCACTTCCGCGCCTTCCTCAACGCGCTACGTGTGGCGGAGGCCCGCCGGCGGCTGGCCGATCCGGCCCGTGCCGACGACAAGCTGATCGCCATCGCTTTGGACAGCGGCTTCGCCTCGCTGGCCTCGTTCAACCGCGCGTTCCAGGCCATCGAGGGCCGGCCGCCCAGCGCCTTCCGCGGGGAAACGTCTTCTGAGGAACGCGCCGCCGTCTTCTGAGAAGCGCGGACCCCGCCCCGACCCTAAAGCCGCGCCTCGATCTGAATTCGGGGCGACCTCATGAACGGCATCTTTGGTATCGGCGCGACGGTGGCGCTGCTGCTTCTGGCGGGCGGGGCGATCGGCCTCCTGGGCCGCCGCAATGTCTCGCCGCGCTGGCTGCTGGCCGCTGCGGGCCTGGTTCTGCTGAACGACACGCTGCTGACCCGCGTCTATGGCCGCCTGCCCGACCTGATCCCGGGACAGTGGAACTGGGAGGGCAAGTTGCTGGCCCTGGCCGCCTCCCTCGCCGTCGCTGCGATCCTGGGCTGGCGGCGCTGCGGCGTGACCCTGCGCCAGGCCGATGTGAAGGCGCCGCTGGTCGTGGCCAGCCTCTACGCCCTGCTGTTCGTTGGCCTGGCCCTGGCCTTCCCCAACGAGCCCACCTCGGCCGAAACCATGGCCTTCCAGCTCTCCATGCCCGGCCTGGAGGAGGAGCTGTTCTATCGCGGCGTCCTGCTGCTGGTCCTGGACCGCGCCTTCGCCGGCCGTGTGCGGTTTCTGGGCGTCGACTGGGGTTGGGGCGCGGTGCTGTCCTGCATGCTGTTCGGCCTGGCCCACGCCTTCAGCGTCTCGCGCAGCGGGGTGTCGTTCGAGCCGCTCTATTTCGCCCTGACGGCCGGCCCGTCGTTCATCGCCGTCTGGGTCCGCCTGCGCACGGGGAGCATTTTATTGCCCGTGTTAATGCACAACGTCGGCAACGCCGCATCATTGTTCCTCTAAACCGGCTTTACGCGGCGGCGCTTCCTCGCTAGAAGCGCCGCCGATGCAATTGTCCGCGACTAAAATTATTACCCGCAAAACGACCCGCTTCGGTGGGGCGGCGGGTATGCGCGCGATCTAAGCGGCATCCCGAACCAGCCCCGCCAAGCGCGGGGCCGGCTCTCACTCAACGAGACCTGACGCTCCCGCGCTCCACACTTCCAGGAGACGCCTTCGTCATGAGCTTCAAGTTTTCCCGATCCCATCCGCCGCGCGTCGGCGTCGTCGGCGCCACCGGTCTGGTCGGCGGCATGATGCGCGAGCTGCTGGCCGAGCGGAACTTCCCGCTGGCCCAGCTTCGCCTGTTCGCCTCAGCCCGCTCGGCCGGGACCAAGGTCGACTTCAACGGCCAAGAGATCGTGGTCGAGGACGCCGCGACCGCCGACTTCGCCGGCCTGGACATCGTGTTCTTCTCGGCTGGCGGCGACACCTCGCGCGTGCTGGCGCCGAAGGCCGCGGCGGCCGGCGCCGTGGTCATCGACAACAGCTCGGCCTGGCGCTCGGACCCCGAGGTTCCGCTGGTGGTCGCCGAGGTCAATCCGGGCGCGCTGAACAACATTCCCAAGGGCATCGTCGCCAACCCCAACTGCACCACCATGGCCGCCATGCCGGTGCTCAAGCCCCTGCACGACAAGGCGGTGCTGAAGCGCCTGACGGTCAGCACCTACCAGGCCGCCTCGGGCGGCGGCATGGAGGGCATCGAGGTGCTGTCCAGCCAACTACGCGCCGGCGCGGAAGGCGACCTGGACGGTCTGGCGCGCTCGCCGGAGGCCGCGCCGCTGCCCGCGCCGGTCAAGTGGGCCGTGCCACTGGCCTATAACGTCGTGCCGCTGAACTATGTCGTGGGCGAGGACGGCTACACCGAGGAAGAGCTGAAGCTGCGCGACGAGAGCCGCAAGATCCTCGACCTGCCGGGCCTGCCGGTCTCGGGCACCTGCGTGCGCGTGCCGGTGTTCACGGGCCACTCGCTGTCGATCAACGCCGAGTTCGAGCACCCGCTGTCGGTGGCCGACGCCGTGGCCCTGCTGGGCGCGGCGCCCGGCGTGGTGCTGGAGGATGTGCCCAACCCGCTGGCCGCCACCGGCCAGGACCCGGTGTTCGTCGGCCGCATCCGTCCGGACCCGACCGTGGCCCATGGCCTGGCGCTGTTCGTGGTCGGCGACAACCTGCGCAAGGGCGCGGCGCTGAACGCGGTGCAGATCGCCGAAGTGATGCTGGACGCCTGAAGCCGTTGAGCGCCCCCTCCGGCCCTCCGGGCCACCTCCCCCGTTGCACGGGGGAGGAGAGCGTCTTCCTCCCCTGCGAAGCGGGGGAGGTGGATCGCTGCGGATACGCAGCGAGACGGAGGGGGCGCTAAACCGTCCGCCCCATCGGCCAATCCACGTCCGCATCCGCCGCCAGGAAGTCGATGAAGGCCCGCACGCGGGCGGGCAGCGGGCCGGCGTGGCCGACATAGACGGCGCTGATCGTCTCCAGGTCGCCGGAATTGAAGGCCTCCAGCACCGGGACCAGGCGGCCGGCGGCGATGTCGGCGGCGACGTGGAAGATGCCGACCCGCGTGATCCCCTGCCCGGCCTTGGTCAGGTGCGCCGCGCTCTCGCCGTCGCCGACCATGGCCCGGCCGTGGGCGGGGTAACAGACCCGTTCGCCGGCGATCAGAAACGGCCACTCGTCGCAATGGCGAGTGAAGTTGAAGGTGATCAGGTCGTGGGCGGCCAGGTCGTCGGGATGCTGCGGCACGCCGCGCCGCGCCAGATAGTCGGGCGAGGCGACCAGGACGGTGCGGCTGTCGCCCAGCTTCTTGGCCACCAGTTGCGAGGGCCGCAGCGGCCCCACGCGGATGGCCAGCTCGGCCCGCTCGTCCAGCAGGTCGATCACCTGGTCGGTCAGGGTGACATCGACCAGCACCTGGGGATGCAGGGCCGTGAACTTCGGCACCAGCGGCAGCAGGTAGTGGATGCCGAACCCGACATTGGAATTGATCCGCAACCGGCCCTTGGGCACCGCGCAGGCGGCGACCGAGCGCTCGGCCTCGTCCAGGTCGGCCAGCACCCGCAGGGACCGTTCGTGGAAGGTCAGACCCTCTGCGGTCAGCTGCAGCTTACGGGTCGAGCGCACGACCAGCCGCGAGCCCAGCCGGGCCTCCAGCCGCGCCACCAGCTTGCTGACCGCCGACGGGGTCATCGACATCGCCTTGGCGGCCGAGGTGAAGCCGCCCTCCTCGACGACGCGGGCAAAGACCTCCATCTCTCCCGAGCGGTTGATCTCCTGGCGCGCCATTCTTGCCCTCAAGTCACAGGTGAAGTTCCTGGCGGCAATCTAATTCATCGAACGCGGGCGCGCTATCTGTCGGCTTCCTGTTCTCGGAGCCGGCCGCCATGCCCCTCGCCCTCTATGCCCTGACCGTCGGCGCCTTCGGCATCGGCGTCACCGAATTCATCATCATGGGCCTGCTGATCCAGGTCTCCGCCGACCTCGGCGTGTCGATCTCGGCCGCGGGCTTGTTGATGACCGGCTACGCCCTGGGCGTCTTCGTCGGCGCGCCGATCCTGACCCTGGCCACCCGCCGCCTGCCGAAGAAGACCACTCTGCTGGTGCTGATGGCGATCTTCACCCTGGGCAACGTTTTGGCCGCCCTGGCCCCGACCTACGGCATCCTGATGGGCGCGCGGCTGGTCACGGCCCTCGCCCACGGCACCTTCTTCGGCGTCGGTTCGCTGGTCGCCGTCTCCTTGGTGGCGCCCGAGCGCAAGGCCTCGGCGATCTCGATCATGTTTACCGGCCTGACCCTGGCGACCCTGCTGGGCGTGCCGTTCGGCGCGTGGCTGGG
This sequence comes from uncultured Caulobacter sp., assembly GCA_964601775.1. Taxonomy (GTDB): domain Bacteria; phylum Pseudomonadota; class Alphaproteobacteria; order Caulobacterales; family Caulobacteraceae; genus Caulobacter. Next base: position 73,838 of record CAZRPD010000003.1, on the reverse strand, counting down.
CCTGGCCTTCGGCTGGCGCGCGGCGTTCTGGGCGGTGGCCGCCGTCGGCGCCGTCGCCCTGGTGGTGCTGGCCGCCCTGGTCCCCAGCGCCAAGGACAAGGTCGAACCCGCGCCGCTGCGCGAGGAGTTCGCCGTCCTGGCCCGCCCGCAGGTGCAGCTGGGCCTGGCCATGACCGTGCTGGGCTTCGGCGGGGTGTTCGCGGTGTTCACCTATATCCAGCCGATCTTGACCGAGCTGGCCGGGTTCTCGAAGGAGGCCGTCTCGCCGATCCTGCTGGTGTTCGGGGCGGGTCTGGTGGCCGGGAATCTGGCCGGCGGTCGCTGGGCCGACAAGGGGCTGAACGCGGCCCTGGTCGGCACGCTCGTTTTGCTGACCCTGGTCATGGGCGCTTCGGCGTTTGCGTTCCACAGCGCGGTCGGCGCGGTGATCGCCGCCTTCCTGCTGGGCGCGGCCGCCTTCGCCACCGTCGCCCCGCTGCAGATGCGGGTGCTTCAGCACGCCGGCGGCGCGGGGCAAGGCCTGGCGTCGAGCCTGAACATCGCCGCCTTCAACCTCGGCAACGCCTTCGGCGCCTGGCTGGGCGGAGCGGTGATCGACCACGGCCCAGGTCTCCCCGCCGTCCCCCTGATCGCCGCCGCCGTGCCGCTGTCGGCCCTGGCTTTGGCCGCCTTCTCGCTCAGCCTCGAACGCCGCAATCCGGCCGTCGCCTAAAGGAGAGACCCCATGGAATACCGCTCGCTGGGCCGTTCCGGCCTCAAGGTTCCTGCCCTGTCGTTCGGGGCCGGCACGTTCGGCGGCCAGGGTCCGCTGTTCAGCGCCTGGGGCGACACCGACGTCGCCGGCGCCCGCCGCATCGTCGACATTTGCCTGGAGGCCGGCGTCACCCTGTTCGACACTGCCGACGTCTATTCGAACGGGGCGTCGGAAGAGATCCTGGGCGCCGCCCTGGAAGGCCGCCGCGACCAGGCGCTGGTCTCGACCAAGCTGGGCCTCAACGGCGGGACTTCGCGCAAGGCTCTGATCGAAGGCGTCGAGGCCGCGCTGAAGCGCCTGCGCACCGATCGCGTCGACCTGCTGCAACTGCACGCCTTCGACGCGGGGACGCCAGTCGAGGAGACACTGTCGGCGCTGGATGACCTCGTCCGGGCGGGCAAGGTCCTCTATGTCGGCGCCTCCAACTTCTCCGGCTGGCAGCTGATGAAGTCCCTGGCCGCCGCCGACCGCCACGGCTGGCCGCGCTATGTGGCGCACCAGGCCTATTACTCGCTGGTCGGTCGCGACTACGAGTGGGAGCTGATGCCGCTGGCCGCCGACCAAGGCGTCGGGGCCATGGTCTGGAGCCCGCTGGGCTGGGGTCGCCTGACCGGCAAGATCCGTCGTGGCCAGCCTTTGCCGGCCCAGAGCCGGCTGCATGACACCGCCGACGCCGGACCACCCGTCGATGACGAGCGGCTCTATCAGGTGGTCGACGCCTTGGACGCCATCGCCGCCGAGGTCGAGAAGACCGTGCCGCAGGTCGCGCTCAACTGGCTGCTGCAGCGCCCGACCGTCTCCAGCGTCATCATCGGCGCTCGCACCGAGGAGCAGCTGCGCCAGAACCTGGGCGCGGTCGGCTGGAGCCTGACGCCGGAGCAGGTCGCCCGCCTCGACGCCGCCAGCACCGTGACGCCGCCCTATCCCTACTTCCCCTATTGGCGCGACGGCGGCTTCAAGACGCTGAACCCACCGCTGGTCTAGCCGGGCCGAAAGGCCTAAGGCTCGGCTTCATGCTGACCGACCCGTTCTTCTACGCCGTCGCCATTCCGGCCGTGATCCTGCTGGGCTTGGCCAAGGGCGGGTTCGCCGGCATCGGGGTGGTGGCGGTGCCGATGATGGCCCTGGCGGTGTCGCCGGTCATGGCCGCCTCGATCACCCTGCCGATCCTGCTGGTCCAGGACGTGGTCAGCGTCTGGGCCTTCCGGAAAAGCTGGGACAAGGGCCTGCTGAAGCTGATGCTGCCGGCCGCGGCGGGCGGCATCGCCCTGGGCTGGGCCCTGGCGGCCTTCGTCGACGAGGCGGCGGTCGAGCTGGCCGTCGGCCTGGTGGCCATGCTGTTCGCCCTGCAGCGGCTGTGGGCCGAGCGGGCGGTCAAGGCCGCCGCCGAGGTCGTCGCGACACCCGGCCGGCCGTGGCTGGGCGTGCTGTGCGGCATCGCGGCCGGCTTCACCAGCCAGATCGCCCACGCCGGCGGCCCGCCGTTCCAGATCTATGTCCTGCCGCGCCGCCTGCCACGCGACGTGTTCATCGGCACCAGCGCCATCTTCTTCGCGGTCGTGAACTGGATGAAGGTGCCGGCCTATATCGCCCTGGGCCAGTTCACGCCCAAGGTGCTGGCCACCGCCGGGGTGCTGCTGCCGCTGGCCGTGGCCTCGACCTGGGCCGGGGTGTGGCTGGTGCGCCGCGTGCCGGCCGAGGGCTTCTACAAGGTCATTTACATCCTGCTGATCGCGGTCGGCGGCAAGCTGGCCTTCGACGGCGCGCGCGGCCTGCTGGGCTAGAGTCGCTTTTCATCGGATCGTGTCCGAAGCGCCCTTTCGCAGCCATCATGATCGACGCTTATATGAGCGGAACGAACCAGACGTTCGGACGTAATTGCATTCGATTGGGCGGGGCCATGACAGCGACCACCACCACCGAGATCACCGTCGCCCCGACCCAGGAGGCGCCAGAAGTCGCGACGCACTACCCCACCCCGGGGGCCAAGTGCGCCGACCTGATCGTGCACCTGGCGGGCCTGGCCTGCGCCCTGCTGGGCGGCGGCATCCTGCTGGGCCTGGCGTTCGGCCTGGGCGATCTGGGCCAGGTGGCGGCGGTCAGCATCTACACGGTCGGCCTGATCCTGATGCTGTCGCTGTCGACGGCCTACAACTTCGCCAAGGCCCGCTGGCGGCCGCTGCTGCGCCGCTTCGACCATGCCGGCATCTTCGTGATGATCGCCGCCTCCTACACCCCCTTCACCACCCAGAACCTGCACGGCTGGTGGGCCATCGGCATGACCACGGCGGTCTGGACCGTGGCGGTGATCGGCGTGCTGGCCAAGCTGTTCCTGCCGGGCCTGGACAAGCGCTTCTGGGTCGGCCTGTACCTGGCCCTAGGCTGGCTCGTCCTGGTGGCCATCAAGCCGATGATCGACGGCCTGTCGTGGGTGGCCCTGCTGCTGCTGGCGATCGGCGGCCTCGTCTATTCGACCGGAACCATCTTCTACCTGATGCGTCGCCTGAAGTTCCGCCGCGCCATCTGGCACGGCCACGTGATCGGCGGCGCCGGCCTGCACTATGCGGCCGTCCTGGTGGGCGTGGTGCTGGCCAGCTCGCACTGATCTTCGGAGACCGCGCTTGGACAGGGACCCTCCCGGTAAAGACCCTGCGGGTAAGGCAAATTTCCAGGGCCTGTTCCGCGACTGGATGACCGGCGACCCGCTGCGGGGCAAGCGCCTGACCGCGCCAGCCTCCGACCGCCATGTCGAGGCCGTCGGCTTTCCCGGCGTGCGGCTGTCGGTCGATCAGGCCGACGACGCCCTCAAGCAGGCCGCAGACCGCCTGGCCCCGCTGCGCTCGCTGATCGGCCGCGACGAGTTCAACATTCTCGCCCTGTCCGGCGGCGCGGCCGGCGGCTGCTATGGGGCCGGGGTGCTGGTAGGCCTGTCCCACGCCGGCCGGCGGCCCGACTTCGCCATCGTCACCGGCGTTTCGACCGGCGCCCTGATCGCACCGTTGGCCTTCTTGGGCTCGGCCTGGGACGATCGCCTGACCGACGCCTATGTCGGCGGCCACGCGGCCGAGCTGCTCAGCCTCCGGCGCCTGGGCTCGGCCCTGGGTCCCAGCATCTTCAAGGGCGAGTCGCTGGACGCCCTGGTCGAGACCTTCGTCGACCAGGAGATGATCGAGGCCGTCGCCGTCGAGCACGCCAAGGGCCGGCGCCTGCTGATCGCCACCACCAATCTCGACAGCCAGCGGGCCGTGGTCTGGGACATGGGCGAGATCGCCACCCGGGGCGGCGACGAGGCGCTGAAGCTGTTCCGCACGCTCCTTGTCGCCTCCTCCTCGGTGCCGGGCATCTTTCCGCCCAAGCTGATCGACGTCGAGGTCGACGGCCATCCGCACCAGGAGATGCACGTCGACGGCGGCGTGGCCGCGCCGCTGTTCCTGATGCCCGACGCCCTGCTGCACTGGCGCAACCTGGGTCCGCGTTTCCGCCGCGGCCGGGTGCACGTGATCATGAACACCGTGCTGGATCCCTCGACCCAGTCGACCCCGCCGGGCGTGGCCTCGATCATGGCCCCCAGCTTCGACGCCATGCTGCGGTTCTCGTATCGCCAGGCCCTGAGCCTGGCCGCCGGCTTCTGCTCGCGCCACAACCTGCCGCTCAGCGTGGCCTCGATCCCCAACAGCTTCGAGGGCATGAACCTCCTGAAGTTCGAGACCGACCTGATGCGCCGCATCTATGACGCCGGCTTCCAGCAATCAGTCGAAGGCAGCGTCTGGACCAGCGCCGTCGAGGAGCAGAGCCTGTGGCGCGGCCTGTTCAAGAAACCCCTGCCGCTCTCGCCCGCCGCGGGCACGGGCGTCATCATCCGCGACGAGCCGCCGCCGATCACCGTCGAGGCGCCGGCGGAGCCTTAAGCCGGTTCAGCCGCCCAGAATGTCGCGCAGCCGCGTGGCCAGGGCCTCGACAGCGAACGGCTTGGTCATCATGTCCATGCCCTCATCCAGGAAGCCGGCGCGAACCGCCGCGTTCTGGGCGTAGCCGGTGATGAACAGCACCTTCAGCTCGGGCCGGGACTGGCGCGCGATCTCCGCCAGTTGCCGTCCGTTCAACCCCGGCAGGCCGACGTCGGTGACCAGAAGATCGATCCGCTGGCCCGATTGCAGGATCGGGATGGCGCGATTGGCGTCGACGGCCTCGATCGCGCCGTAGCCGAGCTCCTCCAGGACCTCGGTCACGATCAGCCGCACGGACGGATCGTCCTCGACGACCATCACGGTTTCCCCAAAGCCGCGCGGCGTCGCCGCCATCGGCTCGGTCCGTGCGTCCATCTCGCCATGCGAGCGCGGGACGAACAGCTTGACCGTCGTGCCCTGGCCCAGCTCGCTGTAAATGCGGACATGGCCGCCCGACTGGCGCGCGAAGCCGTAGATCATCGACAGGCCCAGCCCCGTCCCCTGCCCCACCGGCTTGGTGGTGAAGAAGGGCTCGAACACCTTCTCGATCGTCGAGGCCGACATGCCGGCGCCAGTGTCGGTCACGCTCAGGACGACATACTCGCCGGGCTCGAGCTCGGGATATTCGCGGGTATAGCGCTCGTCCAGTTCGGTGTTGCTGGTCTCCACCACCAGCTTGCCGCCATGGGGCATGGCGTCGCGCGCGTTGATGCAGAGATTGAGCAGGGCGCTCTCGAACTGGTTCATGTCGGTGGACGCCGCCCACAGGTCAGCGGCCAGATGCGTCTCCAGCGCGATCTGCTCGCCCAGGGTGCGATGCAGCAGTTCCTCCATCCCACCGACCAGGGCGTTGAGGTCGGTCGCCTTCAGGTCCAGCGACTGCCGGCGGCCAAAGGCGAGCAGACGGGAGGTGAGCGCGGCCGCGCGCTGCGCCGAGGAGCAGGCCGCGTCCATGTAGCGCTCGACGCGATCCATCTTGCCCGACGCGAGGTTGCGCTTGATCAGGTCGAGGCTGCCGATCACTCCGGTCAGCATGTTGTTGAAATCGTGAGCAATGCCGCCGGTCAGCTGGCCGACGGCTTCCATCTTCTGGCTCTGGCGCAGCGCTTCCCGCGCCGCGTCCAGCTCGGCCTCGCGCGCCTTGGCGCCGCTGAGGTCACGTCCGACCGCGACGAAATTGACCCCGTCCGGCTCGGGGGCCACCGTCCATTCGATATGCTTCCAGTCGCCGTCCTTGGTGGCGATGCGGTTCTCGAAGCGCGTCGGCAGGCGCGTCTCGGCCATCTGCCCGATCGCCTCCAGCGTCGGCGGCATGTCCTCGGGATGCATGAAGGTGGCGTAGCCGCGCGTTAGCAGCTCGTTCTCGCTCCAGCCCAGGACCTGGGTCCAGGCCGGGCTGACGGCCGACATCATGCCGCTGTAGTCGGCGCGGGCCAGCATGTCCTGGGACAGGTCCCACAGCCGGTCGCGTTCGGCGCGCGCCCGCTCGACCGCGACCTTGACCCGCTCGCCGACCTCCTGGACCAGCGCTTCCTCGTCTTGCGTCCAGATCCGCGGCGTCGCGTTCTGCACCGCCAGCAGCCCCACCCATTGGGCCTCCTCGAACAGGACGACGTCGACGAAGGCGCCGACCTGCCGGGCGGTCAGCCCCGCCCGCGCTTCCGGGCCGAGCCGGTCGTCGCCGCCGACATCGCGCATCACGACCGGCGTGCCGACCTTGTAGGCCGCCAGCAGGTCCGGACCGAAGGCTTCCAGCGAGTGTTCGCCGACGATCGAGCCCACGCCCCGGGCGAAGTCGCGGTCGACGGTCATCCGGCCGCTGGCGATCTCGGCATAGAACACCCGGCTGGCGTCCAGCCGCTCGCCCAGTCGGTCGGCGGTCAGGCTCATGATGTCGGCCGGGGTGCGAAGCCCCTGCAGGTCTTCCGACAGCGTATGCAGGAACGCCTTGCGCCGCTCGGCGGCCACGCGCTCGGTGGTCTCGGCCAGGAAGCAGATGACGCCCGCCGGTTCGCCGGCCTCGTCCAGCACCGGCGAGTAGTCGAGATCCATCCAGACCGGCTCGGGCGCGCCGTTGCGATGCAGCGTCAGCTCCTGGTCGCGGTAGTGCAGCGTGCCGCCGGCCAGCCCCACGCGCATGACGTTGTCGTTGAAGTCGGCGACCTCGCGCCAGCCTTCGCGGACGTTGGAGCCCAGCAGTTCAGGGTGCCGGCCGCCCGCGAAGCCGGAATAGGCGTCGTTGTAGAGCATGACCCCCTCCACGCCCCACAGCATGACGATGGGCACGCGCGAGCGCAGGAGGATGGCGACGGCGTTGGTCAGGCAGGGGGCCCAGCCCTCGATCGGGCCTAGCGGCGTCGTCGACCAATCCTTGGCGGCGACGAGGTCCGCGCAGGCGCCCCCGCCGTTCAGGAACTTGGGTCGTGGCGAGCCGGAAGGCTGATCGGACGCCGGTGCGGTGGGCATTGAGCAGCCAGCCTTTGAGAACGTTTTCGAGCCGCCCGGCGCCAAGAGCTCGCGGGTCTTTGCGAAGGTAATCTATTCGCCAGGCCGGTGAACGCAATCAAGCCGCTCCACGCGGACGTTGCGCCTAGGCCTTCTTCAGCCAGCGCGCGCGCAGCTTGTCGACGTTCGGGGGATCGGCGCGGAAGTCGGAGGCCAGGCCCAGACGGGCGTTGCACGACGGGCAGCGGACGGAGTCCTCGTCGGTCAGTTCCGTCGGCGGGTCGAAGCGCGTGCCGCAGGGCTTGCACTTCCAGTCGCCGACCACCGGAGCCGGTGGCGGGGGCGGGGGGGCGGGCCCCGCCGGGGCGATGAACCCGGTGGGGCCGCGCGGCTAGACCATGCTCGCGAGCGGCGGCGGGCCACCGGGGGCGGCGACCGCGCTCTTGAGGCTCAAGGTCTTGCGGCGCGGGGGCTCGCTCTCGCTCATGTCATCGCTGGGTTCAGGAAAGGGACGCGCGTTTGCTGCATGAAAGCGCGCCGGAACACAAGCTTAATAGGCCAAAAGCCTTTTACCAGTGCGGTTTCAGGCTGAACGACAGGGCCACCACGTCGTCCTTCTGCGTGGCCAGGCCCATGATGCCTTCCTTGGCCCGGATCTCGCGGTGGATATAGCCCAGCGAGGCCTGCATCGGGCCCTTGCGCCAGGCCACGCCCGCCTGGCTGTCGCCGATCAGCTGGCTGGTGACGTCCTGCGACAGGCCCGCCCGGTTCCAGTCGCCGTTCTGGCCGCGCAGCATGTTGAAGCCCACGGCCCGGCCGCTGGCGGCGGCGAAGATGTACCAGCGCCCGCGGTCGCCGAAGGCCTCGTCGCCCTCGCGCACGCCCAGCGCGTCGGTCACCCGGTCGCCCATGTTCTTCTTCTTGCCCAGCCGCAGGGTGGCGCCAGCCTCGGCCGAGCCGCCGCCCCCGCCAAAGCCCACACCGGCGTGCGGGGTGACGTCCAGGGCGTACTTGCCGCCAGCCAGCGACACGGCCGAGGGCCATCCACGCAGCACGGTGACGTCCACCTCGCGGACCTCGTAGGCGTCGGGGCGCTGCAGGGTCAGGGGGGCCAGGGCCGCGGTCGGGGCCGAGCCGGCCACCGAGACGCGCACCGCGTCGATCGGGCCGCCGGCCTGGGCCTGCCGGACATAGGCATTGGAGCGCCAGGTCACCGGACCCGCGCCAGCGTAGTAGCGATCGGAATCGAGCAGGCGAACGTCGCCCGCGACGGCGGCCGGCGACAGGTCGAAGCCAGCCAGGTCGCCCTCGAACGCATCCAGGTCGCGCGCCGCGAAACCGGTGGAAGATGGCGTAAGATCAAGAGGACGGGCGGTCTCGGGCTTCACCCGGAACGAGATCGAAGGCTTCTCCGCCTTCTGGGCGGCGCACGCGGACGACACAAGGCCGCCGGCCACGGCGATGACCATGGCCGCGATACACCGAACGCTCTTCTTCCCCATCGCCCGCATCGCGGACTCCCCAGTCCCACCTACGTCCAGCCTACGTGTTCCGCCGTATCTCGACATCGTGACGAAACAGCACAGGGTGAACCGCGCTCACCGACGAAGGTTCCTGGATTTGGGTTCCCAGACAATGAAAACGGATGCGGGGTTGGTCGCCCCGCCGCCACACTCTTCTTTGGGCCCCCCCCGTACGGCCGGGCCCGGGCGGTGGGGGGCCTCGCCGGTGTCCACGTCAAAGTA